>DATLIB010000001.1:0-11762 GCA_035539595.1 Noviherbaspirillum sp.
CGCACCGCGTATTGCACCAGGGACGGGTCCACGTAGCCGGTGCGGCATTGGCGCTGTAGTTGTGCCAGCTGATCGGTGGTGGTCACGGCGGCGACTTCCGGCGCCTCGCCGGTGACGCGGTTGACGATGACGCATTCTTCCTCTTCACTGGGATAGCCGACCAGCACCTTCATCATGAAGCGGTCCACCTGCGCCTCCGGCAGAGGGTAAGTGCCTTCGGTTTCGATGGGATTTTGCGTGGCCATCACCAGGAAGGGCTTGGGCACCGGATGCGTTTCGCCGGCAATGGTGACCTGGTACTCCTGCATGACTTCCAGCAAGGCACTCTGCACCTTGGCGGGCGCGCGATTGATTTCGTCGGCCAGCAAGAGATTGGAAAACACCGGGCCGAGCGCGGTGCTGAACTCGCCGGTTTTCTGGTTGTAAATCCGTGTGCCGATCAAGTCGGCCGGCACCAGATCGGGAGTGAACTGGATGCGATGGAAACTGCCGCGAATGGTGCGCGCCAGCGTCTTGATGGTCAGCGTTTTAGCCAAGCCGGGCACGCCTTCCACCAATAGGTGGCCCTGCGCCAGCATCGCCACCAGCACGCGCTCCAGGAAATGGTCCTGGCCCACCACCACCCGCTTAACTTCATACAACACCTGTTCCATTTGCCGCGAGCCGCTGATGCTGTCGTGATGTGTGTCGTCCATGGAGTGCCTTGTCGGGTCAGAAAGGAGATTCGCCCACCGCTGTCGCCGCGTTTTCGATGGGAACGGCAAAACCGATGCCGATGAAGGTGCCTTGTTCGCTGGGATTCAGGATCGCGGTAACGATGCCGACCACTTCGCCATCCATGGTGACCAGCGGCCCGCCTGAATTGCCGGGATTGGCTGCAGCGTCGAACTGAATCAGATTGGCGAGCACGCGCTCGCCCTCGGGCGATTGGTAATTGCGATGCAGCCCGGACACGATGCCGGACGATACCGAAGGGCCGATGCCGAACGGAAAACCCACCGCGATCACATGGTCGCCCAGCGCCAAATCCTGCGTCGAGCGCAAGGTGGCGGGCACCAGATCGTCCGGGATATTCAACGCCTGCAGCACCGCTAAATCGTTTTCCGGCTGCGTCGACAACACCACTGCATCCGATTGCGACCCGTCGGCGAATTGCACCTCGATCCGTTCGGCGCCTTCCACCACATGCAGATTGGTCAGGATGACACCTTGGTCGATGATGACCACGCCGGTGCCAATACCGCTCAGGGAGGTGGCGTCGCCTCGGCTGCCGCCGCTCTGGCTGACGCGTACCACCGAGCGCTGCACCACGGAAAAAGCCTTGGCTTCCGGGGAAGGCAGCATCTTGTGTTCCAGCGTATGCAGTACCGCCGCGTCGATGTCGCGCTGCGTGACCGGACGCGCCGCCGGTTGCATGGCCATGTAAGCGACATAGAGCAATGCGCTGAGCAATACGGCGCAGGCGACCAGCAAGGGACGTTCGTGTCGACGCAAGCAAGCACGTACACGAACACCAAACAAGGGCTTGGCAGTCTCTTGCACCACGTCAACGGAGGTCGTCTCCCTCTCCGTGGGAGACGACCGCTTGGATTTGCTGTAGAGCGATATTTTTTTCATCGGGCGCCCATGCTGGGCATTGGCCTAATGCAACGCACGGTTGGTCGTAAGACTGACGCAAAACCGCCTCCGCAGCGTTGTATTGCCTTGGTGGGGGATGGTAAGTCTTATGTCGGTTGCCAGAGCGCATAGGTCAGCTGTGCTGATCGACGGCGCGCTTATCCTGCTATGAACCTGGCGCGGGGCCATTGTTCCCGGCACCGATAGCTTGCTTCGGGTATTTCAGCAGGGTGTCATTGCCACGTACAAAGAAAAACGCCTTTTCCTTCGTCTTCGTTATTGAAGGGAGAAGCAGAAAAGGCATCTATGCGGTGGCGAGGAATGCGGAGGAGATACGCCGGTCAGTTCTTTCAGTCGGCCGGTTCGGTTATTTCAGCAATGGGCACTTGGAGTCGGCTTCCTTGGTGAAGGCTTCTTCACCGGGAATGGTGGCAACGAGCTTCAGATAGTCCCAAGGCTTCTTCGATTCTTGCGGTGTTTTCACTTGCATCAGGTACATGTCGTGGATGTAGCGGCCATCGGCGCGGATGTAACCCTTGCTGTAAAAATCGTCGAGCTTCATTTTCTTGAGCTGCGCCATGACCTTGTCCGCATCGTCACTGCCAACGGCGGCCACTGCTTTCAGGTAATTGGCGGTGGCGGAATAGTCGGCGGCCTGATGCGAGCTGGGCATTTTTTTCATCTTCGCAAAGAAACGCCGGGAGAACTTCCGCGAGGCATCGTCCTTGTCCCAATACCAGCTGTCGGTCATGACCAGGCCCTGCGCCACTGGCAAGCCCAGTCCGTGAATGTCGTTGATGACCATCAGCAAGCCGGCCAGCTTCATGTTCTTTGTTAGACCGAAATCATGGGCCGCCTTGATCGAGTTGATGGTGTCCGAGCCGGCGTTGGCCAGTCCCAGCACCTGCGCCTTGGACGCTTGCGCCTGCAACAGGAAGGACGACATGTCGTTGGCGGTCGGCGGATGCCGGACCGAACCCAGCACGGTCCCGCCGTTGGCTTGTACGACTGCCGTAGTGTCGTTGGCCAGCGAGGTGCCGAAAGCGTAATCGGCGACCAGGAAATACCATGTCTTGCCGCCTTGCGCGACCACTGCCTTGCCGGTGCCCTTGGCCAGCGCTACGGTGTCGTATTCGTAATGAATGGTGTAGGGCGTGCATTCCTCGTTGGTCAGGCGCGCGGTGCCGGCACCGATATTGATGTATACGCGTTTCTTGTCGGCCATCACCCGGTTCATCGCCAACCCGGCTGCCGAGTTGACGCCGCCGATGATCATTTTGACGTCCTGCTGATCCACCCACTCGCGTGCTCTTGCGGCGGCCGTGTCGGCCTTGTTCTGGTGATCAGCCGAGACGACTTCGATCTTGCGCCCCAGAACGCTGCCGCCGAAATCCTCGACGGCCATGTGGATTGCCGTCAAGCCGCCGCCGCCGTCGGTATCCGCATACGGCCCGGACATGTCGGTAATAAAGCCGATGCGCAAGGGCGCTTGGGCATGCACGACGCCCACTGCCGCGCACAAGGCGAAGGTCGTCAACGCGGTGGACATACGGTGGCGAAACGTTTCATTCATGCCTCATCTCCCTTGGTGATTTGTTGAGGTGAAATTGTTGCATGACGGTTACGTTTTGGGGCGCTGCGCCGGACATCCCTCCTTTGCTGCTCAGGCCGGTAGGCAGTCCAGCGCCTGGGCCACGCGCGATGCCGTCGTGCGGCTGAGTTTGTCGCAAATATACTCGCCAGCCTGCAACATCAGCTCGACATCGATGCCGGTGTCGATACCGAGCCCTTGCATCAGGAAAACCACGTCTTCGGTAGCAACGTTGCCAACGACGTCGGATGAATAGGGACTGTCGCCCAAGCCCGCTACTGCGCTGTCGAAGACCGCTACGCCACTTTCCAGTGCTGCGTAGATATTGGATGCCGCCATGCCGTGCGTATCGTAAAAATGGCCAGCCAGGGAATGGACCGGGATTTTCTCGCGACAGTCCTCGATCAAGTGTTTGGTCAGAGTCGGCGTGCCCATGCCGGTAGTGTCGCCCAGGCTGATTTCGTAGCAGCCCATCTCGTACAGTGCCGCCGCCACGTTGGCTACAGTGCGCGACCGTACGCCGCCGCTGTAGGGGCAAGAGATGGCGCAGGCAACATGAGCGCGCACACGCACGCCGTTTTCCTTGGCCGCCTCCACCAGCACGAAATAACGGTCGAGACTTTCCATGATCGAACAGTGATGTTCTCTTTGCGAGAAGGCTTCCGACGCCGCAGCGTCCACGGCAACTTCCGTGCAACCCAGCGCCAGCGCCTGTTCGAACCCTTGCAGGTCGTGCACCAGCACCGAGTAGGCCACATGCCTGGCGGTGTGGGCCATGCGCGGTGCCGGTGATGACGGCAGCAATGCGCCGATCTCGATCGATCTGGCGCCAGCGCCTACCAGGCGGTCGATGAGTGCCATTTTGGTCTGCACATCCGCTTGCCAGGTTTCTTGCTGCAAGCCGTCGCGTACGCCGACTTCGACGATCTTGACCTGTTGCGGCAAGCGGGCCTTCATTGTTTCGGGATGGGCGCGTTCCATAAGGAGTTCCTTTCAGCTTTTACCTATACAGGCGATGCCTGGCGTGGTGCCTTCTGCAAGCAGTTGGGCGGCGAAATCGGAGCGCACGTCCCTGGCGGCGACCATGGCCTGCACGATGCGCTCGATGTCGTCTCCGATGGCGCCGGCGGCCAGCGCGATGTTGCGCGCATGCAGCGCCATATGGCCGCGCTGGATGCCTTCCGTGGCCAGCGCGCGCAGCGCGCCAAGGTTCTGCGCCAAGCCGACCGCCACGGCGACTTCGGCCAGTTCCTGGGCAGAGGCGGTCTGCAGGATTTTCAGCGACAGGCGGGCCAGCGGATGGGTCCTGGTCGCGCCGCCGACCAAGCCGACCGGCATCGGCATTTCAATGCTGCCGATCAAATCGCCTTTGGGCGAGATTTCCCAGGTGGTGAGCGAGGTATAGTGGCCCGCCCGGCAGGCATAGGCGTGGGCACCGGCTTCCACGGCGCGCCAGTCGTTACCGGTGGCGATGAGCAGTGGGTCAATGCCGTTCATGATGCCCTTGTTGTGGGTGGCTGCGCGATACGGATCGACGGCGGCCAGGGCATAGGCATCGACGATGCCTTGGATCACCTCATCGCCGCTGTCAGCGCCGCCCGCCAGGACCGTCGGCGAAAGCTGCACGCGTGCCCGCGCCAGACGCAGGTCGGCGAGGTTGGACAGAATGCGCAGGCGCACCTTTCCGCCGGTAATGGCCTCGATGCGTCCCGCCACCGCCTCGGCCATGGTATTCACCGTATTGGCACCCATCGCGTCGCGCACATCGACGATCAGATGGGCCACCACCATGGCGCCGCGCGCAGTGTCGGGAAACACATGGACTTCCATCTCCTTGCAGCCGCCCCCCAATCCGATCAGGATCGGATCGCGGCTATTGGCAATATCGATGATTTCCTGGCGGTGAAACAGCAGCGCCTGGCGTGCCCCGTAGGGATCGTGCAAGCCCATGATCTGCACCTGTGCGCGCATCAACGGCCCGGTGCTGGAAGTCTGGAAGCCGCCGCATTCCCGCGCCAGCTTGGCCATGTGGGATGCGGCCGCCACCACGGAAGGTTCTTCGACAGCCATCGGTACCAGCACGTCGCGCCCGTTGATTTGAAAATAGCCGGCGACCGCGTAGGGCAATTCGAATTTGCCGATCACGTTTTCGATCATGCCGTTGGCCGTGTCGAGTGTCAGGGCACCGGGTTCGGCGATAAGGGCGCGTTCTTCGGCGCTCAGGCCGGCTTTGGAGGCGATGTCATTCAGGCGTTGAGCCGGAGACAGGGTGCGAAAATGAGGCAGGCGGGAGTCGATGCTCATGCATTCCTTTGGTATAGGCAACCACGCGGCACAGTACGTGCCATGCAACAAAGTGTAGTAAGGGCGCGCCGCCATCACTACGTTAGAAACAGACATAAATCGAAGTAATTTATATGCCTCCTATCGGCCTCCTATCCGCTGCAACGCAGCAAGTCGGGAACGATAGCGTATCGACAGCGCTTTGGTTTGATGTGGTAAATACACATAAAACGCCGCCATCTTGTGGCGTATCATTATCTCCGGCTAGGTGCGCCACACGCTGGCTGACGACAAGGAGAACACCATGACTGATCCTGCCCTATCCACCGCGCACGACGATTGCCCGTCTCTGCTGGCCGAGGTCGTCGCACTCCTCTACCGCAATGCCGGCAAGGACGAATACGCAGCGCTGCAAAGCCGCAGCTCCGCCTTGCCATCCGACGGTGCGGGCAAGCTGCTGCTGGACGAAAGTGTGCGCATGGCGCTGACCATCGGCGAGCGCCTCGACCAGTACCAGCAGCGCGAGCGCGGCTTGAATGCCGTGATCGAAACGGCACAAGACCTGACCGCCATACGCGACATCGACCACGTCTTGCAGGCCATCGTGCACCGCGCGCGCAAGTTGCTCGGGTCCGACATCGGTTACCTGTCGATCTACGACCGCGAAGCCGGCGATTTTTATGTGCGCGCCACCGACGGCGCTTTCTCGGACAAGTTCAAGCAGGTCCGGGTTGCCCGCGATATTGGCGTCTGCGGCTACGTCGCTCGCAATCGCACGCCCTACAGCTCGCAGGATTACGCCCGCGACGGGCGCTTTGCACACAGCAAGCAGATCGACACGGCGGTCAACGACGAAGGCATCCGCTCCATCCTTGGCGTTCCGTTGCTCTCGGGCATCGATGTCATCGGCGTGTTGTTCGTCGGCGAACGCTATGCGCGTGCGTACCCGGCATGGGAAATGTCGATCCTGTCCACCTTGGCTGCGCATGCCTCGGTCGCCCTCGAAAACGCGCGCCTGTTCGAACAGATCCAGACGGCACTGAAGCAAGTGAGCGAAGCCAACGCCCTGCTGAAAAAGCAAACCGCCGACACGCAGATCGCCGCCGAAGCGCACGAACGGCTCACCTCGCTAGTGGCACGCGGCGGCGGCATCAAGGAAGTCTGCGAGATGGTGGCCGGCATGCTGGGTGGGCGTGTGGCAGTGGTCGATGAAGGGGAGCAGCAGCTATGCGCCTCCTCCGACACTGCCGACGTTCCACCCAGAGAACTGCATTACCTGCGTCAGGACAAGCTGCATGCGGCGCTGATGGAGAGCCGCGTGCTGGGGCGCTCGGTGACGGCTTACGTGACGCCGGAGTCGGTGTGCCGGGTTGCGGCGGTGGTTGGGAGCCGCGGTTTTCTGGGCGGCTTGGTGATTCACACGGCGACCGAATTGAGCGAGTTGTCGATCCGCATTTTCGAGCGCAGTTCGATGGTGACCGGTGTCGTCCTGCTGTCTCAGGAACGCCACGATGCGGCGGCCAAGGAAGAAATTCCTGCCATTTTTTTCGGTCTGCTCAGCCAGCCGCAGCACGACATCGGCAAGTGGACGACCCTGGCAGCGCGCTATGGGCTTGACCTGAGCAAACCGGTCTATCTGGGCCTGGTGCGGACCGCAGCCGACGAGCATGATTATGCGTTAAAGAAACTGACGGCAGGATTTGCCGACCGTGCCATCCTGTTCGCCAAAATCAGCGATACCTTGGTGTTCCTGTCGGATGCTGCGGTGGCTGTCGAAGAATGGCGCACCGCACTGAGTGAATTTCTGGCGCGGGAGGTGCGCAGCGCTTCGACTGGTGTCATTTCCAAGGTACTGCCTCATACCGCCGAGTTGCCGTCAGCGTATCAGTCGCTCCTGGGCTGTCTCGATACCGTGACCGCACTCGGGCGCGCGGGCGCGATTTTCCTGGAGCAAGAGTTGGCCCTGTATGCCGTTCTGTTCGGCAAGCGCGACATGCAAGACCTCGACGCCTTTTTCGCGGCGACCTTGGGCAAGTTGTACACGGAAAGCCGGCAGCGCAAGACCGAACTGTCGAAAACCCTGCTGTCCTATCTCGACCACGGCCACAATGCCAGCGCCGCCGCCAAGGAATTGGGCATTCACATCAACACCTTCCGGCAGCGGCTCGACGCCATCGACGCCTTGCTCGGCGACTGGACCGCGCGCGCGCTCGATATCCATGTCGCCTTGCGTCTGTGGCAATTGCGCCAGAATGTCGACGCGGATCAGGCCGCTCCTGCCTTGCGCGGCATCAACACGTAGTACACCACGGCCGAAATCGCCAGCCCGACGAACCAGGCATAGGTGTACAGCAGCTCGAACAGCGGTGCCGTGGCAGCAATCAACCCGGCCGCCTTCAGAAAGCCCGGCAGGTTGGGCAGCACGCCCAGCACCAATGCAATCACCGCGCGCAGATTCCAGCCGCCGCTGTAGCTGTATTCGCCCTGCGCACTGAACAGCGCTTCATGGTTCAGCACGGTCTTGCGGATGAGGAAGTAATCGACCAGCATGATGCCCGCGATCGGCCCTAGCAGGGCGCCATAGCCGATCAGCCAGGTGAAGATGTAGCCCTGTGTGGTTTCCAGGATTTTCCATGGGAACATCGCCAAGCCGATGGCGGCGGTGATGTAACCGCCCATCTTGAAGGAAATGCGACGCGGTGCCAGGTTGGAAAAATCGTAGGCCGGCGACACCACGTTGGCTGCCAAGTTAGTGGTGATGGTCGCCACGATCAACGCGATCAATGCCAGCACCACCGCCATGCCGCTCATCTTGCCGGTCAGCGCCACCGGGTCCCACAAGGCTTCGCCATAGATCGCCACGGTAGCCGACGTCACCAGCACCGCCACCAGCGCCAACAAGCCCATCGGCAAGGGCAGGCCGATGGCTTGGCCGATCACCTGGTCGCGCTGGCTGCGCGCAAAACGCGTGAAGTCGGGAATGTTCAAGGCCAGCGTCGCCCAGTAACCCACCATTGCCGTCAGCGACGGCCAGAACACCAGCCAAAACTGGCCCGCTCTTTTTCCGCCAGCCACGAATTGCGACGGCGCCGCCAGCATCGGTCCGAAACCGCCGGCCTGCGCATACGCCCACCACACCAGCGCCAGCGCCGACAGCAAGAGCAGCGGTGCGGCGGCGGTTTCCATCCAGCGGATGGACTCGGTGCCCTTGGCGATGAAGTAGATATGCAAGGCCCAGAACAGTAGAAAGCAGAGCAGTTGCCCCCCATTGATACCGAGCCCTGGCAAAGCCGCGCCCTGCAATGCATTGCCCATCAACAGGTTCAGGATGGTGTAGATTGCCTGTCCGCCCAGCCAGGTCTGGATGCCGAACCAGCCGCACGCCACGACGGCGCGCAGGATCGCCGGCAATTGCGCGCCGCGCACACCGAACGCCGCGCGTGCCAGCACCGGGTAGGGGATGCCATGCTTGGCACCGGCGTGGCCGATCAGGACCATCGGTAGCAACACGATCAGGTTACCCAGGAAAACCGTCAGCACCGCCTGCCACCAGTTCATGCCCTCGCTCATCAAACCGGACGCCAGCATGTAAGCAGGCACCGAGACCGCCATCGACACCCACAGCGCCGCATAATGGGTAGCCGTCCATGTGCGCTGCGCGCTGGCGGTCGGCGCCAGATCTTCGTTCCAGAGCGGATTGTCCGCGTGCTGCTGTGCCATGCTTTTTCCTCGTGTATGGATGGTGGCGCTCATAATAAGACTAAAGTATTGACCTGCCCATGGCGGCATATCCGGCATATCCGTCACATCAAGGAAAGGAAAACAGGTGATTTCACCCAAGCAGCAGGCAAGCGCAGCCGCCATACCCTGGCGCTATCCGCGCGTACTGAGTATCGCTGGCTCGGACAGCGGCGGCGGCGCCGGCATCCAGGCCGACCTGAAAACTTGCTCCGCGCTGGGCTGTTTCGGCATGACGGCGATTACCGCCATCACCGCCCAGAACACTTGCGGTGTCAGCGGCATCCACGCCATTCCGGCCGCCATGTTGGCCAGCCAAATCGATGCGGTGGCGTCCGACATCGGTATCGATGCCGTCAAGATCGGCATGCTGCACGACCCGGCAGTGGTAGACGTCGTGGCGCAAGCCATCCGGCGCTACCGCTGGCCGCATGTGGTGCTGGACCCGGTCATGGTGGCCACCAGCGGCGACCGCCTGATTGCCGAGGAAACGCTGGACGTACTGGTGCGCGAACTGTTCCCGCTGGCCAGCGTGGTCACACCCAATCTGGACGAAGTGGCCTTGCTGCTGGGGCGCCCGGTGCAGGACGAGGATCAGTTCGAAGGCGCAGCCCGGGAATTGTTGCAACGTGGCGCGCAGGCAGTGCTGCTCAAGGGCGGACACTTGCCCGGAGTGGACGTGGTTGACTTGCTGGTGCAGTCCGACGCATCGCCGTTGCGGCTATCCAGCGCACGCATCGACAGCCGCAATACCCACGGCACCGGTTGCACGCTATCGTCCGCGCTGGCCTGTTACCTGGCGTTGGGCCAACCGCTGGCCGAAGCGGTGCGGGCGGCGCGCGCCTATATCCTGCAAGCGATTGCCCAAGGGGCGGATGTGCAAACCGGCCACGGACATGGCCCCTTGAACCATTTTCATACGCCGCTGCCAATGCGGAAACTGCCATTGAGGTAGCAATGCCAGCGAGCGCAACTGTTGAAGAATCCCGCCATGCCAGAGAAACCGCACCACGATCCGAAGCCTGTTCCACCCGTGCGACCCGACAATGACGAGTGCTGCCACAGCGGTTGTGCCCCCTGCATCTTCGATCTGTATGCGGAGGAAGTGGAACGCTACCGTGCGGCGTTACAGGCTTGGGAAGAGAGAAGGGCGGCCAGAAAAGCCGCCAGATAAGCGCCACAGGCCAGCCGCGGGATAGCTCCCACGCAATGCTGGCGGGCGGTCAAGACGAGGTCGGCGCGAGCCCTTGCCTCAATAGCGGCGTCGTTGCTGGCCGGCTGCAGGCATCGGCCCGCGTCGTTCGATGTGACGGAAGGTAATGCGGCCCTTGCTGAGGTCGTAGGGAGACAATTCCAATGTCACCTTGTCGCCAGCCAGGATACGGATATGGTTTTTCCGCATCTTTCCTGAGGTGTAAGCCACCAGTTGATGTCCATTGTCGAGATCGACACGGAAACGGGAATCGGGGAGCACTTCGGCAACCACGCCGTCCATTTCCAGAAGTTCTTCTTTTGCCATGATGTATTCCAATACAAAAAATTGCCGCCGGCCAGACAGCCAGCTGCAGAGTGATGCCAAGGCGGCGGGCCCGGTAAAAACGGCCGCTGAAGGAATGCGGCCACGCCGACGCAACCAAAGGGTTTGAAGGCAGTGTCTGCACGCATCTGCGCGGCACGCCAGCAAAACTGATGATGATCTGCACGCCGGTAACACAAGTTGCGCGCGATCGGGTTTATGAGGAATTCAGGGTTTGCGCTGCAATGCAGTCAAACGAAATGCGCCGAACGGATACGCGATGATACGCTATACCGGCGGTCTAGGGCGTATCGCCGTGAATTTGGAGCCAAGAAAAGCGCTCCGCACGACAACCGCCAAGAGCGCTGGCCGAGAAGCCGCGGCACGGCCAGCCTTGTCCATCGCCCGCCGAATTACAAGGCTGAACATTTGTTCGGCATCTCCCGAAACACCACATCCACAACCTCTCCCCGCCAAGTAGAGCCTACCGCCCGGACCGGCGCTGGCGGATACGCGTCGCTTAATCGCTTGCACGCCTGTTGCCATCGGTAATGCCAACGGGTGAACGCAGCCATCGCCATGGCCGCAAGCAGCCAGATAATCAGAAAGCCCGGATTGCCCTGCAGGAGCAGCATCAAGCCGGAAAGGAGCAGCGAAAAAGTAAAGCCGGCAGCGCCGACAAATGCCGCCAAGCGCGGAGCGGCTTTGCCGGGGGCCGGGTGAAGTTGTGTATTTTGCATTGCGCGATTCACATCCAAACTGTGTGGACTGGCCAGGCCAGGCAATGGACGGCCGGGCGGGTGTCGTGTTTCCGTAAGACAGTGTGTCGGGTGGAAAATTCCCTGACGGCATGCATATCGACGATTTGCAATAGCGACACGCGGTTCCATTGCTGCGGACATCGAGGGCAGAATTTTTTCCGTTCTCTTTTGATAAGTGCTTAACAAGCTGTTGCATCGACAGCGCCGAATTGCATCCACACATAAGCCGGTTCTCCGGCGAAGGCTTACACTAAAG
>DATLIB010000002.1:0-4122 GCA_035539595.1 Noviherbaspirillum sp.
CGTATGCAGGCCACAAGACGCTGCAGAATCTGCCTGATCTGTCTTCCGGCTTCCACAAGTATGCAGTGAAGTGGGAACCGAACAAGATCACGTTCTTCTTCGACGGCAAGGAGTTCTATTCGGCCAATGTCAGCATGAGCAGCCGCATGTACATCCTGCTCGACCTCTGGTATGGCAGCGCGAGCGGCACGCCGGATGGTTCGACCCCGACCGGCAAGGGCAATGCGTATGAAGTCAAATACGTGCGCGCTTGGCGAACCAAGTAATCGAAGGGCAATATGCAATATGAAAAAAGCCGGCAGAAATTGCCGGCTTTTTTTCGTTATGTATATCGGCTTCGATGGTTGATCGTGTTTGTGCTTGGTGTCGTGCCATGCAGGGAGCGACTTTCCGTGGCCGCGAGTCCCTGTTTGCCAAGCCTGTCTTTGCGACTGCGCCTGTGCGCACAGAGAATGGTTGACTGTCATGTATTGCAGACTTTCATGATTTACCTCATCCGGCGAATCCGGGCAATCAATATGATGAGCCCATGACAAAACTCGCCGTTATCACCAACGAGCCGCCGCCTTATCGCATCCCTGTATTTCAGCGCGTAGACCGTATGCCCGGCATACAGCTCCGGGTCATTTTCTGCGCAAGGCGCGAACCGAACAGACAGTGGGATTTGCCGCCCATGGATTTCGACCACCGCTTTTTGCGGGAGCGGATCAGCACCGTCAAAGGCCGCTACATTCATAACAACCCGGATGTCGTGCTGGCGCTGCGCGAGTTTGCTCCGCATGTGGTGGTGAACGACGGGTTGAATCCGACCCAGCTTTATGCTTTTGGCTACACCTTGTTCAAAGGCGTACCCCATGTGCCGCTGACCGACGGCACCTATCTGTCCGAACAGGCCTTGAGTCGTGTACATAAGGCTGTGCGCCGCTTTGTGTATGCGCGTTCCGCAGCCTTTCTCTCAGCCAGTATCGGCGGACAGCACTTATACCAGAGCTATGGGGTTCCGGCCGAACGCTGCTTCAAATCTTATCTGTGCACCGACAATGACGCCTACCTGCGCGCGCCAGAGCCGGACGGAAAGAAATTCGATCTCATCTTTTGCGGCCGCATGGTGCCGGAAAAAGGGCCGATGTTTGCGTTGGCCGTGGCGGAACAACTCGCAAAACGCATGGGACGCAGAATCAGCATCCTGTTCGCCGGTGCAGGTAGCGAGGAAAAGCGCGTGCGCGAGGCGGCGGCGCTGATCGGCGAATCGGTGGATGCGCACTTTCATGGATTTGCCAGCCAAAAGGAGTTGCCGCTGTTGTATCGCTCTGCGTGTTTATTCCTCTTTCCGACGCATGCCGATGTCTGGGGCGTCGTTGCCAATGAGGCTTGTGCGGCAGGCTTGCCTGTCATCGTATCGCCGCATGCGGGGGTGGCAGGAGAGTTGGTGCTGGATGGCGAAAATGGTTTTGTTTGCGGACTCGATGTCCAACTTTGGGCCGACCGCGCAGCGGCGCTTCTCACTTATCCGGCGTTATGGGAACGCTTCTCCCAACGTAGCCTTGCATTGGTCGGAGAGTACAGCTTCGACAATGCCGCCCTGGGATTGGTCAATGCGTGTACTTATGCGCTTGCTAGAGAGCCGAGCAGGGAAGACCAGCCGGTCTGACACTACAGAGGAAGACGTCGGTGGCGATGCAGCCCAACCGATGCCGCTGTTTGGAATTTACGTGGAGTGAATGATGGGTCCAGTGTTTACGTGTTCTATCGATGACGGTCACCCATTGGATATGAAGACGGCAGAACTGCTGAAAAAGCACGGCTTGAACGGCACTTTCTTTATCCCGGTACGAAACTGCGAAGGAGACAATGTACTCTCCGATACCCAGATCCGCGAACTCGGCCACCAGTTCGAAATCGGCTCGCACACGTATGACCACCGCTACTTGAAAACGGTCGATATCTGGCAGTCCTACCATCAGATCAATGACGGGAAAAAACACCTCGAAGACTTGCTGGGCACTTCAGTCAACGGATTCTGCTATCCCGGAGGGCGCTATTCGCCGCGCGATGTGGAACTGGTCAAGGCATGCCGCTTTTCTTATGCCAGGACCACGATGAACCTGCGTTTCGACGCGGGGGAAAAACCGTACGAAATGCCAACCACCGTGCAGTTCTATCCACACGACAGGGCAGTGTACCTGCGCAATTTCGCCGGTTCAGGCAACTGGTTGAACCGGCTTGGCGGCTTGCGGCTGGCGTTGCAGCATGGCGACTGGATCGGACGTCTGTATGCGATGTTCGACTATGCCTGCGAATCCGGCGGCACCTTCCATCTATGGGGGCACTCCAAGCAGCTCGATGAGCTGAATGCCTGGAAGCAAATCGATGCCTTCTTCGCCTATGTCGCGGCACGCATCGCCGCGCCAGACCGGCTGAACACCGCACAACTTGCGGCGCGCTCGCAATGGGTACCGCGTTCAGACCTGCTTGAATCGATCTGAGAATCGATCAGAGACAGGGGAGGTACATGCATTGGCGGCATCGTGGATGATTTGTAATTAATGCAATAAATTGCCATAATTGCCACATTTTGTGCAGCGCCGCCGAGGCAAAATGTGACTTCCTTCCCCCCGCAAGAATCTACCCAGTTTGCCTTCTTCACTGCAGAAAACCGTCTCTACGACCTCGCCACGCCGCTAGGTGCAGATACCCTGATCGTCGAACGCTTCGTCGGCCGGGAAGCCTTGTCCACGCTCACCGCCTGGCACATCGACTGCCTCTCCACCGACCTCCATCTCCCCCTCAAGCGCCTGCTCGGCCAGCAAGCCATCCTGTACACCCGCCTGGCCGACGGCAGCCAGGGCTCGCGCTCCGGCTATGTCACGGCCGTGGCGCAACTGGGCGCCGACGGCGGTTTCGCCCGCACTCGCCTGACCCTGCAACCCTGGCTGGCCCTGGCCCGCCACCAGCGCCGCTCGCGCGTATTCCAGGACACCAGCGTGCTCGACATGATCGAGGCCGTCCTCGCCGCCTACCGCCCGCGCAGCCACTGGCGCCTCACTCCCGACGCCGAACTGTTTCTCGCCGGCCTGCGCCCGCGCAGCTACTGTTGCCAATACCGCGAAACCGACTACGACTTCCTGCTGCGTCTCCTCACCGAAGAAGGCATCGGCTTTTACTTCGAAGAAGCCGACGACGCCGGCAGTCTCTCGCACCAGCGCCTGGTCTTGTTCGCCGACAGCACCGCCTTTGCCGACGACCCGGCCATGCCGGATGGCATCCGCTTCCACCGCAACGCCGCCGTCGAAACGCACGACACCCTGCAATCCTTCCACGCCCACCGGCGCCTGCAAGCCGCCAGCACCACCCTGGCCAGCTGGGATGATCAAACCAAGCGCGTCACCGCCGCCACCTTGCCCACCGCCCACACCTACGGCGGTCCCAACGCTCCGCGCATCGAGCAATACGACTGGGCCGGCGTCTACGCCTTTGCCGGCCACGACCAAGCCGAGCACTACGCCCGTCTCTTGCGCGAAGCCGCCGATGCCCGTTTCAAAACCTGGTTCGGCCACGGCGCCGTGCGCAGCCTGCGCACCGGCCACGCCTTCGACCTGCTCGACTCGCCGCTCGACCAGCGCGCGGAACTCGGCCTACCCGAAGCCGGCCAGGCGCCGCATCGCTTCACCCTGCTGGGCGTGCTGCACGCCGGCATCAACAACCTCTCATCCGGCTTGCAGCACCACCTGCAAACCCACCTCGGACACCCTCCCGCCTGGGAGGACGAGCCGGATGCCGGTACGGGTAGGAGTGACGACAGCGACGATGACGACGAGCATACCCACCTCGCCCCCGGCGCCTGGGAAACCCTGCTGGAAACCGCCGGCGCCACCGGCTACGCCAACCGCTTCACCGCCATCCGTGCCGACATCCCCTGGCGGCCCGCGCTCTACGACGGCACCGGCCGTCTGCTCAAGCCCAAGCCCACCGCTTGGGGCAGCCAGACCGCCATCGTCGTCGGCGCCGACGGCAGCACCGCGGCGGCCGGCACGGTGCACACCGACGGTCTCGGCCGCATCCGCATCCGTTACCACTGGCAACAGGAAGAACGCCACACCTGCTGGGTGCGCGTCGCCCAGT
>DATLIB010000003.1:0-3994 GCA_035539595.1 Noviherbaspirillum sp.
GAACTTGGCGCGCCCGCTGGCGGTCGGGAAGATGCCATCTTCGTACAGGCGCTTCTTGCCGTGGGTCGCCCCTTCTGGAAAGGGCCATTGCTGCGGCCCCTGCTCTTCCAGCATCCGGAACGACAGGCCAGTGATGTCGAGGTCGCGTCCACGCGTCGATTCGCGGTGCTCGTTCCAGATTTCCTCGGTACTGGCATAGGGGAACAGCGTCTTGTTTTTCCCCAGCTGCATTTCCAGCCTGCGCGCGAAGTCGATCACGATTTCCCAGTCGTGACGTGTACCGTGCGGCTTCGGCAGAGCCGGCTGGCAACGCGTGATGCGGCGTTCGGAATTGGTGACCGTGCCTTCCTTTTCGCCCCATGTCGTCGCGGGCAGCAGTACGTCCGCGTAGTCGACGGTAGCGGTGGTTTTGTAGGCTTCCTGCACGATCACCAGCTCGGCGTGCCGCAAGGCTTCGCGCACGCGCTTTTGCTCCGGCAGCGATTGCGCCGGATTGGTGCAGGCGATCCAGACGATCTTGATCGCGCCGGTGCGAACCGCTTCGAACATTTCCACCGCTGTCTTGCCAGGCTGCGCCGGTACCTCATCGATACCCCACAGCCGTGCCACTTCAGCCCGATGCTCGGGATTGGCCATGTCGCGGTGGGCGGAGAGCAGATTGGCGAGGCCGCCGACTTCACGCCCGCCCATGGCATTGGGCTGGCCGGTCAGCGAGAACGGCCCGGCGCCGGGTTTGCCGATCTGGTGCGTGGCGAGATGCAGATTGATCAGCGCCGCGTTTTTGGCGGTGCCGGAGGACGATTGATTGAGGCCCTGACAATACAGCGACAGCGATGCCTTCGATTGACCGAACCAGCGCGCGGCTTTGACCAGTTCCTCTTCGCTGATGCCGCAGGTGTCGGCGACGAATTTCGGCGTGTAATCGCGCACGGTTTGCTTGAGTTCGGCAAACCCTTCCGTATGTGCTTCGATGTACGCGGTATCGATCAGGTCTTCCCACAGGCAAATGTGCAGCATGCCGTCGAACAGCGCGACATCGGTGCCGGGGAGGATGGGCAGGAACAGGTCGGCGTCGCGCGCGGTGTCGGTGCGGCGCGGATCGGCGACGATGATCTTGAGGCGTGGGTTTTTCTTGCGCGCCTCTTCGATACGGCGATAGAGGATGGGGTGTGCATAGGCGGTATTGGAACCGGCGATGAAAATCGTTTCGGCATGGTCGATATCTTCGTAGCAGGCGGGCGGCGCATCAGCGCCCAAGGTCTGCTTGTAGCCGGCCACTGCGCTGGACATGCACAGGCGCGAATTGGTATCGACGTTGTTGGTACCGATCAAGCCCTTCGCCAGTTTGTTGAAGACGTAATAATCCTCGGTCAGTAACTGGCCAGATAGATAGAAGGCCACGCTGTCGGGGCCGTGTTGGCGGATCGTTTCGGCAAAACGCTGGGCGATGAAATCCAGTGTCGCATCCCATGTCGCAGCTGCGCGCTGCGCTGCGCGCGCGACACGCATCTCGGGATGCAAGGCCCTGGCTTGCCGCTGCAAGACCGGATTGGCTGTCAGGTGCAACGTGCTGCCCTTGCTGCACAAGCGGCCGAAATTGGCAGGATGTTCCGGGTCGCCTCGCACGCTGCTGATCTTTTCACCATCGCTTTCCACGATGACGCCGCAACCGACGCCGCAATAGCAACAAGTGGTTTTGGTCTCCCGCAAAGCAGTCATGCCGCCTTGACCTCGGTGGCCGGTGAGGTCAATTCATTCAGGTCGAGGAAGACCTTGCCGTCTTCCACCTTGACGCTGAATTTCTGGGTGCAGCCTTCGTCCGGCGCATTGGCACATCCCGAGGCAAGGGCGATGTTCCAGTTGTGCAGCGGACAGGCGACGCTCTCACCGAACACAATGCCTTGCGACAGCGGACCGCCCTTGTGCGGGCAGCGGTCGAGCAGTGCGAACACCTTGTCTTCGCTGGTACGGAAAATTGCCACGTCGGGCTGCGCCGCCCGGTTGATGACACGGGCGCCGAGCACGGGGATGTCTGCGACATGACAGACCGGTTTCCATTGTTGCGACATCTGCTTCCTTTTACTTTGTTTTGTGCACAATCCGTCGTAGTGCGGGTTTGCGCAATTGGCGATAGACGAGGATGGATACGGTGGTTGCAAACGTGAACGCAAAGGCAAAGAGAGTCGTTTCCATGATCGTTCCTTTCGCGGGACGGGTTGGATGAGGTCGAAAAGTCATCGGCGCCGTTCCCTGCCTTCCTCTTTGCCAGAGAAGAAAGCCGAGTGCCGATACCTTGTTTTCGGCACCAAACAGCAATTACTTAGCCCCCCCCCGATGACTTGGTTCCTAAATCGATAACGGGGAAAACTGCCGCATATCGACCAAAGCCTTGTCCTTTTCGTGCCACGGGTCAGGCTCGCCGTCGAGCGAAAACAGCAGGCGTTGGTACAAAGCCTGGCGGTTTTCTGCATCGTCCAGCACCTTTTTCTTCACGTGATCCAGCCCGACACGGGCGATGTAATGCGCCGTGCGTTCAAGATACCAACCCTCTTCGCGATACAACTGCAGGAAGGCGCCGGAATATTCCAGCACTTCTTCATGTGTTTTGAGCTTCACGAAGAATTGCGCGACTTCGGTTTTGATGCCGCCGTTGCCACCGACATAGATTTCCCAGCCTGAATCGACGCCGATCACGCCGACATCCTTGATGCCCGATTCGGCGCAGTTGCGCGGACAGCCGGACACGGCGATTTTGACCTTGTGCGGCGCGTACATGCGCCACAATGCGCGCTCCAGTTGCTGGCCCATCAGGGTCGAATCCTGCGTGCCGAAACGGCACCATTCCGACCCAACGCAAGTCTTCACCGTACGCAACGCCTTGGCATACGCATGGCCGCAGGGCATGTCGAGGTCTTTCCACACTGCCGGCAAGTCTTCCTTCTTCACCCCCAGCAGATCGATGCGCTGTCCGCCGGTGACTTTCACGGTCGGGATCTTGTACTTGTCGACCACGTCGGCAATGCGACGCAGTTCCGATGCATTGGTTTCACCGCCCCACATGCGCGGGATCACCGAGTACGTGCCGTCTTTCTGGATGTTGGCGTGCGCGCGCTCGTTGATGAAGCGCGATTGCGGATCGTCCTTGGCCTCATGCGGCCAAGTCGAGATCAGGTAATAGTTGAGCGCCGGCCGACAGCTGGAACAGCCGTTCGGCGTGCGCCATTCCATGAATTGCATGGTGTCGGCAATCGTCACCAGCTTGTTGGCCTTGATGGCGTCGCGTACTTCCTGATGGGTGTGGTCGGTACACGCGCACAAGGGCTTGGCCTTGCTGGCGGCCGAGTAGTCGCCACCGGCGGTGAACATGATGATCTGTTCGACCAGGCCGGTGCACGAGCCGCAGGAGGCGGAAGCCTTGGTGTGCTTGCGCACATCTTCCAGCGTGAACAGGCCCTTTTCCTTGATCGCCTTGACGATGCTGCCCTTGCACACGCCGTTGCAGCCACACACCTCGGCCTCGTCCGGCATGGCGGCAGCCTTGGTGAACCCTTCATGGCCGGTATCGCCCGGACGGTCGGTATTGGATTCGCCGAACATCAGCGTGTCACGGATCGCGCTGATGTCCTTGCCTTCACGCAGCAGCTTGAAGTACCAGCTGCCGTCCACCGTATCACCGTACAGGCAGGCGCCAACCAGCTTGTCCTGCTTGATGACCAGCTTCTTGTATACACCGCCAAGGGGATCGGACAACACGATTTCCTCAGTGCCTTCACCACCCATGAATTCGCCGGCGGAGAACAGGTCAATGCCGGTGACTTTCAGCTTGGTCGAGGTGACGGAGCCTTGGTAGCGACCGATGCCGAAGTTGGCGAGATGGTTGGCGCATACCTTGGCCATTTCAAACAAGGGAGCCACCAGGCCGTAGGCGGTGCCGCGATGGTTCACGCATTCGCCGACTGCATAGATGCGCGGGTCGTAGGTCTGCATGGTGTCA
>DATLIB010000004.1:0-4999 GCA_035539595.1 Noviherbaspirillum sp.
ATGCGGCGTCCAGCGCAGCTTCTGGACATACGTGTGCGACACGCGCTCCAGCCACACCGTTTGCCAGATGCCGGTGGTGCGCGGATACCAGATGGAATGCGGCTCCAGTTGCCAGTCCTGCTTGCCGCGGGGTTTGGCCAGGTCGAGCGGGTCGTCTTCCACATACACCGTCAGCGTATGTCGGCTCCTGCCCTTGAGCGCATGTGTGATATCGGCATGGAAAGAACTATGCCCTCCCTCATGTTCCGTTACCTTGTGGTCATTGACCCAGACCACGGCCCGGTAATCGACCGCCCCGAAGTGCAGTAGAACCCGCCCTCCTTCAGGCTGAATGTCGAATTCACGCTGATACCAGCACGCCGGATGAAAGCCGCGTTCCCCTATGCCGCTAGCGCTGGACTCGGGAGGAAACGGCACTTGGATGCCGTGCGTCCATTGAATCGGGTCGGAGGGATGCTTGTATTGTTTGTCGTTATCGAAGGTAAATTTCCATTGGCCATTGAGCGTTTCCCAATGTTCGCGCACCAACTGCGGGCGCGGATATGCGGTATCGGACATTCTTATTCCTTTGCGTGGCGGGCGATACCAGAATTGGAGTACTTCTGCTCAAGCCTGTTCCCTTCGCAATCAAAGAAATGATGCTTTGCCAATCTTGAGCCATGCAACGCGCCGCGACGAGCATTTATTAAAGCGGATTTGCTACGTACGGGCGCAGTAACGCCGCTTTAGGCCGCTGTGCGCTCGGATGCGTTATCTCTCCATGCGATGGTGTTTTCGTGGACGTAACGCTCAATGGCACTGGCGAAGCTAGGCAAGATCAGACCACGCTCGCTCGACAGCGCAGTGATGCCGCGCCCACCGCCATGGGTCTTGACCAACGCGGAGGCATCCAGGCCAGCCTGGCGTGCCGCCCGTTCAGCAAATTCGTACCAGGAAATTGCCCCCTGATTGGCGAGGTGCCAGATCCCGTTGACGCGATCGATCAACAGGTCAATGGCGGCATGCGCTAGGTCTGGCACATAAGTCGGCGACACCTGCACGTCATCGCTGGCTTCCACACGACGCCCGGCAGACAAGTCGCGCAATACGGCATGCACGAAGTTGTAGCGATCCCAAGGGCCGAAGAAAGCGCTGGTGCGCACCACCAATGCATCCGGAAAAGCCTGCATGACACGCCGCTCCGCCTCGGCCTTGCTGTTGCCGTACACACACAAGGGCGAGACCTTGTCGGTTTCCACGTAGGCCCGCCCCAAACTGCCATCGAACACCAGGTCGGAAGAAAACGTGACATAGGGGATGCCGAGCCTGGCGCATGCGCGGGCCAGCACTTCCGCACCGGCCGCATTCTCGCGGAAGCAGCGCTCAGATTCCAGCGCAGCTTCCGCGACACGCACATAACCGGCGGCATTGATCACTGCCCAAGGGCGATGCCGCTCCAACGCTGCAGCAACCGACGCTTCGTCGGCGATGTCCATGTCGGTCCGGCTCAGGAGTTCATGCGCCAAGCCACGGTGCGCGCACACGCGCGACAGTGCACTACCCAAAGTGCCACGTCCGCCGGTGATTACCAGCTGGCGCGGCGCATGCACCAGCACCTGAGGCGCCTGGAGGGGTGCCGCCGGCGGCACGAAAAAACGGTCTGGGCGCCGCCACCAGCCGAGGCCGTCCAACACCGGATGGTCGAATTTCCCGTTTTCCGCCAGTCCGGCGACCGCGCTCGCCAGCGCTGTCGGACGAACAGTGTGACCTCGAACATCGAACACGCCGCTCTCATAAAAACCGTTGTTTTGCATGAGCAGCGAATTCCAGTCAACGCAACCAAACAGCGACCACACGGTCACCGCCAGGATATCGGCGTCCTCCTCGCGCAATTTCTGCGCGGCACACCACATCTCATTTAGCCAACGCAACTGGTCGTCACGCGAGCCGCCCAGATGTGCCTCGGTAATCGCAAGCGGCAAACGGTAACGTTCCCATACCTCGCGCAAGCGTTCTTCGGGTCCGGTCAGGCCATCGGCGAACGACACGCGGGTCGCATGCACATCGACATACGGCACGCCCTGACAATGGAAGGCTGGGGGATAGTCGCGCTGACGCTGATCGAGGAAACGCTCGCTGGTCACGTAGTGGTTGATACCGATGATATCGGGCACACACGGCGCATCGACGAAGAAAGCCATCTGGCGCGCATCGATGCCGGCATCGATAAATGCCTGGTACCACGGATGCTGCCTAT
Organism: Noviherbaspirillum sp.; assembly: GCA_035539595.1. Taxonomy (GTDB): domain Bacteria; phylum Pseudomonadota; class Gammaproteobacteria; order Burkholderiales; family Burkholderiaceae_D; genus Noviherbaspirillum. The sequence continues at coordinate 2,237 of DATLIB010000004.1, forward strand.
CGATACGGCCGCACAGGAGATCAAAGCAAAGCCAGCGCCGCTCATTTTCATAATCCGCCTGGTAGCTCAGCGCGGGCAGGCTGAAAGTCTTGCCCAAGTCTTCAGTCTGCACTAGCTTGGCGCCCGGCGTAATGCGACGGATCGCTTGCATGGACAAGGCCACTGCATGGCACTCCGTATACAGTGCCTTAAGCATGGTAGGAGTGTCGCGCCCATGGGGATACCAGTGACCGTAGAGGCCGCTGAAACGCGCAGTGGTGAGCGGCTCATTGACCGGCGTAAACATCTTGATCCATGGATAGCGCTCTGCTACACGCGCAGCATGTTGCGCCAGCAAGACCGGAAATTCCGGATCAAGCAAGTGCGTATAGCGAGGTCCGCTACCGTGATGCACCAAGCCGGCAATCGGCTCGATGCCCAGCGCTTGCAAGCGAGCCAAGCGGGTGTCATGCCATGCCCAATCCGCCTGCTCCGGGTTATCCGGTGAAATGGTTTCCCATAGCACAGGGTAGCGTAGTGTTCGTATGCCCAAAGCGGCAATCGCGTCGAGGTCGGTAAGGCGCTCGGCGTGCCCTGTTTCCGCAATTTGATTCCGGAATTCGTCTTGTATGCGCACCACTGTGCATTCGATACCGCCCCACAAGGCAAGCGGCGAACGAGGGATAGAAGATGGATTATTCGGAATGATGGATGTCATGGCGGGGAGTCGTCGCAGGGGGATGAACGATCCAGAAGGCGGATACGCCTCCTGGATCGCTGCCTACAGATTTCCTCCGCCCGAGCATCAAATGCTTAAGCGAACGAAATGCAATAGAAAGCAAGAGAACAAGGCGGGCGTCAACCTGTTCACTTCATACACGCCGCAGAGCCGATTATTGTTGGTTGAACTACCCAAGCTGACCGGGGAAGGAGGAAAACGTTCCCACACTATGCCGTTATGGCAACTTCTCGAAACGAAGCGTTGAGATAGGATAACTTTTCGTTTCCATCGACAAACGCTACATGCTCGGCGCATCTTTCTGCGCGCTGACATTACGTGTCAGCTGCACCAGCAATGCGCCCTTGACCATGGAAAGCGCGACGTTGCTGCCGAGCTTGAAGCCCTGCATGGCCGCAGTATCCATCAGGGCGAGCACCTGCTCATGGGTGAGATGCTCATAATCGCCGCGTCCGTACAGTACGTCGCGGTTCATGCTATTGATATCGGTAACGATTTCATCCGGTGTCATGGTCTGCTCCTGGCAGTCAAGTTAAATCGGCGGGAAAGAAGTCGAGGGGATTTGCATTTAGCAAGACGCAGGACGGTCGCATAACGAACCATGCAACGACCAGAAACGCAGTCAGGCAGAAAAAGACGCAATTTATTTCTGTCGATTCAACTTGACTGGCCAATCTTGCCCGCCCTGTCGAGCGAGCTTGCATCGCAGGCTGTTTCAACCATCTTGCCAAGTCATTAAAACCGACCTCGCCAACAGACACCCACGCATTACCATGCCCCTTTCGGTCCATGCCAAAACAGCGTTTTGTTGGGGCAGGCATTTAATCATGAGACAAAACCGCACAAGGAAAATAAGCAAACGCCAGTCGCTTGTCCACGCTCAAGCCTCATCCACACTCTTTTGCATGCAAGAAGGAAAACGTACAAGAACGCACCATTGCACATCCGGAAAACGAGCGCAGTAAAACCGCTTTATTAGGACTTACGCAAAATTGTCCCAGCAAGGCGTGTTGCCGCAGGCAGTACATCTAGTACGACAAGGCAACACAACGCGGCTGGGGCGGTTTTGCGTAAGTCCTATTTATGAGGGAGGCGCATTGAAAGTCTCGTCTTCGATGCGGTAATCGTCCGCACAAGACTTGTTGCAGAAGCGACGAACGTTATCAAGTGGCTGGTTGCAATACCAGCAAGCGCCTTTCGGCTTCAGCTCGGCGAGGCTCCTGGATTGCGCAGCCGCAGCCTGTTTCGAAGGGGCGCTACTGTCGTCGATCCGGTCTGCATCATTCATGATTCAGCCACCCAAAAAAGACTGCCAGCCACAGGAAGAATTCGCTGCAGGAAGTATAGCCGCCTCCGACAGTGCTGCAAATTATTGCAAAAAATTCGAACTCGCGTTTTGCATGCGCGAAGCCTTCTCCGATCATGCAAATTTCTCTTTCCCGGTATGTCTCCAGTAGTGTCCTTATTGCCTATTGAGCACTGTCAAGGCGTTGCTATTTTGACTCATTACCATCCAGAACAGATATCGTTTTTTCTCGAGTCAACCATGGAGACAGTAATGCATAGAACAGTAGCAGAGCCGCGCGTTGCAGATGAAGGTGTGAGTTTTACGGTCGAAGTCGGCTTTACCGATCGCGAATGCTTAGTGTCGAAAAACGCACTGGCACATCTGCGTCGCATAAAAGGCGGTCAACTGGATTTTCTCGAAACCTATCGCACCTACGAAGACCAGATTCACAGCGTCGCCCGCAGGTTGGTTGTTGCTGGCGTAAGCGGTACGCCACTCGTGCTCGGCGCAGCTTACTTCGTCTGATCACGCGTTCCATTTTCTTCCGATGGCAGTCCGTCAGGACCGCACGACGCGCATCGTTTGTGTATTTTTTACTCACATTGCAACGGATGCGAATACACACTTCTCGTCTGACGCAATAGAAATAAGGTCCTCTGACAATTATCAAAAAGACATGCAGGCGATTCTTCAGAATGAAATCAGATTGAACACTAAACGGGAAACAGCCAGATGAACGAAACTAAAGAGACTAACG
>DATLIB010000005.1:0-6458 GCA_035539595.1 Noviherbaspirillum sp.
ATTGGCGTCAGACGCGTGAGCGATCTCTCCGGTCTTGCGCAGCGCTTTTGTCAGCGTGCCATTGACAACGATATCTCGCCCCGAATCCCTTTCCAGGAACAAATATTGGACGCTGGCCCCTTTCGACAAAAATACGGGGGCCAGCCTGGCAGCGATGTCCGCATAGGCATCATAAGAAATAACGAATAGGATTTTCGGTTTTCTGGACATTTTCAAAGGTAGGCGTTTGCGCCGTCAGGCGGCGGATTCTGCTGACTGATCGCATTTCGCTCTCTGAAGTCAATCCCCCAGTACCAGCATGCAACTGCCACGCGGCGGCTTTACAACAGAAGACAGCAAACGAAGAGATCATGCTGCTTGAGGCACCCTTATCAATCTACGCTTGCCTTGATCGAACGGCTTGCCTAAAAGAGAACCCGACAAATGGCGACAAAAAGGCGCTAATCCATTGAAGAAAATGGGATTTCTTATTCCATCCCCGATCAAGAAGTACTTTCGGCGCTGGCGCAAGTCGGGTGGGAATAGACAGAACACACCCCCTGATATCGTTGCGTTGCGTCAGCAACTTCTCAACTTCCCTCTCCAGTTTCCCGTAAATCAGATCCTCTATCGCGGGGAAAAAATCTGGCCCGTTTTCCGATTCGAGCTCTGGCGTACCCTGCGTGCGGTCTATGAGGGACGGGACAACAAGATCAATCCGCAGAAGCCCATGCTGCCGCCCGGATGGGAAAAAGAATACCGCGAGCGGTGCGGCGCCATCTCCATCGATGAACTGGCGACCGATGGCCCGCTCGACTTTCTGTTTTTCGTCAACCAGCGGGGTGTCGAGCAATTTTCGGGTCCGGAGGGCGTTTACAACCGCATTACGGACCCCATTTTCGAAGCGGCTTGCACGGTCGGAACAGCACAGAAGATCGAGCTGCTCAAGAGCCGCGGCCCGTTGGAAACGAACCGTGTCCACCCCCCGATCTACCTGGTGCCACCGCAATTGCGCAGCATCGGGCACATGCAATTGCTCGACGCGCCGTCAAACTTCGCCGGAATGCTGCAAGCCACGTTTCCGGCAATCCGGTTTCGCGACAACGATGTGCGCGAGATCGTGGAGTGGTATTTCCACCAATACGACATCTACTACCAGATTCTCACGCGGATGCGCCCGAAATGCGTTTTCTTCATGGGGTTTGAATTCCATCTTGCCCTAAGCCACGCGGCTGCCGATCTCGGCATCAAGAGCGTTGACTTGCAGCATGGCACGCAGACCGGTTGGGGCCCACTCTACAAGTGGTGGGATGAAATGCCGCCGGAAGGGTACAAAATGCTCCCGGACTATTTCTGCGTCTGGGGAAAACGCGACTTTGACCATCTGTCCGGAGCGATACCCAGCGCGAAGCATCAGCCGATCATCGGCGGCTTTCCCTGGATAGAAAGACAGAAGGATCTCGGCGCGCCCGTCAGCGACGCGCTCAAAGCCAAGTTCGCCAGCTACAAGAAGGTGATCCTGGTGACACTCCAGCACCAGAATGCCGTTCCCGACATCCTGTCGGCGACGATCGCCCAAAGCCCTCCGGATTATCTCTGGCTGCTGCGCAAGCACCCAAAGGGCCGTTCGCCCAAGGCGAGCGGCGCCCTTGCAGGCAAAAATGTGGTCATATCGCCGGAAATCGACAATGTCGTGCTCAGCCATCTGCTTCCGCTCGTCGACGTCCATATGACGGCCGGGTCGACCGTCGTGCTGGAGGCGGACTACTTTGGCGTCCCCAGTATCGTGTGGGATGTTACAGGTGTGGAAAACTATGAAGAGATGATCGAAGAGGGGTTCGTGCACAGTGCTTACACAAGTGCAGAATGCGCTTCGACCCTGGCCACTCTCGAGCGCCGCCCCACCGCGGGCAGCGAGGCGATTTGCGTAACGGATACAGCAGCGGTGCTGCGCTCACTGGTGACACTATGACAAAAAAAACTGCAGTCGACTTGCTGGTATACGGCCCGTGCTCCAATGCCGGTGACGTTCTCATTCATCAGACCTTCAATGCCCTCTTCAAGGATAGCCTGGACACAAAATACCGCCACATCCGCGCAGACAAGCTCGGCTGCCCGACCGACAAGGTCGTGATCGGCCCCGGCGGTCTCCTGTCCGGCGCCTACAGAACCGAAACAGCTCCCGACGAGTTGGTTATCCGGCACTTGAATGCAAAGACCCTGAATGCATGGCAGAAAGCTGGCAAGAAGATCTTCTGTTTCGGCTCGGGCACGAACACGCCCTTCGACGCGCACAAGAATGCTAAGCCGTTCTCAAGCGTCAGTGAACAGAACATCGCGAAGCTGGCTCACCTCGCCACGCGGCTCTATCTGCGCGGCTCGCGCGATATCCTGCGCCTTTCCTCGCTCTGCGCCAGCGAAGACAGCGACAAGTTCGTCTTCCAGCCCTGCCCGTCGGTGTTCCTCGACCGCCTCTTCGATATCAAGCCGGAAACCAGCGATCGCATCGCCATAAACTTTCCGCTGAACACGGCGGTGACGAAGGAGAACGTCGCCAACCACCCGCTCAAGCGCTTCAAGGAATATGCGAACGCCCAAGGCCTCAAGGTCTACTTCCTGGACAACCACCCGATGGACATCAACCCGTATGTCCTGGAGTTGTGCGACGGCACCACGCATGACGAAAGTGTCCTGAAGATCGTTGCCGCGGACGGTTTTGGCGCGTCCTCCGAACACAACAAGAAGTTCCAGGACGTGTGGATGGACTATGAAAGCCTGCCGGCCCGCTTCAACGGCTATCGCTTTGCTTTCGGAACGCGCCTGCACTCCTTTCTGCCCTTCATGGCCTTCAATACACCCACCGTTTTTCTGTCGCCAAACGAGATCCGCCGGCCGATGGGCATCGAATACTTCCAGCACGCAGCCTTCAGCGCGGCGGTACCGTGGTCGAACGCCCAGGGGCAGGAAGCTGTCACCAACATGATAGACCGGCTGAACTACTTCATGGCCCACGAGGACCGGCTGCGCGCCCACATCCAGGAACAAAGGGAACGCCTGTGGGCTATTACGCAGGTCAACAAGGCGGATATGCTCGAGCGTTTAGGCTGACATGAAGAATATACCCGACATCCTGCATTTTGAAGCCAATCCCGAAAGCGATAAGCTGCTTGTTTATTTTTCGTCAGTAAGCTCCCGCACCACCGTCGGCCAGAGCTTTTTTGGCGAAAACAAGATCAACAAGCTGTTTTTGCGAGATCCGGGCCGCTCCTGGTTCAACGGCGCCATACCGAACCTGTCAAAAGACGCCGACGACCTGGCAGATGTCATACGCCAGTATGCAGGGTCCATCCCCCCTGAGAATATCGTGATGTCCGGCAGTTCGATGGGTGGGTATGCATCCATACTGTTTGGCTGCCTCCTGGGCGCCGGCAAGGTCGTGGCTGTAGCGCCGCAGCTTCGTCTGCATCCAAGCACCCCATATTCCCCCAAGAAGCCGGTCAAGTATGCGGATCTCTATCCGATCATCACGGCACGAAATCCTCGCACGAAGATCGAGCTTTGGTACGGCACCGAGGAAATTATGGACCTGTACCATAATGTACCCGCCTGGGGCATGGAAGGCATACTGCACAGGCCGCAAAAAGGCAGCATGCACAGTGTTCTTAATGCCATCAAAAAAGAAGGACGCGTGCCAGAATTCTTTCAGTTCATTCTAAAGGATACTCCGTTTAGCTCGGATGAGCTCGATCTATCATTCATCGACAATGATATAATTGCAAAATCGGTAAAATATTTCTACATCGACAAGAATGATTCCGCAGTCATCGACACCCTAACACCGATCGCAGATACGTACGACCTTTCAGCTATACATCATATGCTGGGCCTATCCCACTACCGGGCGGGAAATTTACAAATTGCCGAGCGCTCTTTCGAAGCGGCGATACGTACTTTTCCCGGAAACTACTCCGCTCATTACTACATGGGCATGTCTTCCATGGACCGGAAAGATTATGCACAGGCTGAACGGTATTTTGCCTCAACGATAGAAAATTTCCCATCACCCAACGCGCTACGTCACGCGCAATTGGGCGCAGCCCAACGGCTTCTGGGCAAACTCGACGAGGCGAAAGCCTCGCATTTACACGCGTTGACAATCAATCCGGCCCACTACCAGTCGCATTTTGAGTTGGGGTTGATCTACCAGGATCAAGGACTTTTACAGGACGCCGTCGCGAGCTTTGAACAGCATCGGCGTCTGCGGCCGGACTCGGATGCCGCCAAGAAACAGATCGGCCGGCTGCAAAAGCAGATTGCCAGGGATACGCGCAAGAAAATCATGCTCCAAAAGCTCACGAACCTGTCGGGCGCCCTCTCTGGCCGGGCCCCCAGCGCTGCTGAGGTTTCAGACCGCCAAGGCTTGGCCCAACGTCTCTTGCACGGCGCCCAGCAGGACAACGCCGAACCGAAGAAGGGCATGAAGGCCGCCCCGAAACAATTGGAGGCCCCGCCGGAAATCCTTTTCAACCCCACCAATAATTCACCCGAAGTAACAATCCTCCTGGGTTTCGCCAAATATATGTTTCGCGGATTTCAACGAAACAATATACAGATGAAAGGAGATTGGTACCTCGAATATATCGACGAGAATATCGACTATCTCAGCCGGCATATCCGTACGCACAACCTCTCTTCTGTGAACATGATCGGCACAAGCAAATCCTGCACCGGTGCATTTATCTTCTCACATGAACTGGCAAAGCGCTTTCCGGATGTGAAATTCAACATCTTTGCATTTTCCGCCTATACCACCCTGGACAAGGCGTTTTACGATGAACGTCAGCTGCAGAAATATCTGCCCGGTTCGCTTTTGAAAGTATGGGACAATCCCGAGAAATTCGCTTCTCCACTTGCACGCTATGGTGATAGCGCCCGGTTAGCGCAGGCAGACAATATTTCGCTGGTGCTCCTTTATCCGGAGTTCAGCCGAGGTGGTGAAGCGGAACTGGCTAAACGCATGCAGAAGCACGCAAATGCGCGTTTCCTGTCCTTGCCGGTGCGCACACATTCAATTATCGCCCCGTTCTGGCATAAACTCCTGGCCAGCCAGGAAATCGAAGTCTTCGAAGGCGTCGTGCGCCCGTTGCCCGCGCAGGACTATGCTTATTTCTCGAGCCTGCAGAACCATCCAGACTACACGTTCGATCTCTATCATTTGCTGGAAGACACCGATCGTTTTATCGCCAAGCTTGAAGAAGAAAATAAAGACTACGTCCTCAAACTCGGCAGATCACCTTACTAGGCATCAAAAGAGCATAGTGCTCCTTTAGCGCGAAGAGGTGATGGCTGGCCGTTTGACGGCGATGAGGCCAGCAAAGGCGAGAGATCAGGCTACTCGCGCCCAGCCTCTTTCGCAGATGCATCCAGGATTGCCTTGCAACGCAGCAGATCCTCAGCGGTATCGACGTCCACGGACGCGTCGGCACCCATTACATAGGGAATACATCCCGAGACGTAAAAACTCTTCTCGCGCAGAAGCGTCTCGGTGCGGATGATGTAGATCGCACCGTTCTGGCGGTAGATTTTCGGCAGTTCCTGGCGTGGTTTCGACAATGAGGCGGCGTCGAAGAGCGGTTCGAGCCGGCCGCCGCCGTCCACGCGGAAATTCTTGTACGGGTGATGCTCTTCCTCGCAGACGCTGATCAACGCCGGCGCGTCGGTCGCCTCATAAGCGTCAATGGCGTCCGCCAGATGGTGGGCATTGCGCAAGGGGGATGTCGGCTGCAGCAGCACGATGTGCGCCGGCTTTACTCCCTGTTCGGCCAAGGAGGCGATCGCGTGTTCGATCGCCACGAAGGTCGAGGCGTTGTCGGTCGCCAGAGTGGCGGGGCGAGCGATATGCTGCGCTCCGTGCTCGACCGAAACGGTGGCGATTTCGGCATCATCGGTCGTTACATAGACGCCGCCTACCGCCGCACAACCGAGTGCTGCCTCGATGCTGTAGGCAATCAGCGGCTTTCCGGCCAGATCGATGATGTTCTTGCGCGGCAGGCCTTTGCTGCCACCACGCGCCGGGATGAGTGCCGCATAGTTCATTGGTCGTTCCCAAAGGGCCGGGACGCCGCCCGGCCGTGCCAGATATCAGAAGGCCGGGTCATCCCAGGCTGGCGGTGCCGTGCTCGAACATATTGCAGTCGTATCGCGGCAGGCGATATTTCTCGTCGAGATCGGCTACGTCAATGGATCGGGGCTCGACGCTGAACGCACAGGACACACCAAGATCCTTCAGAATGGCGACAGTGTCACGGTTGAAGGCCTGATCCCCGCCATAGGGATAGCAGAAGCTGTTTTCCGTCGCATCGCCGCAAAGCGAGCGGAGAAATGCGAAGGACTCGGTGATTTCCTCCCGCTGCGCGGCAGCATGGAGATGGCTTAGCAGCGTGTGGCTCTGCCCGTGGCTGCCGATGCCCATCCCCCCA
>DATLIB010000006.1:0-5194 GCA_035539595.1 Noviherbaspirillum sp.
GGCGTTGAAAAAGCCGGCGGGCACATGCTCGTGCGACGCCAATCCACCTGCCTTCTTTATCCATAACCAATCCCAGCGCCGGAACAGGTTTTTGCGCACAAAGGTCAGGAACAAGGCGATCGAGCAGACGATGAACAGCGGACCGACGAAGTTGTGCAGATATTTGGAGATCACGGCAACCCACGCGAACAGGTGGTGGCCCATCCACGGCAGCATGATTTGCTTGCCGAACAGGAGGATCAAACCGGACAGCGCCAGCACCAGGAAGGCGATGGCGGTTGCCCAATGGATGACGCGGTCCCAGCGGCTGAAGCGCTGAATGCGATAGCCGGAGTCCGGGTGTTCCATCGTCGCCGGACCGATCGTGGTGTAGAAGCCGAAGATCAGGAGCGGCACCACCAGCAGCAGGATGCCGCTGATGGTGGCCATGGGGCCGTTGCGCAGCACCCGCCAGGTATTGCCGCCACGCTGCAGGATGTTGTCCTGCTCGGGGAGGAAGCCGAATGGTGCAAGGTAATGGCGGTCGAAGTGGCGGATGCCGGAGGCCGACGAGCCACGTCCCGGTTCCGGGTGATCTTTTTCCAGTTGCAGGATGGTCTGTTCCTCGGCGTAGGCCGGCGCCGCTTTTTCGTTCGGCACGGCTGCATGGGCGGCTGTGGCGAGCAGCAAGGCCGCGAGCACTGTCACGGACAGGAAGAGTTGCAGAAAGCAGGATTGGGAGCGTATGCGTGACATGTTGATCCTCCACCAACGGCCTCTCACGGTTCAAGGCTTGGCCCGGTCATATTCGTTCTGCAAATGGTTGCGGTTGGCAATCGCGGCATTCCAGGCCAGCCGGTCGTTGTGGAAATACGCTTGCGGCGCCCGGTTGTCCGGCTTGCCGTTGTAGGCACCGTTGCGCCAGGGCGGATGCTGTTCCACTTCCAGGCAACCGCTCAGCAACAGGAGCAGCCATCCCGTGCCGAGGAGGGAGACAAGGCGGACGGGCTTCATGTCGGCAACTTCCGGGGATTGTTCTGGAAATCGCCGGGAATCTGGTTCTCGCGCGGTCCCGATCCTTTGTTGCGGATTTCCCCGTTTGCGGGCGGCTCGTAGGCAATGTCCCAGCCCCATAGTTCCGGCCCGTAACCGCGCGTTTCCACGCGTTCCTTATAGATGCTGGCGATGATGCTGGCGTCGCCGCCCAGCAGCGCCTTGGTGCCGCACTGCTCGGCGCACACCGGCAGCTTGCCTTCGCTGATGCGGTTGCGGCCGTACTTCTTGAACTCGACTTCGCTGTTGTCGGGTTCCGGCCCGCCGGCGCAGAACGTGCATTTATCCATTTTGCCGCGATGGTTGAAGGCGCCGGTTTCCGGGAATTGCGGGGCGCCGAACGGGCAGGCCACCGAGCAATAGCCGCAGCCGATGCACAGGTCCTTGTCATGCAAGACGATGCCGTCTTCGGTGTGGTAGAAGCAGTCCACCGGACAGACCGCCATGCACGGCGCGTCGGTGCAATGCATGCAGGCCACCGAGAGGTAATGCTCGCCGGGCACGCCGTCGTTGATCGTCACCACGCGCCGGCGATTGACGCCCCACGGCGTTTCGTTTTCATTCTTGCAGGCCGTGACGCAACCGTTGCAGTCGATGCAGCGTTCGGTGTCGCAGATGAATTTCATTCGAGCAGCCATCGCGCTCTCCTTGTTTTCTATTTCAAAACTTCACCAGCCGGCACAAGGAAACCTTGGTTTCCTGCATCATGGTCACGGCGTCGTAGCCGTAGGTCCAGCCGGTGTTGGCGGCTTCTCCCAGCACGATGGGGGCGGCGCCTTCCGGGTAGTGCTCACGCAGGCTCTCGCCCATCCACCAGCCGCCGAAGTGGTAGGGCATCCAGACGATGCCCGAAGGCACACGTTCGGTCACCATGGACTGGATTTTCAGGCGCGCGCCGGTCGGGGTTTCGACCCAGACGAACTGGCCGGTGGCAACGCCGATACGTCGTGCATCGTCCGGATTCACCTCCACGAACATGGCTTGCTGCAGTTCCGCCAGCCACGGATTGGAGCGGGTTTCGTCGCCGCCGCCTTCATACTCGACCAGCCTGCCGGACGTCATGATGAGCGGGAAGTCGTGCGAATAGTCCTTGGCCTGCACCGACTTGTACAAGGTCGGCAGGCGCCAGAAATTGGCCTTGTCGTCATAGGTCGGGTACTGCGAGACCAGATCGCGGCGCGGCGTCATGAGCGGTTCGCGGTGCACCGGCACCGGGTCGGGGAAGTTCCAGACGTTGCAGCGCGCGCGGGCATTGCCGTAGGGCGCGCAGCCATGCGCGATGACGACACGGATGATGCCGCCGGAGGCATCCGTCTTCCAGTTCTTGCCTTCGGCCAGTGCCTGTTCCTGCGGCGTCAGTTCGCTCCACCAGCCCAGGCGCTTGAGAAAGACGTGGTCGAATTCCGGGTAGCCGGTATCGATCTGGCTGCCTGCGGTGGTCGAGCCATCCGCCGCCAGCAGGCTTTCGCCCGCGTGCTCCACGCCCCAGTTGGCGCGGAAGGGCAAGCCGCCTTCGGCCACTGGCCTGGACAGGTCGTACAGGATGGGCGTGCCGGGATGTTTCAGTTCCGGCGTGCCCCAGCAGGGCCACGGCAGGCCGTAATAATCGCCCTTGCACGGCCCGGATTCGGCGCGCAGGGTAGTGGGGTCGAAGGTGTGCTTGTTGAGCATGTGCAGCTTCAGCCGTTCCGGCGAGCAGCCGGTGTAGCCAATGGTCCAGCAGGAGCGGTTGATCTCACGCAGGATGTCCTCGATCACCGGCTCATTGTTGACCACCTGGATGTTCTTGCACAGTTCTTCGGCAAAGCCGAATTTCTTCGCGAACAGGTACATGATTTCCTGGTCGGTCTTGCACTCGAACAGCGGCTGGATCACCCGCTCGCGCCACTGGATGCTGCGGTTGGAGGCAGTCACCGAACCCGCCGTCTCGAACTGCGTGGTGGCCGGCAGCAGGTACACGCCGTCCTTGCGCCCGTGCATGGCAGCAGTCATGGTCGGGTAGGGGTCGATCACCACCAGCATGTCCAGCTTTTGCATGGCCGCTTTCATGTCCGGCAGGCGGGTCTGGCTGTTGGGCGCATGGCCCCAGTACAGCACGGCTTTCAAGTTGCTGGGTTGATCGACGTACTCGTTTTTTTCCAGCACGCCGTCGAACCAGCGCGATACCGTCAAGCCCGGCTTTTCCATCAGTTCCTTGGAGCCGTAGCGCGACAGCAGCCAGTCGTAATCCACGCCCCAGGCGTTGGCGAAGTGCTTCCACGCGCCTTCGGCCAGGCCGTAGTAGGCGGGCAGCGAATCGGGGTTGGGGCCGACATCGGTTGCGCCCTGCACGTTGTCATGGCCGCGATAGATATTGGCGCCGCCGCCAGCAACGCCGATGTTGCCCAGCACCAGCTGCAGGATGGAGAGCGCACGCACGTTGGCAGTACCGACATGGTGCTGGGTAATGCCCATGCACCAGACCACGGAAGAAGGCTTGTTCTTGGCCAGCAGTTCGGCCGCCAGTTGCACTGCGGCTTGCGGCACGCCGGTCACGTCCGACACCTTGTCCGGCGTCCACTTGGCGACTTCCTTGCGTACCCCGTCCATGCCGTAGGTGCGTTCGGCGATGTACTTTTTATCTTCCCAGCCGTTGTCGAAGATGTGCCACAGGATGCCCCAGACGAAGGGAATGTCGGTGCCGGGGCGGATACGCACGTAATGGTGCGCGAAGCGGGCGGTGCGGGTGAAGCGCGGATCGACCACGATCATCTTGGCGCCCAGTTCCTTGGCATGCAGGAAATGCAGCATCGAAATCGGATGCGCTTCGGACGGATTGGAGCCGATGAACATGACCGCCTTGCTATGGTGCAGGTCATTGAAGGAATTGGTCATCGCGCCGTAGCCGTAGGTCTGCGCGACGCCGGCCACGGTGGTGGAATGGCAGATGCGGGCCTGGTGATCGCAATTGTTCGATCCCCACATGGAAATGAATTTCCGCATCAGGTAGCTTTGCTCGTTACTGTGCTTGCTACCGCCGATCATGATCATGGAGTCTTGCCCGGCCTGTTCGCGCAGTTGCAATAGCTTGTCGCCGATTTCGTTGATGGCCTGGTCCCAGCTGATGCGCTGGTATTTGCCGTTGACCAGTTTCATCGGATAGCGCAGCCGGTGTTCGCCATGGCCATGTTCGCGCACGGACGCACCCTTGGCGCAGTGCGCGCCCATGTTCAGCGGCGACTCGAAGGCCGTTTCCTGCCGTACCCACACGCCGTTGTGCACGATGGCATTGACCGAGCAGCCAACCGAGCAATGGGTGCAGATAGTGTGTTTGAGTTCGGTCTTGCCGTCAGCCGTGGGGGCGGCTTGCTCCGCTGCTGCGGCCGGCTGGATCACATTCAAGGGCAGGTGGCGCGCCAGCAAACCGGCGCCTGCGGTAACGCCGGCGCGCACCAGAAAGCCGCGCCGGTTGATCGTTGCTGTGGCAACCTGGGCCATGCCCTTGCGTAGCGTCCCGCTTGTCGCCGTGGCACTGTCCGATTTCCTCACGAGTGACATGGCTGCTGCTCCTTAAAAGGCGGCGGAACGGTAGTACTGGCGGATGTGCTCCGTCTCGTGGTAGCCCGTGCTGCTGGTGTTTTCGGTCGGCAGAGACGGCATGACCGGCGCGCTGCCGGATTGCCTTGTCAGCAAGGCGGTCACTGCAAGCGCCGGGATGGAGATTGCCGTGACAAGAAAACTGCGACGGCTGACATGGGCTTCCTGCTTTTCCATTGCCGCGTTCCCCGTCTGTTGTTCAATTCCATGCATGTTCGCCACGTTCGTCATCCTGCATGTCCTCCATCTCGAAAGCCTGGAATTCCAGCGCGAAAAACGCCTGCGCGAAATCGGCGACCGGCCGGTAGAAATTGCTGCCTTCCGCATGCCGGATATCGTCCAGGCAGCGGCTGTACCAAGGCGCAATATGGGTGAGAAAAAATGCCTTCTGGCGTTGGAGCGGTTGCCGCATCGCCGCCGCCACGCCTGTGGTGTCGGCAATCAGCAAGCGCATGGCTTCGCACAAGGCGCCCAGGTGGTCTTCCGATTCCCTGACTTCCGGCCGGCGTCCCAATCCCAGCCGGACCAAGTCGGCGCGCAAGGCAGCGAGCGGTTTCTCCATCATGAAACCAGAGAGATAGAACGA
>DATLIB010000007.1:0-4428 GCA_035539595.1 Noviherbaspirillum sp.
CCCCTCCGGAAAGAAGGCGACATGCTGACCTTCACCCAGCGCTGTGACCAGTCCTTGGTAAATCCTTCGCACGTCACGTAGCTTGCCACGCGAAATGAAGATGGTGCCGGATTTCGCACATAGCCAACCAATCAGCGGCCAGTCCCGGATATCCGATTTTGCGACAAAACGGCAGGTATGCAGCGAATTGAGCACGAAGATGTCGAGCCAAGACACGTGATTGGCAACGATCAGTGCACGCGTGGACTGCGCACCATGTGCGTCACCGACACGAACATTGACACGGCACAGCGCCAGCAATTTCACGGACCATGCCCTGATCAGCATTTGACGCCTCTTCACGCCAACAAGCGGAAAGACCAATGCACAGGTCGCCAATCCCTGGAACAGGTGCAATACGACACGTAGCAGACGGAAAACAACCATACTTGAGCAGATCAACGTTCGAACGCAATATGTCCGCTGACGATCGTGGCCTCCACCCTTCCGCTCATTTCATAACCGAGGAACGGTGTATGCTTGCCCTGGCTCGCAAATGCTTTGGCTTCGGCTTTCCAGCGTGCGGCCGGGTCAAATAGGCAAACGTCGGCCACAGCGCCAACCGATAGCCCGCCCGAGGCCAGCCCGGCCACGCGCGCCGCATTGGACGTAATTTTTGCGAGCGCCCTGGAGAGCGATTGCGGCGATCTGTCGAGACAGTCATCCATCCAGCGCAGAACCAACGGCAACAGCAATTCGAGTCCAGTCGCTCCCGGCGATGCCTCACCGAAAGGCAACAACTTTTCTTCCTCATCGACCGGTGTATGGTCGGAGCAAATGACATCAATGGTCCCGTCCGACAATCCCTGGCGGATGGCATCCCGGTCGCGTTGTGCGCGGAACGGCGGCGTCACGCGCGCGTTGGAATCGAAGAATCCGATGTCGACATCCGTCAAATGCACGTGATGTACACCTACGTCGCACGTCACCGGCAAGCCTTCTTTTTTTGCTGCCCGCACCAACTCAATACCTGCCGCCGAGGAGATACGACAGAGATGAATCCGCGCACCCGTTGCCCGCATCAGCTCGAAAATAGTGTGTAACGCGACGGTTTCCGCCATGACCGGCACACCGGATAAACCAAGACGGGATGCCACCGGCCCGCTGTGCGCAATGCCACCACGACCTAGGTGCGGATCTTGCGGTCGCAACCAGACGGTATAGCCAAACGTCTTTGCATACTGCATCGCACGCATGAGCACTGTGGTGTCCAATATCGGCGCATCGGCTTGTGAAAAGCCGATACAGCCTGCTTCGGTCAGCTCAGCCATTTCGGTTAAGGCTACACCACTGAGGCCGACAGTCAGCGCACCAAGCGGATAAACATGTGCCTGGTTCAGGCTCTTGGCGCGATGTTTGAGCATTTCCACCAAGCCGGGCTCATCCAGAACCGGGTCGGTATCCGGTGGACAGACGAGACTGGTAACACCGCCTTGCATGGCGGCTTGCATTTCCGACTCCAGCGTTGCCTTGTATTCATTGCCAGGTTCGCGCAGGCGAGCGCTCAGGTCCACCAACCCCGGTGTCACCACCAGCCCGCTGGCATCTATCGTCTTGCTGGCGACGAATCCGTCCGGGGCATGACCGACTGCGACGATCTTTCCTGCTGCGATATATAAATCTTGTTGCGCATCAATACCGTTGGCCGGGTCGATGAGGCGGCCATTTTTAATATGGAGTTTCATGATCAGTTTCCAGCCAATATACTCATCACCGCCATGCGCACGGCAATGCCGAAGGTCACCTGCGGCAGAATCACGGCTTGCGCTCCGTCCGCAACCGCGGAATCGATCTCGACGCCCCGGTTCATGGGACCAGGATGCATCACGATAGCGTCAGGCTTGGCCAACGCCAGGCGTTCTGGCGTCAGTCCGTAACTCTTGAAGAATTCTTGCGCCGAAGGCAGTAGCGCACCGCTCATGCGCTCGTTTTGCAGGCGCAGCATGATGATGACATCGACTCCTTTCAACCCCTCGTTCATGTCCGTAAAAACGCGCACACCCATCTGCTCAAGACCGCCAGGAAGCAAGGTCTGCGGCCCGATCGCCCGTACTTCAGGGACGCCGAGCGTCGTCAATGCATGGATATCGGAACGGGCCACGCGGCTATGCAGGATATCTCCGACAATGGCAACCGTCAGATTGGTAAAGTCCTTCTTATAGTGCCGGATCGTATACATATCCAGCAAGCCCTGTGTCGGATGCGCATGACGGCCATCGCCGGCGTTGACCACGTGCACGTGCGTCTGCCGGGTGTCGATCAGGTGCTTGGCGATCAGATATGGTGCGCCGGACTGCGCGTGACGCACCACGAACATGTCGGCATGCATGGCCGCGAGATTATCGATCGTATCGAGCAGCGACTCACCCTTGCTGGCGCTCGACGCCGAAATATTGAGGTTGATGACGTCGGCTGACAGACGCTTGGACGCAATCTCGAAGGTGGTTCGGGTGCGTGTCGAATTCTCAAAGAACAGATTGAACACGCTCTTGCCACGCATCAGCGGCACTTTTTTCACTTCCCGGTCGCTGATGCTAAGAAAAGACGAGGCTGTATCGAGGATATGGGTAACGATTGATTGCGGCAGGCCTTCAATAGTCAGCAGGTGCTGCAACTCACCGTTTTTATTCAATTGCGGATTAAGCATGATCCACCGTCAGGGAGAAGCGGCCGTCGTCGGCGCGTTGCAATACAAGTTGCTGGTCATGCGCAAGCGACACGGCATCGGCGACAAATTCGGCTGCGACCGGCAGTTCGCGTCCGCCGCGATCCACCAGCGCGGCCAACATGATTTTGGCAGGCCGGCCATAGTCGAACAATTCGTTGATCGCCGCTCGCGTGGTCCGACCGGTATACAGCACATCGTCCACCAGGAGGATGGTCGCTCCCTCCACCGGGAAGGGGATATGCGTTGGCTTGACTTCGGCATGCAAGCCTTTTTCCGCATAGTCATCACGATAAAAGGAAACATCGATAAAACCGAGACGCTGCGTGAGCTGCAATTCAGTGGCCAATCGTTCCGCCAGCCACGCGCCGCCGGAGTAAATCCCGACAATAGCGACATTGCTGGCGTTGGCGAGACCGGCCTTGACACGTTCCGCGAGCACTTTGTACAAGGTTTCGGCGTCGAAGTTAGGATTCGGCATGTTCATTGAAGTATTGTTGCAAAATTATTGCGGCGGCTTCCGCATCAATGGTTGCGCCACGCTTTTGGAGAATCACCGCGGAAGAATAACGTTCGTCCACCAGGACAGTCGCGACACCAAATCGACCATGCAGTTGATTGGCGAAGCGGCGGCAGCGTGCGGTCATTTCATGTTGAGCGCCATCCGGATGAAGCGGCAACCCCACCACACAGCACGAAGGCTCCCACTCCTGTAGCAGGGCGGCAATTGCCGAAAATTTCGCGTCGTTGGTAGGAGCAGCAATCACGGTCAGCGGTTGCGCCTGCCTGAGCAGGGTGTTGCCGATTGCCACACCGATGCGCTTCAAGCCGAAATCGAAAGCCAGTACCGTTTCCACTACTCAAGCATGCCCTGCTTCACCAGCCAACATCATCGGATCGATACCCAGCAACTTCATGGCTGCAGCAAAACGTTCCTCGATTGGTAAATCGAAGATCACTGCAGGATCGGCGCAAACGGTGAGCCAGCCGTTACGCGCAATCTCTTCTTCCAACTGTCCAGCGCTCCAACCCGAGCAACCAAGACTAACCAGAATACGTCCCGGGCCATCGCCGGAGGCGACCGCTTCAAGCACGTCCTTGGATGTCGTCAGTGCAACGTCATCCGTCACCTTCATCGTCGAAGAAAATGCACCATGTGGCGAGTGCAGGACGAAACCACGTTCGACTTGCACAGGCCCTCCAAACATGACCGGTTTTTTGTCAAGCGGCGCCCGATGAGCAGAGATTTCAAGTGTGAGATCGACGCGATCGAACAGCACGTCCATCGTCATATCGGTGGCTTTATTGATGATCACGCCCAATGCTCCGTCGGCATTGTGTTCACACAGGTAAATTACCGTCCCGCCAAAGACCGGATCAAGCATCGATGGCATGGCGATCAGAAAGTGGTTGACCAAATTCAGTACAGGAGTGAGCGTTGCGTCCGTAGACGAGGAAAAGCCAGGCGTGTCCTGTGCCGATCCAGGTTGTGTAGGAGAGGTACTTGTCTTGCTTGCTTTTACCATAGCCGGCATTCTAACAGTTTTAGCAGGTGACTCGCCTTGGGCCTGCATCTGATAGAGGCTTGCCAATGCGGCCATTTAACAAGCCACTTGTATGGTTTCGCCAAACGTTTCGGACCATCAACCAGACAATGCAGCCTCATGTCTTTCAATAAAACCAAGGCGTGTATTTCATTTTCATTTTTTAGCAATAAGTCCGAC
>DATLIB010000008.1:0-4845 GCA_035539595.1 Noviherbaspirillum sp.
TCGTATCAAACCGGAAACACCTTCCCATGCTGTGGCTCTGGGGCGCGTGTATATAAACCGCGACCCGCTGGACGAACTGAAACGGCTGCACGCCAGCATCGGCTGGTCTGGCGCGGTGGGCTACTTCATTCCCCTTACCGACGCAGACCGCAAGCGCATCCTGGAATGCATCAAGTTCAATGAGGGCGGTGATAACAGACCTACTGCCAAGGGTGCAGTATGACTGTCTTGCCATACGACTATTCACGCTGCGCCGCGTCATCCTGCGACGTGAAAGAGCAATGCGCACGCTTCACGTCACCAGTCCGCCCTGATGGCTGGCAGGCGTTTACCGACTTCAGCAAGGGCGACCAAGGCGCGTGCAGCGATTTTATATCGAACAGACCTGCTGCCGAACAGGCAGAGTAATTAAGCAAGCAGCATAAGCAGTTAGCGAAAGGTGGTGAGAGATGAGTGCAGTGCCATATTTATCCGAAGAAGAAATCATTGAAATGACGCACTACAAGCTACCAAAGAAGCAGTTGGAAGTCTTGCGTCGACTTGGTGTGCAGGCAATTCTCCTCAAGGACAATACAGTGCGCGTAATGCGCATGCACTGCTTCAGCCCAGCACCGCAACAAACTAAAAAACCAAAGTTAAAACTGTAATGCCACGTCGCCGTAAAACAAATCGAGGCCTGCCGCGCCGGGTGTATCTGAAACATGGCGCATATCGGTTTTATTCACCAGAGCCAATCCGCGACAAGGATGGGAAGCTCAAGCGCTGGATTACATTGGCCTATGAATATGAAGGCGAGTCGACAATGCTGACCGCCTTGGGCGCTCTGCTGGGCAGTAAGCGCACCGAGCAAGGGTCCATGCCGTACGTGTGTGCAGAGTTCAAAGCTAACAAGCTGAACAAGTACGGTAAGGACACTCAGGCGCAATACGCTCAGTACTTGGACGTTATTTCAGATGTATTCGAGGAATTCCATGCCGCTGACGTAACCACCAAGGAATGCGCTGATTTCCTTAGGGCAAAATTCAAGGGCAAGCCAAACACTGCGCAGAAGTATGCAGCGTTAATGAAGAGGCTATTCAAATTCGTTATTTCTGAGCTTGGCATTCGCCAGGATAACCCGGTCGACCAACTCGACTTATCCGATTACGAAACAAAGCGCCGGGAAATCCTCCCGACGCATGAGCAGGTCGCCGCAATCCGCGAAGCTGGCATGTACAGCAAGGCGCGCAAGGACACCGGAAAGCAGTTGCCAACAGCAAGCGGGCCAATGTTCGCTTGCATTATTGACATGACCTATTTGTGCTGGGCGCGAGCTGTTGACGTTCGGACGCTGAAGGAATCGCAGATCGAAAACGGCCAGATTCGATTCAAGCCATCGAAAACCACCAAGAGCAGCGGCAAAGCTATCGATATTCTGATCACGCCAGAGATTCAAGCAGTGATAGATGCAGCGCGAACAATCAAGAAGCAATACAAGGTGAAAGGTAACGACTTAATCACACCCTACCTTTTCCCGACGCAGAAAGGCGGGGCTTACACCAAGAGCGGCCTGTTCTCTATGTGGGATAGAGCGCGAGATCGCCTAGGCATCGACAAAGACTCCCCGCCAGACCTGCGCATTCAGTTCAAGGATTTGCGTGCGCTAGGCGCGACGGATGCGGCGCGAGCCGGAGAACAGAAGGACGAGATCCGCAAGCGGCTTGTGCACACAACAAGCAAGACAAGCGAAATCTACATCAAAGACGTAATTCCAGAGAGTTCTTCGATCAACATGAAACTGCCTTGGGGCCGCGGAAAGTAGGTGTCGATCGACACCTGCACATGTGCTATATCATGTGCTAACATGGTCAGATGAAACGCACAAACTTTTACTTTCCAGAGCAGATGCTTGCGCGTCTAAAGATTGCTTCGCAGAAGCTGGGTATTCCGGTTAGCGAGTTCATCCGCAATGCGGTAGAGACGGCATTAAAGAAGATTGGCCTATGAAGTGGATAAGCGATAAAAAGCGGATGCGAAGAGGCACTGCTGGAGCCGCCAAAAACTGTCTAATATAAAACTTGAGATCAAGCATTTATGCGTGTTTCAAAACGGAATTTTAACCACTGTATATTCCACACATTTTATGCAAGCCCTTTATCCATCAGTGTTTCAAGCCGGTAAGTCTCTGCATGGGGTGCAAGGGGTCGGAGGTTCGAATCCTCTCGCCCCGACCAATAGAATCAAAGACTTACAAAGAGCCGACGCAAGTCGGCTTTTTTGTTTTCAGTGATTTTTCGTTTTGTCCCACGAGGCGCTTCAAATCCATGCAGCGCCGTGTCGCCTTGATCGCTTCGCTCTGGAAACAGTCCGGCCTGGCTATCTAATGTCATGTACTTACTGAAAAATCAATAGGTAAACGCATATTCATGGCACGTCATGCCAGTATGCGGTGATCCAGCTCCTGAAAAAACGGCGTATTTCACTTGCTTGATATGCCGCAAACATCCGGATAGAAGGCTGCAGTTCGTGCGGCACGCAAACTGCGCATGCCATGCATGCCTGGATCGCAAGTTCATGCCTGCTTATCTGCTTCCATGGTCGCCATACGTCGATCACGTTGCACTTGTACGATATGCGCTACCGCACTTTCAGCGATACCGAGCGCCTGCAGGACAAACGCGGAAAGCTGCAGGCCGGATTCCAGCGTCTCGGGAATGACCTGGGTCGCGCCCGCGACTTTCAATGCCATGGCATGGCTCTCGTCACGAGAACGTGCGAACAGCGGAATCAGGGGGTAATCGCGCCGGATCGCTTTGACTGCATGTAAAACAGATGCCGGATGATCCATCGTCAATACAATGGCGGCAGCCTGCCTTACGTGCAGCTTATCCAACAGCTCGGCGTGTGCGGCATTTCCGAAGTACACCGGGAAGCCCTTTGAGTTCAGTTGCGTTGCCAGACGAGCGTCGATCTCGATCGCGATGTAGTGAATGTTCTGTTCCTCAAGGATTTGTGCAAGAAGCTGGCCGACGCGCCCAAAGCCGGCGATGAGCACGTGACCCGCGATTTCCTTCTGCGCCAAATCGTCAAGATTCGTCACCTTTTCGCGATGCCCTCGTTGCCACCGGTCGGCGAATGCTTGCCCCGCTTTGGCTGCCAACGGCGTGGCAAACATACTGAGACCGACCACGAGCATCATAAACTTTCCCACCGCAGGCTCAAGCAGCTGACTCGCGATTGCAGAACTGACTACGATGAAGGCAAACTCGCCACCTTGCCCCAACAGCAATCCGCCTTCAACAGCCCGTCCCCAACTGAACGCTCCAACCCGAAAAAGCACAGCAAGCACGATTCCTTTTATCAAAAACAGCCCGAGTACCGACAGCGGAATCCAGACCGGTGACCGGGCGACTTCGCGCAGATCGATTTGCATGCCCACCGACATGAAGAAAAGTCCCATCAGTAGCCCTTTGAATGGCTCTACTGTTACCTCTACCTCATGCCGAAACTCGGTTTCTGCCAATAGCAATCCAGCGAGAAACGCTCCCAATGCCATCGACAGTCCCGCCGCCGCGGTTAATCCCGCAATACCCAGGCCGCATAGCAAAGTGAGCGCCATAAATATGTCGGGTTGATGCTGCTTGATGAAATGGCTGAAAACAGGGCTGATTACGCGACGGCCGATCAGATATATCAGCACGATGGCGCCGACTGATTTAGCAAGAGTGAGCATAACCAGGGGAAGCAGATTTTCGCTTTGCCCTTTTTCCAGCACGTCGAGCAGAATAAATATTGGTACGACGGCCAGGTCTTGCAGCATCAGGATAGAGAATCCAGCTTGCCCGAGGGGAGTTCCAAGGATGCGCCGCTCGTTCATTAACTGCATGACGACAGCGGTGGATGACAGGGACAGGACAAAACCCAGGATCACAGCCACTTCAAGAGAATTCCCGAAGAAGTAAGCCAGGCTTCCAATGATTGCTGAACTCAAACAGACCTGCGCCGTGCCCGCTTCGAAGACCCATCGGCGCAATGCCCACAAGCGTTCGGTTGAAAGTTCCAGGCCGATCATGAACATGAGGGATAACACACCCAGTTCTGCAAGTGGCGCAACATCCTCTACGCGCATGAAAATAACGTATTCAAGCCAGAAGAATTGGTCAGCCCACAACCCAAGCCCAAATGGGCCCACCAGTGCGCCAACAGCAAGGAACCCCAACACCGGATTGACCCGCACGCGTTGAAGCAACGGAATAAGAATGCCCGCCAAACAGAGGAACAGCAAAGCTTCCCTCAAATAAGGTAAAGCGTGTTGTTCTTGCATTTATGTAGATCCGGTTTCTTGTTGACAAACAGAACGGTACCGACTCATGCATAGCCCCGCTTTTTGGACTGAATGAAGACACGGTCGAGGCGCCACCGTCATATTCGACATTGCGATTGCCAGCCAACCTGACGGTTGATACTCCTCAAATTCAAGGAGGGCGGTCGTACCATGATGGAATGGCGAGCCACGATGACGTCCATGTTCTTATGCTTCACCAGTCAACAAGGTCCGACAAGCCTGGCCACTTTCCACAACAAGCCTTGCTTTTAAACGCATTGGAATCCGTCGCCAATGCCATCTTCATTGCGGACGAAACAGGGCATATTGTCTGGATGAATCAGGCATTCAGCCGGTTATGCGGCTACTCGCCGGAAGAGTTGTTTGGCAACACGCCTGCAATGCTGAATTCCGGCATGCAAAGCAAATCGTTCTACGCCGATCTCTGGAAGACCATTCTGTCCGGCAAAGTGTGGCGTGGAACGATGATTGATCGCAGAAAGGACGGCACCTTGTACACCGTCGACGAAACGATTACGCCA
>DATLIB010000009.1:0-5327 GCA_035539595.1 Noviherbaspirillum sp.
GTTTCAGTGCACCACGTGTTCCGGAGCTTCCCGCCGTGGCGCCTGCTCTTTGCGTGACACTTCCTGCCCATAAGCCTGCTCTTCGGAAGCGGCTCCCTGCTGGGGACGGAACGCTTCCTGCGCGGTTGACTTGACGCCACCGACTGCTGCGCCGGCAACTTGACGCACCCCGCCTACCACCCCGACCAGCAAATCCGTCAAGGTATGGACGGCATTCCCGCCCACGCTGCCGACACCGTCTATCGCCGTATTGGCGGTATCCCTGACGATGCCGATGACACCGCCGGCTACGTTTGTCACGCCGTCGGCCAAGCCCGTACCGATACGTTCGCTCGTGGCCGCCGCACTCCTCATGCCCTCCGTTCCGGCCTGTGCAAATGCGGCTTCTGCGTCTGCCCGTCTTGCGTTCGTCCGAGCAGCAGCTTCGGCTTGAGTTTCGGCGCCTTGATCCAGAACGGATTCGCTGGCGCCAGCCTGATCTTTCTGAGCCATGATGATTTCTCCTTTCAATGCAATATGCCGATATTGCCTGGCACAACATCGTGTTCCGCGTTACGTTCCTGTGCACCGTTTGCTGCGGCAGGCAAAACCTTCGACCTGTTGAAGGCCTCTATTGCGCACCAAAGTGCAGCCAGGGAAGGAACAAGGATTTTTCCCCTGAAAGCCTGCGCCACGCTGATGGCAGCAAATAACGTACCCACCATGAACATCGCATTGATGTCGCGATTGCTGACGAGATGAAATGGCGCGGTATCGCCCGCAACGCCGCCCTTCTCCGGCACTGGCCGGCTGGGCAGACTGTTCTTCTTGTCTTGCTTCTCAACAGATAGGTCATGTTGCTGCAGCTGTTGAATCAGATGTTCCGTGGTGTCGGAGAACTCGATGACAACGCTCCCTGTCGATGCATTGACCTTGACCTGTTCCACACTGTCAAGACGGGCAAGGTTCTCCGATAGGGCGGAAAAATAGGCGGAATCGCCACGCTGCTGATTGAGGCGCAAGCGCACGCGTCCCGGAAGCTGATGAACGATTACCGCATGCGCAGCCATCAGGTCGCCCCTCCCCGTTCAAACGGCGGCGGCGACGCACCATTCTCCGCACCGCCACCGTTACCGCTATGCACTTGTGGCTGAAACGCTGCAGGTATCTCATAAGCAGGCGCGTCTGCCGCAGTAGCGGACTGTTTTTCCATTGCCTCGGTGCGTACTTCGGCAACAACGTCTTCCATCATTTCTCCTGCACCGGCAACCGCCTCGCGGCCTTTTTCATACAGGACAAGGCCCCCCTTGACGAGCGATTTCGCAAGCGGCCGGCCGCTCCTTTTAATGACAGGGATCAGCATGGGAGCGATCACAGTGGCCGCCAAAGCCGCTGTCACGCCGACCACAAAATTATTCTTGAAAATACTCATGGAAAACGTTCCTTCGTTTTTATAAGTAGGACTGACACAAAATTGTCCCAGCAAGGCGTGTTGCCGCAGACAGGTCATCTAGTACGACAAGACAACACAACGCGGCTGGGGCGGTTTTGCGTAAGGAGTCGCGCAAGAATAAGTTGGACATTTTGGCGCTCGCCGCTGGATGCAATGCAAGGCGTCTGACGCACCGCAGTGCGAGCACTGCAAGCGGCAGACAACGCCGCAGTGCGCCAGCGGCGAGCAGCAAAAATTGTTCAACTTATTCTTGCGCGGCGCCTTAGACCTATTTGACAGAGAGCTTCCTGCGAGAGCCTGTGTGCACGCGTTGCATTTGATCAGGCGAATGCCTTCCAAGTGGTAGACGAGCCCCAATTGATGTCTGTTCGTAGGTGCGCAACAACGCTTACGCCGACTTTCATCGCCGTGATGAGCGAAAACTACACAGAAGCTGATTGGGGCAATAAATCCAACCGCATGACGAGGGTACCGGGATCTTTTGAAACCACGATATCGAAGCCAAAATGGCTTGCCAGATTCAACACACCTCGGTTGTGACTCAGTGCTTCCCCGACAATTTGCTGCGTACCGCGACGGCGGCAATAATCGATGAGTTTTTCCATCAGAATGCGGCCGAGGCCTTGGCGTTTAAGATCGGAGCGGACGATGATCGCGAATTCCGCAACGACGTTGTCCGGATCGGCAATAACACGGGCGACGCCCAATGTTTCCCACTCTCCATTTTCCCGTTTGCGCGTGGCGATGAACGCCATCTCGCGGTCATAATCGATCTGTGTCAGGCGCGCGAGCTGCGACGGCTGCAGTTCGCGCATCCCGATAAACATCCGGTAGCGCACATCTTCCGGGTCCAGCGCGTTGAAAAACGCGAC
This sequence comes from Noviherbaspirillum sp., assembly GCA_035539595.1. Classification (GTDB taxonomy): domain Bacteria; phylum Pseudomonadota; class Gammaproteobacteria; order Burkholderiales; family Burkholderiaceae_D; genus Noviherbaspirillum. The sequence goes on from DATLIB010000009.1 coordinate 2,305, forward strand.
ATGCGCCGTGCCGTCTTCAGGCCGGATTGGCCGCAATAGCAGTTGCTGACCTTGCCACGTGATCCATTCTTCCAGTTCTTGCGGATACGGACGGATCGCAAAGCGTTCGACGCCGGCAGTCGGCGTCACAGAAGGTGCAAGGCGCACACGTGCATCGAGGGCGATCACGCCATTGCAGTCCGCAAGCAGCGGATTGATATCAAGTTCCGCGATCTCAGCAATGTCGGCGACCAGTTGCGAGACCTGCACAAGCGTGCGGCCGATGGCGTCGATATTCGCTGCGGGCCGGTTTCGATACCCCGCCAGCAGCTTGGCTACCCTCGTACGACAAACCATCTCACGCGCAAGCACCATATTCAATGGAGGAAGCCCGATCGCGTGGTCAGCGGTGACTTCGACCGCGATGCCGCCTTGACCGAACAGGATCACCGGACCGAAGACCGGGTCGGTCGTCACCCCGACGATCAGTTCATGTGCCTGCGGACGGCGCACCATGGTCTGTACCGAAAAACCATGCAGCCGCGCTCCGGGGCGCATGTCATGCAAACGCTTGAGCATGGCGCTGGCCGCACTGTGCACTGCGTCCGGCGTTTCCAGATCAAGCACCACGCCACCCACATCGGTCTTGTGCGTGATATCCGGCGACAGAATCTTCAACGCTACCGGAAACCCGATCTGCTGCGCACATTGCACAGCGTCGTCGACCGTCGCGGCACTGCGGGTGGCGACTACCGGGATCCCGTACGCTGCTAGCAAGGTCTTCGCATCCGGCTCCGACAACATGTGCGTGCCGCGTTCCAAGGCGTTGCGCACAATTGCCAGCGCCGTGTCGCGGTCCGGCGTGAAATCCGTCGCGAGAGATGGTGGCACTTCCATCAGAAGATTCTGGTTGCGCCGATACTGCACGATTTGCATGAAGCCGTTCACCGCGCCTTCGGGTGTGTCATAAGTAGGAATTCCGGCCTCGGCAAAGGTATGTCGTGCCAGTGCGACGGCGTCACCGCCAAACCAGCAGGCAATGACGTTGCGTGGCGCATGCTGTGCCAGCGGCACGAGCTGCCGCGCGATGTCACTGCTAGGCACAATCGCGGTCGGCGCATGAATAAACAGAATCGCATCGGATTGCGGATCGCGCAGGAGTGCCTCCATCGTTTGGACGTAACGCTCGGCCGGCGCATCGCCGATGATGTCGACCGGATTGCCATGCGACCACGTCGGAGGCAGTATTCGGTCGAGCTCTTGCAATGTCTCCGCCGATAATGCTGCCAACCGGCCGGTGCTGCAAATCAGTGCATCAGTCGCCATCACCCCCGGGCCGCCGCCATTGGTCATGATCGACAATTTGTCTCCGAAGATAGGGCGCGCATGCGCCAGCGTTTCGACCGTGCCAAACAAATCCTCGGTCGATAGAACACGCAACATGCCGGCCCGCCGGATCGCTGCGTCGTAGACGGCATCCGAACCAGCCAATGCTCCTGTATGTGATGCGGCGGCTTTCGCGCCTTCCGGCGCGCGGCCTGCTTTTACCACCAGCACCGGCTTGCTGCGCGCGGCAGCCCGCGCGGCTGACATGAACTTGCGGGCATGGCGAATATCTTCGATATACAGCAGGATCGCGTGCGTGCCGGCGTCGCTTGCCAGATAGTCGAGCACATCGCCGAAATCGACATCAGCGCTATCGCCAAGCGAAATGAACTTGGAGAAGCCGATGCCGCGCGATTTTGCCCAGTCCAGCACACCAGTCATCAATGCGCCGGATTGCGACACGAAGCCAATCTTGCCTGGCAGTGCGCCGGCATGCGCGAAGCTGGCATTCAACCCGATAGCGGGGGCCAGCAGGCCGACGCAGTTCGGGCCGAGAATCCGTAACAAATGCGGTTGGGCAGCATCAAGCATTGCCTGTTTCAGGTTTCGTCCCTTCCAATCCTTTATCGCGCCAAGACCCGCAGTCAATACGATGGCTGCTTTCGTGCCATGCTCCCCGAGTTCGCCAATTAATCCTGGAACCGTCTCGGGCGGAGTGCAGATCACCGCCAGATCCGGAACGGCCGGCAAATCGCGTACCTTGGCGTAGACTTCGAGCCCGCCCAGCATGCCGTACTTCGGATTGACGGGAAAAATCTTGCCCCTGAAGTTGCCTTCAACGATGTTATTCAGCACCGTCGCGCCAACACTATGGGGACGTTGCGACGCGCCGATTACCGCAACGGATTGCGGATCGAACAGATATTTGAGATTCCTGATGCTCATCTGGAACATCCCCAGGAGATACGTTGTCAATGCTTAGATAACTAGGACTGACGCAAAACCGCCCCAGCCGCGTTGTGTTGCCTTGTCGTACTAGATGTACTGCCTGCGGCAACACGCCTTGCTGGATCAATTTTGCGTAAGTCCTATAAACGCATTTTCATGGCACGTCATGCCAGTATGCGCTGATCCAGCTCCCGAAAAAACGGCGTATTTCACTTGCTTGATATGCTGCAAACATCCGGATAGAAGGCTGCGATCGGTATTGCCGCCCTCGGGTTACCGGATTCGAGGGCGTTTCGAGTCGAAATGTTCAACTTGAGGCAGCACCGCAATATTCGACATTGCGATTGCCAGCCAACATGACGATTGATACTCCTCAAACTCAAGGAGGTCGGTCGTACCATGATGGAATGGCGAATCACGATGCCGTCCATGTTCTTATGCTTCAGCAGTCAACAAGATCCGACAAGCCTGGCCACTTTCCACAACAAGCCTTGCTTTTAAACGCATTGGAATCCGTCGCCAATGCCATCTTCATTGCAGACGAAACAGGACATATTGTCTGGATGAACCAGGCATTCAGCCGGTTATGCGGCTACTCGCCGGAAGAGTTGTTTGGCAACACGCCTGCGATGCTGAATTCCGGCATGCAAAGCAAATCGTTCTACGCCGATCTCTGGAAGACCATTCTGTCCGGCAAAGTGTGGCGTGGAACGATGATTGATCGCAGAAAGGACGGCACCTTGTACACCGTCGACGAAACGATTACGCCA
>DATLIB010000010.1:0-8371 GCA_035539595.1 Noviherbaspirillum sp.
GGATAGTCCTGCAGCACTTCCTCGATGATTTCCAGCACGGTCTTGTCCTGGAAAACGTAGCTGTCGCGGCGCAGGGTCAGGGCATGCGTCCATGGCGCCAGCCTCAGCCGGTAACGCGCCAGACTGCCATCGGCACCGCGCTGTTGAGCACGGGTGACGATGCCGTGAAAGGGGCGTGTGCCTCCGTTTGCCAGCAGCAGGCGCAGGCTGATTTCCTCGCCGATCAGGCTTGTTAAAGCGTAGTGGGCGGAGGTGGCCAGGCAATCGATATCGAAGCGGAATGGCGCTGACATCGCCTCTTGTCCGGTAAAACTGTCGACGAGGAGGGCGCCGGCCTCAAGCGGCGTTTCGATGGAAATCAGTCGTGCGTGTTGCGACAGGCTTTGCTGGAATGCCTGGCGGCCGGATCCCGCGAGTGCGGAGGGGGATGGCGACAATGAGGATGTATTCGGATGTAGGACGCTTTGCATTTTCTGCGGATTCCGGATAGGCGTGGGGCAGTAACTCAGGGCAAGCTAATCAAAATGTGAGCCACATTGGGCGCCAGCTTGATCACATCGAAATAGCTGCCAAGGATGCCGTTGGTGTGCCGCGCAAGAAGCCATCCCAACCCCGTATAGGTGATGATGCCGAGGAAAGCGAGCGCGGCGCAGATGGTCCATATCGGGACGTCTGCCTTGATCATATGCTTGATGTTGTCGGGCGATTTCCAATGCGGAGCAAACTGGGCGCGCTTGCCTTTCAGGTGGGCGATTTCCTTGTCGAGCGTAGCAATCAGGTAGTTGAGTTTTTCCTTGCCTTCCAGCGCGTATTTTCCCTGGAAGCCTGTCAGCAAGCACATATAAAAAACTTCAAGCGTTTGTACCCCGCTCTGGCCGCGATGCCGGACATCTTCCAGTTCCTTGTAAAAATTTTCTCCGGCCAACTGATCACCGAATAGGGTGAGCTGCAAGGGGGCGCGCTCCCAGACGTCGCGAATGGCCATGTCCGATGAAAGGATGGTCTCGTCAACCGCTGCGCAGAACGCATATTTGGCGGCATAGATGTCGTCCACCGATGCGTTCAGGCGGCGTGCATTCCGTTCAAAACTGTCGAGCAGATGACGAACCTGCGTCGAAAATTGTTCTGCATCGCCCGGGGTGTAGCGATTTTTCAGTAATAGCAGCAGATAGAAGCCGTCGTGCAGAAGCTCAGCCAATGTGCGAGGCGTGTGCGTCGCGTCTTGTCGCACTGGCGCGCTTTCCGCATACAAGGAGGGGTATGGCGACTGCGTGTTCTGGATAAGCGTGTCAGTAGTCATTGCGTAATGGCGAATAGTTCAAGTTTCAGATTCTTGAAACCTGCGGGAGCGTAGATCATGATCGAGTTTGACGCGATCATGCGGTCGTACAGCGCGCCCTGCGGCTCTATCGAAAAGTAGTAGCAGCCTGGTCGCACCGGAATCGAGGGGGGGACCTGTGGGGCCGACATCATGCGTACGCCCGGCATGGCAGATGAAATCATCTTGTCCACATCATCCGGTGCACCGACTTTTATGCGTTGCGGAACAGTTTCCACAAGTTCTGCCGGAGGGATATCGGCTGCGACGGACAAGTAATATGAAGCGTTGTTCGTTACTTTTTCAGAGTCAATGCGTCCGAGATAGAACGCCGGTTTTATCTCGTTCAGCGCGATCGTGAAATAACGGGATGAGATCACCGTTTCGATCAGTTCCCGGATGATCTTGTCGAGTTTGAAAAACTCGGGGCCGGGATTGGCGTGGTTATAAATCGGCAGATCGGCCAAACCGTATGCCTTTGAAAATGTCAGCAGTTGCCCGGCCAGTTGGAGCAATGCGTGAAACAGGCGTTCCGGATGCAGTGTCGAATGGTGATACAGGTGCTGCAACGATGCGTAAGCGGTATTGACGGTGTGTAGCAACCAGAATGAGGCGATGTCGCCGGAACGAAATTCCACGACATTCAATGACGGCTCGCGATGATAACCATAGAGTGCCTGAGCCTTGGCCTGCAGTATTTCCAGTAACCGGCGCACCATCAAATGTATCGATGGAGAAGAGCGGATGGTCAAGGCCGGTGGCAGGAAATCGCTGTCAAGTTCATATCCGCCTGCGCTTGTTGCGCGAACCCGGGCAATCGGCATGGAGATGTACTGCTCCCGGTTGTCTCTATCCGTCAGTAGCCGTAGCGATTTCTTTAGAAATGTCAGTTCGGACTCGATGGCATTGGTATAGAGGTCCGGCGCAGGATCGTCATGCTGGTAATAGCGATAGCCTTGTCCGGAGGTTTCTCGCTGCGCTGCAAAGTTTGGTCCGAAGTCCCGCAAATGAGGAAGGGCAATGTGGATCACAACGCCATTGCCCATTCCGTCCAGTGTTGTCAGGTTAAGCGGGTCAGGTAATTCATCGTTGTCAGGTGCGGTGACGGCTTCTCCATCGGGCATGATGCCGCTAATTGCGGTCGGACGAAGTATGCCTGCGGATAGGGCGTCGACATCAAACTTCAGGTCGCGGATACCCCAAAGGTAGGGATGGACCGTCCTTCCGAGTTCGGTCAAACGGGTTTCATGATAAAGGTCTTGTCGTTGAAAGTGTTGAGGGCGCAGGAATAAGCCTTCGCCCCACAGAATTTTTGCAGAACGCTTCATGTGGTATGCCGAATAGAGGTTTTAGAAGTGGGCTATTTGCATCGGATGGCAGAGAGCAACGACGCCTCGCTGGAACTCATTCCCATCGGCGCAATGCTGGTGGCGGTCATCGCGCAGTTGTGAACGCCTAAGGTAATGGGTGCATGTTGTGCGTCGGCTACAGCGAAAGCGAAACGCCACCGCCGCGGATAGGGATTACGGAACAGAGTGACCACGCCAAGGTAAGCGGCATCTCCTGTCATTTTTTCCTTCAGATCAAGCGCTTGCCCTGGCGATAGTGTTAGTTCGCGCACTTCAACAAGGTCGGCGCCGAGGGCCGATTTTTCCTTGTCTTCTGAGCCGAAAGCAGCGTATGGCGTAGCCATGAAATTGTTCTGGTCACGCAGCTTGTAAAGCCGCATCACGGTAGTGAGCCCCTGTCCGCTGTCGTTGGCATTCAAGTTGTTGGCTGCCTCGACACGCATCGCCACTGTTTTTTTTGCGTCAGCACTGTTCTGATTGCTCGCCAACTGAACTCCAATCGATCCGAGTGCGACCTCAGCAACTTTCTCAACTGCAAGCTTGGCCGCGGTATTACACGCGCTGAGGGAGATGCACATCAGAACCAACAGGCCGCTTCGCATGACTGAGCTTGTCCACGCTGTTCTGCATGGTCTGTGGCGCCGTGGCTTTTTGATTTTTGCTGGCATTCCCGGCTCTCTCGTCGACGTGTAATGGCATGTGATGCCAAAAAAACAATTGTAGTTTTGCTAAATGGTAAGTTATTATAACGTCAACTATTGCAAATATGCCAATTGCCTTTCCGAGCTAAGGGCTCGGGCGATTTTTACAGGGAGGTGAGAATGCCAATGAAAAAAATTTCAACGAAATGCGCTGAAATATTCCATGCTGGAAATGGCTGTTTTGCCATGCTTGCGTTGGTTGCCGTGTTTTTGAGTGGTTGTGCGACGACAGCTCCGAATGCTGAGCAGGCGGCAAATAAACTCGATTTGATCTTGATCGATGTGGACGGCGAGCTTGACAAGGGGCAACGTGAGAGGGCGCTTGCCTTGTTAAATCAAGCAGCGCAAGAGCACCCGGCAAGCATGCTGCCTTGGATGAAAATCGCCAATATCTGGTTTGAGGATGGTAACTATCCCTCCTCCATCCTCGCGGCGAATGAAGTGCTGCAGCGCGACCCGGAAAACCAGGATGCCAAAAGTCTGTTGGTTGTCGCCGGCCTCAGGGTTGCCGCTGGTGCAGTCGCGGGTTTGCGCCCAAACGGCGCCGTAGGTATGAGTGCCCGCGTGGAGGCGGAAAGTCTGACCAATTCGCTGCGTGGCGCACTAGGTGAAAAAAATCTGGTGTCTGGAGCGAAGGCAGAGATGAAGCAGCCACGCTATGCGCCACGGGCGCGTGTGCGCCCCACACTGTTGGAAAAGCCGAAATCACCAGTGCCGGAGATTCGGGTGCAGCCAGCCGTCGACATGGCGGATCCATTCCGGGCTCTCAAATAGAACATTCCCCATACCATTCAATTCAGATCTGGCTATAAAGGAAACCACCAATGTCCAAGAAAGAAAGCGTGCAGAAAAAGCTGCAGCGTGTTCGCCCTCCCAGAGTGCAGCTTACCTACGACGTCGAAATAGGGGATGCAATCGAGCAAAAGGAGATTCCGTTCGTTGTCGGTGTGATGAGCGATTTTTCAGGTAACTCTGAGGTTCCGTTGCCGAAGCTGAAGGAGCGCAAGTTCGTCAACATCGACGTCGATAATTTCGACGATGTGATGAAGGGGATAGAACCGCGATCCGTGTTCCGGGTAAAGAACACGCTTAGCGAGAAGGGCGGCGAATTTGCAGTTGATCTGAAATTCAAGTCGATGGAAGATTTTCGACCGGAGTCTATCGTGCAGCAGGTCGAACCCCTGCGCAAGCTCCTGGAGGCGCGAAGCAAGCTGTCTGACTTGCGCAATAAACTCGCTGGTAATGACAAGCTGGAAGATGTGCTAAGCGAGGTGCTGTCGAATACAGAAAACTTGCAGAAATTGGGCAAGGAAACCCGCTCCAAGGAGGAATGAGATGTCAGAACAAGCACAAGTCCTGGAGGCGACGGTTCAGGAACAAGCGCCATACTCCCTGCTTGAACAGGTGGTTGACGAGAGTCGTGTAGCGCGTTCAGACAGCGAGCGCGCGCGAGCCAAAGACCTGATCGGCGAACTGGTATCCCAGGTTCTGGAGGGCACAGTCATCATGTCGAGCAATCTGTCGGCAACGCTGGATGCCCGCGTCGCCGAGTTGGATGAATTGATTTCGGCACAGTTGAGTGAAGTGCTCCACGCACCGGAGTTCCAGAAAATGGAAAGCACCTGGCGGGGATTGCATTATTTGTGCAAGCACACCTCGACTGGGGAAATGATGAAGATCAAGATGCTGAACGCCTCCAAGAAGGATCTGGTGCGCGACTTCAACAATGCGATCGACTTCGACCAGAGTGCGTTGTTCAAGAAGGTCTACGAAGAAGAGTTCGGCACCTTTGGCGGTGCGCCGTTCGGGACCTTGGTCGGTGACTACGAGATTACGCGGCAGCCGGAAGACATGTATTTCATTGAACAAATGTCCCATGTGGCGGCCGCTGCACATGCGCCTTTCATTTCAGCCGCGTCGCCGGAGTTGCTGGGGCTTGATTCGTTTTCCGACCTGGGCAAGCCGCGCGATATGGCGAAAGTATTCGATACGCTTGAATACGCCAAATGGAAATCTTTTCGTGAATCGGAAGACTCTCGTTATGTCGGTCTTGCCGTGCCGCGTTTCCTCGGACGCATGCCGTACCACCCGAAGGAGGGCACGGTGGTGGAAGGGTTTGGCTTCGTCGAGGATGTCGATGGCACGGATCATGGCAAATACCTTTGGATCAATAGCGCGTATGCGTTTGCAGCGCGACTGACGAATGCATTCGAACATTTCGGATGGTGTGCCGCGATTCGTGGAGTAGAAGGGGGCGGCTTGGTCGAAGATCTGCCGACACATACATTCAAGACTGACGACGGCGAGGTTGCGTTGAAGTGCCCAACCGAAATTGCGATTACCGACCGCCGTGAAAAGGAATTGAGTGACCTGGGATTTATTCCTTTGGTGCATTGCAAGAATACCGATTATGCGGCCTTCTTCGGCGCGCAGTCTGTTCAACGGGCAAAAAAATACAACACCGACTCGGCAAACGCCAATGCGGTGCTTTCAACCCAGTTGCAGTACGTGTTCGCGTCATGCCGCATTGCGCATTATCTGAAGTCCATGATGCGGGACAAAATCGGCAGTTTCGCTGCTGCATCCAACGTTGAACAGTTCCTTAACAACTGGCTGGCCCAATACGTCGTGATGGACGATTCTGCTTCGCAGGAAATTAAAGCGCAGTACCCATTGCGGGAGGCGGCAGTGCAGGTATCAGAAGTGCCCGGCAGACCAGGTGTTTACCGCGCCGTGACATTCCTCCGGCCGCATTTCCAGTTGGACGAGTTAAGCGTTTCATTGCGCCTGGTCGCCGAGTTGCCGCAGTCGGCAAAGTCGTAGTCTTTCCTGCGGTGGTTTCAGAGTCTATTTAGCACGCACGCGTGCGCATTTTTAAGGAGCATTAAAAGCATGAAAGATATTTATCTGAAGTTCGAAGGTGGCGATACCAAGATCGAGGGCGAGTCGCGCGATGAGGCACATGCAAAATGGCTGGAAGCCCTGTCCTGGAACCATCTGATTCGTCAGCCGAAATCGGCGACTGCCAGTACCTCTGGCGGTCACACCGCCGAACGTTGCGAGCATGGCGACATGATCTTCACAAAGGATATCGATTCGACCAGCCCGTCCCTGTGGCTGGCTTGTAGTCAAGGCGATACCTATAACAAGGTCACTATTGAATTCATGCGTGCCAGTGGCAAGGAAAAGGTCAAGTACCTTGAAGTCGTCCTGAATCACGTGATCGTTGCTTCCGTGGCTCCGGTAGTCAAGGAAGAAGGTCTGCCGACTGAAACCGTTGCACTCAAGTACGCTTCAGTGAAGTGGACTTACACGGTTCAAGGCATCGATGGCAAGAAAGGCGGCAGCAATCCGCAAATGTGGAGCCTGGCTAAAAACAAAGCCACCGAGGCAGTGTAATTCTCTGTTTTTTCTTCACGTGATTGCGGCGCCGTCAGGGCGCCGCAATTTTCGTCTGCAGTGGCGGTTTTCATTGATTCATGTCTATTGGTGTGTTTTCCAAAGCAAAGTATCCTCCGACGCTTTTCGAGCGACTTGCCGACAATGCGTCGCGCGAGCCTAGCGAGCGGAACCCACTCAAATTGCTGACGGCGGAAGAATTGAAAGAATCGGTCGCTCGCGATCTGGAGGCTTTGCTGAATTGCCGTTGTGCGCATGACGAATCGGTGTTTCAGGATTTTCCCGAAACCTTGCGTTCAATCGGCAGCTATGGCATGAATGATTTCGTTGGACTAAGTCTCGCCAATCCTGCTGACCGAGGTCATATCTGCCGTTCGCTGGAACGTACGATTGCCATCCATGAGCGCCGATTGCGTCAGGTACACGTGTCTCTGGAGCTGGAGGACGGTGCGATTAACCGGTTGAAATTCGCGATTCATGCGCTGCTGGTGGTGCATCCCTCGACCGAGCCGGTGTTCTTCGATGCTCTTCTACAGCCCTCCAATCTGCAATATTCCGTCAGCAAAGCCAAGCGCGCTGCGTCATCTTAAAAGTCCATGGACACCTTGCTTCCTTATTACGAGCGCGAGCTCACTTTCCTGCGAAGGTTGTCGCACGACTTTGCAAAAAGTTATCCCAAGATCGCTGGCCGTCTGCTTCTTTCGGGGGAAACCTGCGAAGACCCGCACATCGAACGACTGATCGAGTCGTTTGCTTTTCTGACGGGCCGTCTGCATAAAAAGCTCGACGACGAATATCCTGAATTTACCGATGCGCTGCTGCAAGTGGTTTACCCGCAATACCTGCGCCCGTTTCCATCAGTGTCCATTGCTCATTTTGACGGCGGTGCCGCAGCGGCGCAGTTAACCAAAGCAGCACGGATACCCCGGCATACCATGCTGAGTACGCGCTCGGTCCGTGGTGTCCCATGTCGTTTCACTACCGCCTATGACGTCGATATTTGGCCTTTGGCTATTTCTAAGGCGGCGTACGAGAATGTTTTTGACACCAGCGGCTTGCCTACCGATGTTGTGCGGGCAGCCGAAGCCGCGATCCGGATCGAACTCGCAGTGCTGTCGGAATCGGCAAGTTTCGAGGCACTGAATATGGGGAAATTGCGGTTTTTCCTGAATGGCGAACCGGCGGTGGTCGCGCTGATCCGCGAGGCGCTTTTTACCGGAGCGGTCGGAGTGTGGGTAGTTATCCCTGGAAGCGTGCAGAAGATTGCGCTGCCTCTTTCCGCTATTCAACCGGTCGGTTTTGCCGATGATCAAACTCTGCTTGAACCGGACGCTCGTGCCCATCGCGCTTGCCAGTTGATGCTGGAGTACTTCGTTTTTCCAGATAAGTTTAATTTTTTTGACCTCGACTTGCGAGCGATTCGAGGGCGTCTGCCTGCACACACACGGGCGCTGGAGGTCAGAATCGGTCTAGGCAGCGTTTCCACAAAGGAGTCGTCAAGACATCTATTGGACAGAATTAGCAAGGATAATTTTGTGCTTGGGTGTGCTCCTGTCGTCAATCTTTTCCGACAAATACCAGAGCCGATCCGCATGACCGGTACC
>DATLIB010000011.1:0-13389 GCA_035539595.1 Noviherbaspirillum sp.
TTAGTGCAGTCCCAAGCATGAAAGACAAAAAATGACTTCAGCACGCGAGTTCAATTTCGATGGGCTGGTCGGTCCCTCGCACAATTACGCCGGACTGTCCTTCGGCAATGTCGCTTCCGCCCACAATGTCAATCGCATTGCCAATCCGAGAGAGGCGGCGTTGCAAGGACTGGCAAAGATGCATGCGCTGGCGTCGCGCGGGTTCGCGCAGGCGCTGTTGCCGCCGCAGGCGCGGCCCAACTTCGGATTGCTGCGCAGTCTCGGCTTTAATGGCAGCGATGCCGATGCGCTGGCGCGGGCGCACAAGGAAGCCCCCATTATCCTTGCCTGCGCCTGGTCGGCATCGCCGATGTGGACCGCCAACGCTGCCACGGTCAGCCCATCGACCGATACCGCCGATGGCCGTGTCCACTTCACCGTCGCCAACCTGAACAACAAGCTGCACCGCTCGGTCGAACATGCGCAGACGGGGCGCAACCTGCGCGCCGTGTTCAGGGATGAAAAATACTTTGCGGTGCACGACGCACTGCCGCCGACCCCGGCCTTCGGCGACGAGGGGGCGGCCAACCATACCCGCCTGTGCACGGCGTACGGTGCCGCAGGCGTCGAGATGTTCGTCTATGGCCGCGTCGAGTTCGATGCCCACGCACCGTCGCCCCGACATTACCCGGCGCGGCAGACGCTGGAAGCCAGTCAAGCGGTGGCGCGGCTGCATCGTCTGGATGCAAAGCGGACTGTGTTCGTTCAGCAGAACCCGGTTGTCATCGACCAGGGCGTGTTCCACAACGACGTGATTGCGGTCGGCAACGGCAATGTCCTGTTCTATCACCGGCAGGCATTCGCCGACGAGCCGGTGGCGCTGGCTTCATTACAGCAGGCGCTGGACACGGTGCAGGCGCAGTTGTTGCCCGTGCGCGTCGATGCGGCGCAAGTGAAGGTGGCCGATGCGGTGTCCAGTTATCTGTTCAACAGCCAGTTGCTGAGCAAGCCGGACGGCCGGATGGCGTTGCTGGTACCGCAGGAGTGCCAGGAAAACAAGGCCGTGGCCGCTTATCTGCAAGCGCTGATCGCGAGCGGCGGCCCGATCGACGAATTGATCCGCTTCGACCTGCGCCAAAGCATGCGCAACGGCGGCGGCCCGGCCTGTCTGCGCTTGCGCGTGGTGCTGACCGACGCCGAAGCCGCCGCCATGCACCAAGGCGTGATCATGAACGATGCGCTGTACGTCAAGCTGATGGCGTGGGTCGAGCGGCATTACCGCGACCGTCTGGCGCCGGACGATCTGGCCGATCCCATGCTGGCGCGGGAAGTGCACACTGCCCTGGATGAACTGACGACGATCCTGCGGTTGCCGGGGCTGTACGACTTTCAGCGATGAACGGTAGCAACGGGAAACCATCCCTCCCATGGAGATGCACATGACAGAACAATCGATGGAGTTGCGCAGCAAGACGCTGGCGTGCGCGCTCTCCGGCCACGACGAAGCGGCATCCCCCGTCACGGCACAGCTTGCCCAATTGATTGGTGCCTGGTTGGACGCGGTGGAAGAGGAAGACCTCGTTGGACTGGAGGAGGAAAGCCTGGCCTCGCCCCTGTGGGAAGGCTTTTCGCGCATGCTTGCCTGGACGCCGCAGGAGGGGTGCCGCATTGAATCCCTGGCCTATGCGGACGGTCGCGGCGGCCATGCCAGCGCCTTGCTGATCCTGAACCCGGACATGCCTTTCCTGGTGGATTCGATGGTCATGGCGATGCGCAAGATGCGCCTGCCTTCGCGCGCGGTGCTCAATGCCGTGCTGGCGGTGGAGCGCGCGCCGGACGGCGGTATTCTGCACGTCGGCAAGGTGGGCAAAGGGAGTGTCGCCGCCGATGCCGAGTCTTACGTGCTGTGCCTGATGTCGGATCGGCTGGCCGCACCCGACCTTGCGGCATTGCGCGAGGCCATTCGCATGGCGGCTGGCGACGCTGCGATCGTGCACCGTGACGCCGGGGTATTGCGGCAAAAGATGGCCGACGTCGCCGCTGACGCACGCGAGGCAGGCGGGCAGGAGGTCGCGGACTTTCTCGACTGGGCACGCAACGGCGGCCTGGAAACCTTCGGCTATGCGCGTTATCAAGTGATGGCGGGCCAGCGCGAACTGGTGCGCGAGTCGGGCAGTGCGCTGGGCGTGCTGACCGACACGGCGCATCCGGTGTACGGCAATTGCCTGGCCGGCATTCCGGGCGATTTCGATACCTTGGCGGCGCGCAAGGAAACACTCTCCGTGGTCAAGGCCGACGTGCAATCCACGCTGCATCGCGATCAGCAGCTGGACTTCATCGGTGTACGTGACACCGACAGCCAGGGCAAGCTCCTTGGCGAGCATTGCTTTGTCGGCCTGTTCTCGCGCGTGGCCACCGCCAGTACACTGCCGCAATTGCCATTTGCGCGTGGCCGCATCCAGCAAGTGTTGACGCTGGCCGGCGTGCGTTCGGAAGGTTTTCGCGCCGAAAAATTTCTTGAAATCCTCGAATTCCTGCCGCGCCCCGAAGTCATGGAAGCGGAACCGGCTTGGCTGGCGCAAGTCTGCGGCGCGGTGGTGGCGTTGTACAAGCAGCCGCGCGCCAAGGTCTTTGCCCGCCGCGACGTGTATGGACGCCATCTGAATGTGCTGGTGTACATGCCGCGTGAGTATTACAGCGGCCATCTGGCCGACATCCTGGCACAGACGCTGCGCGGGATTTCCGGCGCCCGCGATGTGCGGGTGCAGACGCATCTGGCGGATGGTCCGCTGGCGCGCCTGTACCTGATCGCCAACGGCGCCGACATGGCGCTGGAACTGGATGCCGGCATCCAGCAGCCGCTGCTGGCCGTGCTGGACGGCTGGCACAACAGCTTCGATCACCTGATCGATGGCAGCGACGATATCGATCTGCGCCAGGCGCTGCGCAAACTGCGTCTCGGTCTACCGGCGGACTATGTCAACGCGGTCGCGCCAGAAGTGGCCTATCGCGACCTGTGCACCTTGCTCGGCAATGCGCAACCCTCGCGCGTGAAAGTCCGTATCGAAGCCCAGAGTGCCGAGACCGTCACGATCCGCCTGCATTCCATCAACAGCGTTCCTCCCTTGTCGCACATCCTGCCGGCGCTCCAGAATGCCGGTGTCGCCATCCTGCGCGAGCGCACGCATGCCATTCCGGCGCTGGATGGAACGCGCTTCTTCGTGTCCTCGCTCTCGGTCGATGCGCAAAGCGCCATCAAGCTGGCGCAGCCGCAGGTTGCGCCAGCCGCGCAGGAACTGTTCGAGTGCCTGTTCAACGACGAAGCCGAGGATGGCCGCATGAACGCGCTGGTAACCGAAGCCGGCCTGCGCATGCGGGAAGTGCAGGTGGTACGCGCCTATGCCAGCTACTGGCGCCAGGCCGGCTGCCGCTTCAGTCTGCGCTACATGGCGGAGAGGCTGAAGACGCAGCCGGCACATCTGCGCGCGCTGGTGGAAGCGTTCACCGCCCGTTTCGATCCCACGCTCAGCACCGAGCAGCGTGCTTTCGGCACGGCCTCGCTGTCTTCTTTCAAGCAGCGCCTGACGGACGTCGATCATGCGGATACCGAAAACATCCTGGCCAGCATCGCCGACCTGATGCTGGCCACCTTGCGTACCTCCTATTTCCAGGGCGGGCAGGGGCAGGACAGCGACACCATCGTGTTCAAGTTCGATAGCAGCCAGTTGGCGCTGCTGCCGCAGCCACGCCCGTATCGGGAACTGTTCGTCTTTGCGCGCCGCTTCGAAGGCGTGCATCTGCGCGGCGGGCCGGTGGCGCGCGGCGGGCTGCGCTGGTCCGATCGCATGGAAGACTACCGCACCGAAGTACTTGGACTGGTCAAGGCGCAAATGGTCAAGAACGCCGTCATCGTTCCTGCCGGTGCAAAGGGCGGTTTTGTCTGCAAGATGATGCCCAAGGATGCAACCCGTGAAATGGTGGCAACGGAAGGCGAGGCGGTCTATCGCCTGTTCATCGCCGGTCTGCTGGACCTGACCGATAACCGCGTGCGCGGCGAGATCGTGTCGCCGCCGGACACTGTGTGCTACGACGATGCCGATCCTTACCTGGTGGTGGCAGCAGACAAGGGCACTGCCACCTTCTCGGATATCGCCAACGGCATTGCGCTCAAGCGCGGCTTCTGGTTGGGCGATGCCTTCGCTTCCGGCGGTTCCAACGGCTACGATCACAAAAAACTGGGCATCACCGCCAAGGGCGCATGGGAAGCCGTCAAGCGCCATTTCTACGAACTCGGCCATGACCTCGACCGCACGCCCATCACCGTGGTCGGCGTGGGCGACATGTCGGGCGACGTGTTCGGCAACGGCATGCTGCTGTCGCGCCGCTTGAAACTGGTCGCGGCATTTGATCACCGGCATATTTTCATCGACCCCGATCCGGATCCGGAAAGCGCGTTCAGCGAGCGCCAGCGCTTGTTCACTTTGCCGCGCTCTTCTTGGGACGATTACGATAAGCATCTGATTTCTGCAGGGGGTGGTGTCTGGCCGCGCAGCGCACGCAGCATCGACTTGTCGCCGCAGGCACGCACTGCGCTCGGCATTGACGTCGCCAGCCTGACACCGGAAGAATTGATGCACGCGATTCTGACGGCGCCGGTCGATCTGTTCTACAACGGCGGCATCGGCACGTACATCAAGGCCACGACCGAAACGCATGAACAGGTCAAGGACCGCGCCAACGATGCCCTGCGCGCCGATGGGGCGCAACTGCGCTGCAAGGTGGTGGCGGAAGGCGGCAACCTGGGCGCGACGCAGGCCGGCCGCATCGAATTTGCACTCAAGGGCGGTCAACTCTTTACCGACGCCATCGACAACTCGGCGGGGGTGGATTGTTCCGATCACGAGGTGAACGTCAAAATCTGGCTGGATGCCGAGGTCCATGCGGGCCGGATCGATCAGGAGGAACGCAAGCGCCTGCTGACCGACATCACCGCCGACATCGAATCCCTGGTCCTGCGCGACAACACGCTGCAAACCCATCTGCTGGCACGTGAAACACAAGCGCAGACGGAGGCAGCGGTGCAGGATGGCTACGCCGCCCTGATCGCCAGTCTGGAAGCAGAAGGTGTCCTGTCGCGCAAGCTGGAACAACTGCCGTCGGTGATGGAACTGGCGGCCCGCAAAGCGGAAGGGCGCGGCCTCACCGCGCCGGAACTGGCGGTCGTCCTCGCGCATGTCAAAAACCGTTATAAGCGCTTGTTGTCCGAACTGCCGCTCACCCAACGCCCATGGGCAAGCACGCTGCTGACGCCGTATTTCCCGCCCGCGCTGGCTGCCACCCGCAATGTGCTGGAGCATCCGCTGGCCAATGCCATTCTCGCCACCGTGCTGGCGAACGAATCGGTCAACCGCTGCGGACCGGTGCTGATCGGCGCCATCGCAGCAGCGCACGACTGCAATGAAACCGAGGCCATCTGTGCATGGGCACAAGCGTGGGCTGCCTTGCATCTGGCGCCGGTGTTTGCCGTACTGGATGCCCATGCGCTGCGCATTCCGCGCGAGCTATCCATTGATGTCGATCGCCATACCCGTTCCCTGCAGAAAGCGCTGATCGAGGGTGTGCTGTCGGTGCCGCAGCAGCAACTGCGCGAATCCGGCGCACTGGATGAACTCACGCGACTATTCAGCCAGCCGCAAACGATTGATGCGCTGGCATCGCCGAACACATCGCCGCTCGCGCTGTCCGGCCTGCCCCCCGCATTCGCGCAGGCATGCAAGACCGTGGAAACGCTGGAAAGCGTGGCCGACTTCTTGTTTGCCGGCTTGTCGGTGCCGCGCCCCGAGGGCATGAGCCTGCCGCAATTCCTGCAACTGGGCATGGTTCTGCGCCACCAGGCCGGTATCGAAGACCTGGAACGCGCATTGACCCAGGCATCGGCAACTGCGGCACAGGACGCCTTGCGCGGCCATGCCTTGCGGGCGTTGCGGCGCGCCCAGCAGCGCTTGCTGATGCATCTGCTCCAGCAGAGTCCCGCCGGTGGCGCGTCGTCCGGTGATCCGGCGCAGGTGATTGCGGCATTGATGCGCAGGCTCAAGCTGGCGGCGCGTGATACCGATGCTACGCCGCCGTCGGATGTGGAGCAGGCAGTGCTCAAGGTCTGGACCTTGTCCGAAGCGGCATCTTCCGCTGTGAATGTCGCCTGATGTCAGCGGACCTGAACGCTTTGCCATCATCGGTGCGTGCGCTTGCCGAGGCAGATTTCACGCACGCCGGCCAGTGCTTCGCCGATGCCGGATTCTCTGTGCGATTGCCGGTACCCGGCATCTTGCAAGTGCGTGCGCCGACACGTTCGTCGCGCCGGCAGAGGCTATTGCTCTCGGTCGGCGTGCATGGCGATGAAACTGCCCCCATCGAAATACTGGCGCGGCTTCTGGACGCGCTGCGGCAGGAGCCGCATGCATTGGCGGTGGACTTGATGGCGGTGGTCGGCAATCCGCGGGCGATTGCACAAGGCACGCGTTTCGTGGATGAGGACCTGAACCGGCTGTTCCATCCGGAGCATAGCGACGCGCAGGACTCCGTCGAAGCGCAGCGCGCCGCAGCCATCATGCGCGCGACAGCGGATTTCTTCGCGGGACCGAATGCGGAAAACTGGCATCTCGATTTGCACACTGCGATTCGTGCCTCCTATTACCCTACCTTTGCCGTCGTCCCGGACACGATTCAGGAGGCACGCAAGCAGGCCTTGCTAGGCTGGCTGGGGCAGGCAGGTATAGGCGCGACGATTCTCAACCCCTTGGCGGCGAGTACGTTCAGTTCCTATACGGCGGCCGGCTTCGGCGCCGCCAGCGCCACGGTCGAACTGGGACAAGTAGGCACATTGGGCGGCAACGACCTCAGCCAGTTCGGCAAAGCGCAGCAGGCCCTGGAGACCCTGCTCCGCACCGGCATCGGCACCGCTGGCGGTGTCATGCCCGACGTATTCAAGGTTGTCACGGAACTGGTCAAGCGCAGCGACGCCTTCCGCCTGTCGTTCGATCATGGCACGAAAAACTTTACGCCCATGGCGCCAGGGACTGTTGTGGCGAAAGACGGCGAGACTGTTTATCGGGTCGGGCCGGAAACCCAGTACGTGGTATTCCCGAATCCGGATGTGCGCATCGGCTTGCGTGCCGGATTGATGGTGGTGCGGACCGGATAAGTCCTAAGTCTTGATCATGGCCCGCAGTTTGTCGCTGACCCTGCGGTATTCGACTTCAATTGCCGCCAGTCGTTGCTCGAAGTCCTGCAGCGCCCCGGCGGTCACGCGCAGTTCCAGCTCGCGACACATGGCCGAAAGACCGGCTGCGCCGATGGACGCGCAACTGCCGCTAAAGGCGTGTGCAATCTTGATGAGCCGGAATGTATCGTTTTCATCCCGCGCACGACGCAGCATGGCCAGGCGCGGTGGACTGTCTGCCAGGTAAAGCATGGCGAGTTCAGGAAAGTCGGCGCCGAACATTTCCTGCACTGCGTTCAGCCCGTCGCCATGGTCGTGTCCATCAGACTCAATGCTGACGGCTGGCGGCAGCCAGCGCGTCAGCATGCTCTTCAGTGCCTGCGCTCGTAGCGGTTTAGCCAAAAAATCGTCCATCCCGGCAGCGGCACATTTCTCGCGTTCAACCGGGGAATCGGCAGAAGTCAGGGCGATCACCGGCGCATAACGGGCATTTCCCGCCATTTCGCGAATGCGCTGCGTCGCCTGGTAGCCATCAAGCTGAGGCATGACGCAATCCATCAATACCAGGTCGTAAGGCGCACTGGCATGCATTTCGACTGCTTCCGTGCCGCTGCACGCAAGTCCCGCCGTGCAAGACAGATTCTCCAGCAGGCGGGCGGCCAGCTTACGGTTGACCGGGTTGTCATCGGCGACCAGCACGCGGCGTCCGGCCAGCGGCTGTTGTGGATCGGGAAGGGGCGTGGTCTTTGCCTCGTTATCGACGTGCATCACTATCCAAAATGTCTTTGCTCCCGCCATCGATAATGGCAACGATGGCAGTGCTACGGTCCCTAAAAATGCCGAATAGGCAAGATTTTCTTGACCGCGTAATGTAATCGTTTTGCATCAATCTGTCGTCCGTTTTGCGCCGACAGCCGGCCACGGCGGTTCGCCATATTCAGGAAGTAATCCGGATTTTCCCTTCTGTTCGCTGGGCTGGCAGCCTTGTTTCCTCTTGATAATGCATGTTAAGAAATTCCGGCCGGTGGTGAGCAGTCATCGCCGGAATCGCTCACACAGCGGGAGGCACCATGGAAATGAATCAAGCGATGCAGAACAGTCTGCAAGAAGAAGATGACAAGGCGTTGGACGGTGGAGATGCTGCGAAAGGCATGACTACACGGTCGGAAGCCGCTACGCGCACTGGGGTTGTCGACCTCAAGGCGATCCGCGAAGCCATTGCCCGCGTGGAAGCCGAAGCCAAGGCCACAGTCGCTGCTGAAAACCGCGCACATGCCGAAGCGCGAGCACGCACCTTGGCCGAAGAGCGTGCCCGCATCGAATCTGCTGCTGCCGCCGAAGCCTACCAAAATGCCCGCGCCGCCGAAGAGGCTATCGAAGCCAGCCGCGCACGTTACGACGCGGAGCGCGAGGCGCGCGAGGCCAGCGAGGCGCGCGCCGCTGCCGCTAAAAAGGAACTTGTCGAATTGCGCGCCCGGGCCGAGGCCGATGCCGAGGCCAGGCGCCTCTCGGAAGAACGCACCCGTGTCGAACAGGAAGCGCACAAGCTCGCGGCGGCACAGATCGCCGCAGAATCTGACATGGCCGCACGCGCTTCCAAAGCGGCAGAAGAGCTGGCCCGGGAAACCGAATTGGCACGTTGGCAATCCGCACAGCGTGTTGCTGCCGCTGAAGCCGCCAAGCAGGAAGCCGAAGGCCGCGCTCGCGCCGAGGCCCGCGCGGCCGAACTGGCACGCGAGCAGGAACGCCGGGAAAAAGAGGCGCGCCAATCCGCTGAAATGTTGGTCGACGCGCGCAGCGAAGCGCTTGGGCTGGCGCGTGAGCGTGAGCGTGAGGAAACAATGGCATTGCAGGCCACGCTCAGCCGTGCTCCCGCCGAAGTGCGCGCGAGAGAAGAAGCGCGCACCCGTACGCTCATCGAGCAGGAAAAGGAAGCTGCTGCGCAGGCGCGGATCGAAGTCGAACGCAAAGCAGTCGCAGCGCTGGAACTGCGCCTGCAAGCCGAATCCGAAATGCGCCAGGCAGCCGCGCGCCGCGAGCATGCGGAAGCGGTCGCCGCCGAAGCGGCCCAGGCTCGCCGTGAAGCCGAGGAACGTATTCGCATTGCGACTGAGGCCCGCATTGCCACCGAACGCGAATTGCAAAACGTGACTTTCGCGCGCATCGAAGCCGAGCACGATGCCGACCATCAGGCGCGTGCGCGCCTCGAAGCCGAAGCGCGTGTCATGCAAGAAGCGCGCGAGCGGGCGGACGCCGAGCACATGATCGCCGAAGCAGCGCAAGCCCGTGGCAACGAAGAGCAAAAGGCGAGGCAGTTGGCCGAAAAACGTGTCGAGCTGGAACGTGCCGCCGCCAAAATGGCTGCCGAGCAGGCCGCCGCTGAAGAGCAAGCCTATGCCCGCGCCACCGAACATGCCGAACTGCAGCGCCGGGCCGCCGAACTTGCCGCCGTAAAAGCCCGTGAAGCGATGGAATGCGCCCGCGCCGAGCGCGATCGCGCCGAAGCTGAACAGCAGGCGGTAAGCGCTTTGCAGGAAAAACTTCGTGCAGAAGAAGCCGCTATCGCTGCAGCCGCTGCACGGGCCAAGGCGGAAGAACAGCATTCCGATCTATTGCGCATGCAAGAGCAAGCCGACGAGGCAGCACGCATGGCCGAGGAAGATAAATGCGCCGCCGCCCGACTGGCACTTGCCAAGGCCATGGAAAGCGCCGATGCACAGCGCGAGGCTGCAGAGGCAGCACTGCGGAAGGCGCGTGAAGCGGTAGTGCTCGCCCGCCTCGAACGCCAGCGCGTCAGGGACGAAAAGCAGACGCTGGAAGCCTTGCAGCAAAAAGTACAACTGGAACGTTTGCGTGCAGACGTTGCACAACGCGCCCTCCAAGCCGCGCAGCAGAAAGTGGCCGCCGAACAGGCCGCGCTTGCGGAAGCCGAAGCGCGCGCGCGTGCTGAACAGGAGCAAGCAGAAGCCTTGCGCGCGCAGGAAGCGGCCGACCGTGCAATCCGCTTGGCGCAAGAGGCCGGCAACACGGCTGCGCGGCTCCACGCGGAGCAAAGCAAGGAGACGGCCCTGCTGCAACGCAAGGCCGCACAGGCGGCGCTGCTGAAGGCGCGTGAAGCGACCGAACTGGCGCGCATCGAACGCGAGCGGGCCGACGCCGAGCAACAGGCGTTGCAAGCAGAAAAGGACAAACGGCAAGCGATGGAAGCAGTGCGCGCCGAAGCAGAGGCACGCTTGCGTGCTGAACGACAAAAAACAGTACTGCTGCGCGCGCGTGAACGGGAGGAACTCGAAGCCCGACGCGCAGCGGAAGCCAAGTGTGTCGCCGAAAAGCAGCAGCTTGAGCATGCGGCCCGCCAGGCTGAATTGGAGCGCCAAGCTGCGGAAGCCGCCGAAGCCAGGGCGCGCGAAACAATGGAATTGGCACGTACCCAGCACGAACGTGCTGTCGCCGAACAGCAAGCTTTGGAATCAATCCAGAAAAAACGCGCCTTGGAGATGGCAGCACGCAACTACGCTGCCGAACGGGCGCGCGCTGAGGCTGAACACGCGGAAACGGCACGTGCAAGAGCACTGTCGGAACTGGCCGCGCGCGACGCGATAGCCTCGAAGCTGGCGGCTGAGAAGCGCGAACTGGAGCAGTCGACGCAACACGCGGAGATGGCGCGCAAGGCCGCGATCGCAGCAGAAGCCAAGGTCCGGGAAGCGGATGAACTCGCCCGCGTGGAGCAAGAGCGTGCAAGCGCCGAGCAACAGGCACGGGCAGCCATCGCACAAAAACTGGTGGTGGAAGAAAAGGCACGCAGCGCCGCTGAAGCACGAACCCAGGCCGAGCAGGAACAGACTGAAATTCTCAGAGCGCGGGAAGAGGCGGAGCGCGTAGCGCGTGAATCCCTGGAATCCAGGCGTGCTGCTGAAAAGCAGCTGCTGGAAAAAGTCGCCGAACAGGCTGAGCTGCGCCGTAAGACGGCACAAATAGCCATTGCACGTGCGCGCGAAGCGATAGAACTGGCTGCCGTCGAGCGGCAGCGTGCCAATGCCGAAGAAGAGGCATTGACGGCGGTGCAGGAGAAGTTGCGCATTGAACGCGAGCGAACCGCAGCCGAGCAACAGGCCTTGGCCGCCATCGCGGAAAAGCTGGAAGCGGAAAAGAACGCCTGCGCTGACGAGCAGGAACGCGCACGCATCGAAAGCGAACAGGTACAGGTAACACGGGCACGCGAACAGGCAGCGCGCATTGCGCGCCAAGCCTCCGAAACCTTGGTGAACGCTGAAAAGCAGCTGCTGGAAAGCGCGGCAGAGCAGGCCGAAATGCAGCGTCAGGCAGCGGAGGCAGCCGAGGCCAAGGCGCGCGAAACGATTGCGCTGGCCCGGATTGAAAGCGCACGTGCCAAGGCAGAGCAGGAAGCGCTGGCCGCCATGCAAGAACGAATCCGTGCCGAAGATATTGCACGTGCTGAAGCCGAAGAGCGCGCCGTGGCGGAGCGCGAAGCAGCCGAGCTGGCTAACCAGCGCATGGAAGCGGAAATCGAAGCCAAATCGGCAGAAGAAGCGCGTGTGGCAGCCGAGCGCCGTGCGCTGGCCGCCGCGCGTGAGCAACAGGCCTATGCAACATCGACCGCCGAACAGGCGGAGGTGCTCCGCGCCAACTGCGAACGCGAACAGGCTGCGGCCAAGGTAATGGCGCAAGCCTTGATGGAACGCATGAATCAGAAAGTGGCTGCGGTCGCTGAGTGGCGCGTACGTGCGGAAACGATACTGAAAGATGCGCCGGTGCTCGCGGTAAGCAGTCGCGGCGTCACGCGCCCTCTGGTCGCGTTGCTGAGTGGTGCGGCGTTTATCGCAGGCTTAGCCGTGGCCACGACCATGACGCCGGAGAAGGCTTCAATCGGCTATGCCGCCTCCCAGACTACGGCCGTTTCCATGGCAGAACCATCCATCCCGATTGTTAATGCCGACATGGCGACGACACCTCGATTGCGCTTGTCCTATCAGCTCGGTGGAATTCAGATGGCGGATGACCTGACAGATCAGACGGCGCAGACAGCGCAGGTAGATCCAGCGACGGAATAATCTCCTTATGACGAGGCGCGGCACATGGCTAATGTGCCGCTTTTATCGCATTTGCCACTGGCCGGTATAGGGTGCGGTGGCGCTTGTAGAGCTGATAAGTCTCCCCCCTGTCAAATGGCATATTTCGCTGACACCGTATAGAATGCACTGGTTTAACATCCGGTTAGGCAAGGCGAAGGCTGCTTCGCAACCATGGCAGGTTTTCCTTTTGCTGCAAAAAACTCCAAACGAACCATGACTCCAACATCGCACTGCAAGACCCAGTCACGTTTACGTCCTGTACTGAATAACGCCATTGCAGTGTCCGGCTTTCTGGTCGCGCTGTTTGCTGGCCCTGTGCTGGCGGATGAGGCCAGCGACGTTACCAAATTGATGCGTGCCGGGCAGTATGCGCAAGCGTTGGGTAAAGCGGATGCATTCCTGGCCAGGAATCCACGCGATGCGCAGATGCGGTTCCTGAAAGGAGTCATTCTCACCGAGCAGAATAAATCTGCCGAAGCCATCGCCGTGTTCAGCAAACTGACCGAAGATTATCCGTCGCTGCCTGAGCCCTACAACAACCTGGCGGTGTTGTATGCCTCTTCCGGTCAATACGACAAGGCACGTACGGCGCTGGATGCCGCCATCCGAACCAACCCCAGCTATGCCACCGCCTATGAAAACCTCGGCGATGTGCACGCCCGCTTGGCAAGTCAGGCATACGACAAGGCACTTCAACTCGATTCTGGCAATTCAGCGGCGAAGTCGAAGTTGACACTGGTGCACTCACTGGTCGGTAATGCCAGCGGTGCAACAAACCCGGCCAATGCGAAAATCTCTCCGGCTGCAGTCCCGGTCGCGCCGCAGGTTGCCGCTAAATCAGCCAAGCCCGCAGTGCCAGCTGCAGTAGCGGTGCCTCCAGTTGCAGCAGCCCCGGCACCCGCTCCCAAGGTGGCCAAGCAAGAGGCGCCTAAGGCAGAGCCTAGTCCGGAGCCAAGCGACAACGGCGAACGCGAGGACGTGCTGAAAGCCGTCAGTGGTTGGGCCAAGGCGTGGAGTTCGCAGGATGTGAAGTCTTACTTCAATTACTACGGCAACAATTTCCAACCGCCCAAGGGGCTGGCGCGTAAAGATTGGGAA
>DATLIB010000012.1:0-3454 GCA_035539595.1 Noviherbaspirillum sp.
TCTTGCAAGCGCTTGCGCTCCAGCCGCTTTGCGCTACCCAGGAGGAAGTACGCCGCGCCGAGAACCGCAGCCGCACCGAACATCGCGGCAAATACCCAGATGTCCTGCCACGGTGCCGGCGCTTGTCCTTGCGCGTGGGCTGGCTGGCCGTCCGGCGTAGCCGTCGCCCGCAGTTCCTCGCCGACACCTGCTGCTCCCTCTACGGTCACGGCTGGCGGTGCCATGCCGGAAGAACGTGCCAGCGTCTCCATCGTCTGTACCACGATAGCGTCGCCGCGCTGGCTGTTAAACCCGACAGCCAGGCCGAGCACCTCTTTCAGTTTTTCTATTTGCGTCTCACTGAGCGCTTGCTTGACCACCACCGCCACCGTCATGCGGCGCAGCGTCCCGGCCCCGGTCACCACTTGCTCTACCCTGCGGCCCACTTGATAGTCCGACTCGATAGTCGTCACACCACCGGCCGCGGCCGTCTTGTCTCCCGCCGCTGCGCCGCTTTCCCGTGTCGTTTGCCGTTCGCGAATCACCACTCCCGCCGGACTGCCTTCCTGTGCGCCTGCCTTGGCCGGCAACACTTCCTCGGTCGTCACCTTGCTTTGGTCCATATTCAAGGCAACATCCACGCTGGCAATGGCTTCGCCCGGTCCGAAGGTGCGGTCCAGCACCTGCGTGATCTTGCGCAGCAAATAGTCTTCCGTGCTGCGTTTGGAATCGAGCTGGGAGGTGGCGGATGCCGTCCCGGCTTCATCGGCAACGCGTGTCAGTGCGACGCCATGCTGGTCGAGGACGGTGACGTCGGCGGCCACGATGTCCGGCACGGACGCGGCAACCAGGCGTTGCACGCCCACAATCTGTTCGGTTGCGAGTACCCGCCCTGGTTTCATCGCCAGCGTGACGGAGGCCTTGGGCTTGGTCGTTGCTTTCTTGAACAAGCCCTGCTCGGGAATCGCAAGGTGCACACGGGCCGACTGCACATCATCAATCGACTGAATGGTGCGGGTGAGCTCTCCTTGTATCGCACGCTGATAGTTCACCTTTTGCACGAACTCGGTCATGCCGAAATCGGCATTGTTGAACACTTCGAAACCGACCGCGCCATGCAGGGGAATATCCTTGCCCATCAGCTTCAGCCGCGTTTTGTAAACCAGGTCCTTGGGCACCAGGATCGTATTGCCGTTGTCGTCCAGCTGGTACGGCACTTTCATCCGGTCCAGTTCGGCCGTCATCGCGGCAGCATCCCGCGACGGAACATCGGCGAAAAGCACCTGGTAATCCGGGCGGTATGCCCAGATGCCGAGTCCAATGGTCAGTCCCAGGATCAACACTGCGCCAGCGCCGATACCGACCTTGGCCCGCTGCTGTAAACCGCCCCATATTTCATTGATAGATGCCACGATAATCCCTATACCTGCATACGCATGACTTCTTGATAGGCTTCCAGCAACCGGTTTCTCACCTGCACCAGCAGCTGGAAGGAATGCCGCGCTCCTTCCAGACGGATCATCACGTCATGCAGGCTCTGGGTTTCTCCTACCGCAAGTTGTTGAATCGCGATATCGGCGTTGACCAGTCGTTCGTTCACGCCGGACATTTCCTTCGAAAACCACGAGCTGAAATTACCGGGCACTGCCGTGGCCGGCGGCGCAAAAACCGTCTTGTCGGTTTCTTCCAGTACCCCGATCGGCGCAATCGCTTCGATACTCATGCCTGTCCACCGATCTCAAGCGTGCGGGCGGTCATGGTCTTGGCCGCGTTCATGGCGACCACGTTCGCCTCGTAGGCGCGCAATGCACTCATCAAATTCACCATCTCCGACGTATGGTTGATACCAGGATAAGAAACGAATCCCTGTCCATCTGCATGGGGATGACCCGGTTCATGCACCAGTCGGGGCGGAGCGCTCAGCGCCGCCACGTCCACAATGTGCGCGCCGCCGGACCTTGCATACAACTGGCCGAACTGCTGCGCAAAGTTCAGCGGCACCTCTGTCGAGACAACCCGCTGCGGTCGATACAACTGGTCGGCAGAAGCCGCCGTGCTATGGATATTGGCCAGATTGGCGGCAGTAACGTCCAGCCGCAGCTTTTCCACCGCCATGCCGGTGGCGCTGATCTGGAACGATGCGTTGTAGTCCATCAACGTTTTCCTTCCGTGATTGCGGTATGCATGATCGAAAAATGACGATTCAGCATCTTCAGCAATGCCTGGTGATGCAGCGTGTTCTCGGACAATTTGGCGACTTCATTGTCGAGCGACACCTTGTCGTCCGACAGCCTGCCGTCGGCCACGAACTCCAGTGTCGGACGCACATGCGACCACGAGGACAAGGGCACGGTACGGCCCTGCGCCAAGGTGTTTTTCACTTCCGTCATGTGCGCCTCGAAACTCACGCCGACCGGTTTGTATCCGGGCGTATTGGCATTGGCGATGTTGTGCGCAATCGCCTGATGGCGCATGCTGGCCGCGTCGAGCGCCAGGCTCAACAGGGCGGTGGTATTGCTGTCGATAAGAGAGATCATGTGCCGAGTGCTTGCCTTATCAAGGTGAAGTATTGTCCGAACAATTTACTGAACGACCAGTTCCGCATGCAGCGCTCCCGCCGCCTTGACGGCACGCAGGATGGAAATGATGTCGCGCGTATTGGTCTTGATCCGATTGAGCGCCTGCACCAGATCGGCAACGGTATTGTTGTTTGCAGCGACAAAGCCGGTTTCGGATTGTTCTTCCACCTCCACGCGGCTATTGGCCACTACCGCAGTCCGTACGTCGGGGCCGACCTGCCGCACCAGCAGCGGCTGCGATACCGAGATATCGGTCATGATCGACACCTTCAGATCGCCGTGCGACACCGCCACTTTCGAGATGCGCACATCGCCGCCGGATACAACGGTTCCGGTGCGCTCGTTGATCACCACCTTGGCGCGCCGGTCCGGTTCGACATGCACGTTCTCAATCCGGGTCAGGAAGCTGGTCAGCCGCGCGCGCCGGCTTTCAGGAACGCGAATCTCGATGCCGGAGGCATCCTGCGCCTCGGCGACACGCGTCCCGACGGCATTGTTGATCGCGTCCGCCACGCGCGTGGCCGTGGTGTAGTCGGGTTCGGACAAGACGAAAGTGACGGTATGGTCGGCGCTCATCACCGGATTGACAACACCGACCTCGATGGTCGCGCCGTTCGGGATGGCGCCGACGGTCGGGTGATTCTTTTGCACCACATTGCCGTTCATGTCGTACTTGTAGCCGCCAACCGATACCGCGCCCTGCGCCAGCGCATACACGCGACCGTCCGGCCCCTTCAGCGGCGCCAGGATCAGCGAACCGCCGACCAGGCTGCGGGCATCGCCGATGGAGGTCACGGTGACATCGAGCGTGTCGCCGGCACGCGCAAACGGCGACAGGCTGGAGGTAATCATCACGGCCGCCACGTTGCGGCTTTGGACATCGTCGGCCCCAATGG
>DATLIB010000013.1:0-41739 GCA_035539595.1 Noviherbaspirillum sp.
CCGTTCTATCAAATGCAGCGCATGGACCGCTATCGCGAAGTGGTTGCTCAGATGCTGCAGGCGGGTACCGCGTATCACTGCTACTGTTCGCCGGAAGAGGTGGAGGCGATGCGCGAACGCCAGCGCGCCATCGGCGAGAAGCCGCGTTATGACGGAACTTGGCGGCCAGAACCAGGAAAAACCTTGCCGCCGGTCCCGGAAGGCCGCAAACCGGTTGTTCGCTTCAAGAATCCGCTGGATGGCGATGTGACCTGGAACGATGTCGTCAAAGGCCAGATCACGATCTCCAACCGCGAGCTGGACGACCTGGTGATCGCTCGTCCGGATGGTACGCCGACTTATAACTTCTGCGTGGCCATCGATGACTGGGATATGCAAATCACGCACGTCATTCGTGGCGACGACCACGTCAACAATACTCCGCGCCAAATCAACATCTTGCATGCGCTTGGAGCACCATTGCCGGAATACGGTCACGTGCCGATGATTCTGGGGGCGGACGGCGAGAAACTGTCGAAGCGTCATGGTGCGGTTAGCGTCATGGAATACCCGGCGCAAGGCTATCTGCCCGAAGCGATGCTGAATTACCTTGCCCGTCTCGGCTGGAGCCATGGCGACGATGAAGTCTTCTCGATGGCACAGTTTTGCGAGTGGTTCGGCCTCGATCATCTCTCGAAATCGCCAGCGCAATTCAACCCGGAAAAGCTCACCTGGTTGAATAATCATTACATCAAGCAGTCCGACAATACGCGCTTGGAAGAATTGGTACGTCCGCGTATGACGGAAGAAGGGGCTCAGTTTGAGAGCGCCCCGAGCCTGCAAGCAGTGATCGCGTTGATGAAAGAGCGCGCCAATACCATCAACGAACTGGCTGATGCCGCCATGTTGTTCTATCGCAAACCTGCGCCCGACGAGGCGCTGCTTGCACAGCACGTAACGGATGCGGTGAAACCGGCACTGGCACAATTCAAGCAGCAGTGCAGCGCCATCGAGTGGAACAAGGCAGCGATTTCCGTGGCAATGAAAGAAGTGCTGGCCGCGCATAAACTGAAAATGCCGCAGCTCGCGATGCCTTTGCGATTGTTCATTACCGGTCAACTGCAAACACCGGGAATCGATGCAGTGTTGGAATTGTTTGGCCGCGATGTTGTGTTGGCTCGCCTTGAAAAATTTATCTGATAATTTTTCGGCAGAGGGATTTACACCTGAGAAAAAACTTTGCTATACTCTTGTTTCTTCGCAAGGGGGTATAGCTCAGCTGGGAGAGCGCTTGCATGGCATGCAAGAGGTCAGCGGTTCGATCCCGCTTACCTCCACCAGCGTAAAGCGGTAGATAGGTGAAGAAGAATTATAGGCTGCAGTATTGACAGGTCACTGTCCCCATCGTCTAGAGGCCTAGGACATCACCCTTTCACGGTGAGTACCGGGGTTCGAATCCCCGTGGGGACGCCACTTAAAACGCCACGCAATCGCGTGGCGTTTTTCTTTATGGCGTTATATTCCCTTCTGTTCCACTTATCCCTCTAAGTATGGGTTTCCCTTCTACCTTGCATCTGTTTTGCCGGGTCGTCGATAACTTCGGCGACATCGGCGTATGCTGGCGCTTGGCTAGCCAACTACAGCGCGAGCACGCGATTGATGTCACCCTGTGGGTGGACGACCTTCCAATTTTTCACCGCATTTGTTCTGCTATCGATCAAGAGCTGGATATGCAGTATGTGCAAGGGGTGGTTGTCCGGGGCTGGCATGAAGATTTTGGGATTATTGCACCGTCGGAAGTGGCAGACGTTGTGATAGAGGCGTTTGCCTGTGATTTGCCGCCGGCATATCTTGCTGCCATGGCAGCTCGGGAGCGTAAGCCTGTCTGGCTTAATCTTGAGTACCTAAGTGCAGAATCTTGGGTAGAGGGTTGCCATGCAATGGCATCGCCCCATCCATCGCTACCTTTGACGAAGTATTTTTTCTTTCCGGGATTTTCCTCTGCTACCGGCGGTTTGTTGGTCGAGCGTGACTTGCCTATCCGGCGGGAGAAATTTCAGTCGGACCTGTCTGCAGGTCATACTTTTCTTGCCGAGTTGGGCATTTGTGTGCCGCAGGATGCATGCAAGGTTTCCCTATTTTGCTATTCGACAGCACCGGTCGCGTCATTGCTCTCGGCAATGCAAGGCGCAGATGGCCCCGTGGTTTTCTTTGTGCCGGAAGGCGTTGCTACGACTGCGGTAGAGGCATTCCTGAAACGTCCGGCAACCGCCGGTGCCTGTGTCACGCAAGATGCACTGACATTGCATGTTCTGCCTTTCATTGACCAACCGGACTACGACAAGCTCCTTTGGGCATGTGACCTCAATTTTGTGCGTGGCGAGGACTCCTTTGTTCGTGCGCAGTTGGCTGCCCGTCCTTTTGTCTGGCATATTTATCCCCAAGAGGATGATGCGCACAGGAAAAAGCTGGAAGATTTTCTGCAGCGTTATACGCAAGGCATGAACGACGAAACCGTGCGCATGATCGCAGCGATGTGGCATGCATGGAATGGCATGGAGCATTTTTCCGGACAATGGAGATCCCTCCGTTCCGCCATGCCAGAACTTTCCTCTCACGCAATAGCATGGTCTCAGCAAGTTCTTCAAAATGGCGATCTGGCGACTAATCTGGTTCAGTTCGTCAGGGAAATCAGTTAAAATACAAGGCTTTATCAGAGCCTATCCCCAAGCATATCGTTGGTTATGATTTGCTAGGGGATAGGCTCTAAATTTTGACATCGCGTCAAGTAACTTGCGCTGACGGCAGTGTCGGACAGTTGCAGATTTTAAAACCGAGTTTTACCTACTTTTTACGTAATCCATCCTATGAAAACCGCACAAGAAGTCCGCGTCGGCAACGTCGTCATGGTTGGCGCCGACCCGATGGTTGTTCTGAAAGCCGAATACAACAAATCCGGCCGCAATTCAGCCGTGGTAAAAATGAAAATGAAAAACCTCCTGACTGCCGCCGGTCAGGAAACGGTTTACAAGGCCGACGACAAATTTGATGTCGTCGTTCTCGACAAGAAGGAAACTACCTATTCCTACTTTGCCGATCCGCTGTATGTGTTCATGGATACCGAATACAACCAGTATGAAGTCGAAGGCGAAAACATGGGCGATGCACTGAACTATCTGCAGGATGGAATGGCGTGCGAAGTCGTGTTCTACAACGGCAAGGCGATTTCTGTTGAACTGCCGACGACCATCGTGCGGGAAATTACCTATACCGAGCCGGCTGTCAAAGGCGATACTTCCGGTAAGGTGTTGAAGCCAGCGAAGATCGCTACTGGTTTCGAAATCCCGGTTCCGCTGTTCGTTGAAATCGGTGACAAGATTGAAATCGATACCCGCACTGGGGAGTACAAGAGCCGTAGCAAGTAATAGAGGTTTTCGATCGTAAAAAGCGCCGCAGCTATTCCTGCGGCGCTTTTTTTATTGTGCACGGAGAAGCAACTGCTTTCCCTATTGTGGCCATAAGGTTTGGTGGGTGACAAGCCTGCGAGTCGGGGGATTTTTGCATCCGCATTTGCCACGGTATAAACTGACGGCTGTTTTTTTTTTGCAATCTCGCTAACCTTTGAAAGAGAAGTACATGAAGCAACCGTCATCGATTGTCCTGCTGATTGCGTCGGCTTTGCTGTCAGCTTGTTCGTTCTTGCCATTAGAGGATGAGACGGCATCGGATGCAACTATGAATGATAAGCCGGTTACTACGGCAACTTCTGTTAGTCGGCCCAATATGACGGAGGATCGCATAGCGGTTCAGGATGAGGCAGGCACCGTGGTGGTACAAAAGGTGCCGTTCCGGACAGGAGTGTCGTCGGTCAGTGTCGAGCGGTTGGCTAAACGTTCTGGTTGTATCGGCTCCGCCGGGGCCGGCTTGGTCACGGAAGAAGGGCCGGTTGAGGTATATCGGATGCAGTGTGATAACGGGGCGACCTTTCTCGCCCAGTGTGAATTGCGGCAATGCCGACCAATGCGCTGACATGCCGGAAAACTGTTCTTATTGTGCGTCCCGGATGCGTTCCATGCGTTCGGCCCCGGGGGGATGACTGGAGAGATAAGGCAGCTGCTTACTCGATTGGTCTTCCAATTTTTTAAATGTGTGGATCAGCATGACCGGGCTGATGCTGTTGGCCTTCATCATTTCAATAGCATAATCGTCGGCCTCTCGCTCAGCATCGCGTGCATACTTAAGATCAAGCATGATTGTCGGGATCGTCGCGATGAGAGACGAAACATCTCCAAACAGCACGGTCGCTCCCGCGCCGATTATCGAGCTTTGCAGAATGCGCTGCATCAGGTGCCGCTCATGCAGGTGGCCGAGTTCATGGCTCAGGACGCCCATCACGGCGTCTTCGTCGTTGACCAACTTCACCAGTTCGTCGGTCAATACAATCTGTCCAGAAGGAAGGGCGAATGCGTTTGGCCCGACTTTACTCTTGCGGAATAGAATTTCATAACTCGGTGTGCCTTTCCGAGGCGGCGAAAGCGACTTGAAGCGTTTGACGATCGCGTCGCGCTGTGCGGGTGGTAACTGCGATGGTGCGAGCATGCTGCTATCGAGGACACTCAAGGTTTCGTGTCCGATCATATGATCCATTTGCGCAGGTAAAGCATGTGCAATTGTCTTTGCCGCAGTTGGCAAGCCGTACACATAGCCCAGCAATAGTACCGCCGCCGTTAATGCGCAGGCCACCAGTGCCCCGTGCCAGCTCTGCTGTATCTCGACCACGAAGGAGTCTTGATGACCGGTCGTCTTTAGCATGGCATTGAATGCCGTGTTGTCGCGGATTTCGAGGTAGGCGCCGTCTGGAAAGGTAACTTTACGTGATGCATTGCGTAGTCGCTCGGATACCCGTAAATCGCCAAGTGGGCATGTACGGCTTGCTTCGCCTGTCACAAGTGCGATATCACCCTCTACAGTCAGGCTGACGGTAAGTCGACGCGAGGTCTTGCCGTCGAAATAAAATGCAGGAATGAGTATTGCCATCGTTATAGGGAGAGATCCAGATCGAATACGTCGACCATGCCTTCGCCCGTCGCGGACGCCTTCGCCTGAGTGTCCGTAATGAAGCTGTCCAACGTGTCCGCAGGCATCAGCGACATCGACTCAATCCGGTATTTCATCATACGAATTTGGGCAAATGGAATGAATAGACCCAGCGTGGCGATGACGCCCAACATATTAGTGACCGTAATAAACACCATCTTGCCCAATGTCATGCGGCAGGCGAAGCGATGATCGCCGAGTCGCGTGTTATTCCAGATCAGGTTTTGAAGTAGAGTCAGAAATACCGGAAACAGCGAGAAAATCCAGATGCAGAGGGCTGCAACGAAAAGCAGAAAGGAGCCGATCGCTGCTGTGCCAGCGTGCTTCAGTCCACTTTCCTTCAGTCCGACGAAAGTACCTCCGAAGGCGATGCCTATCATGAAGATGCCGATCACGGCGATCGCAAGGGCAAGCAGATAAGCGCCATAAAATTTTCCTGCAGAAGCGTGGAAGGAAAAATGCGTATCGCCATAGCGGCTTTGTTCATGCTGAAACTTTTTCATCCTTTGGTGTGCGAATGGCGCCAGCAGATAGGCGGTCAGTAGCGTCACGACCGGCAGTAAAAAATAGACGTAGTAGATCTTTCCCATGCTCCCCGCGAAGCCGAAGCGGATGCCTCGATAGCTTGAGTTGTAGAGTTTGAATTGAAGGCTTTTCCAGATCGTCCAAGGCATTATCATCCCAAGCATTGCCAGCATGACAAAGCCGGCCATGCTCGACATACTGAAAGCCACGTTATACGCACCGAAGAATAGTGCGGCGATAATCCGCCCGCGCAGAATGGACCATGGATTGCCGTGATAGTCGAAACTTGCGCCGGCGAGGGTGGTGTTGTCGTAAAAATAACGTGTCTTGCGAACTTTCGCCCACGCCGAGTAAATGCCCAGTGTGACGATCGACAGTAGTAGATTGACGATCCAGATACGGAAATATTCACTTCCGCTACCAGTGAAAACGAATCGTTCCGGAGTGTCAGCCACCTCGGCTTTCTCTGTCAGGAGCGGGCAAGTGTCGGCTAACCGATTACTGTCGATGATTTCCATGTTCTCCCTCGGGCGGTCTGTTATTCGTAATTTTGGAGAGGTAGTCACTTGCTGGCGCAAAGCCGATT
Organism: Noviherbaspirillum sp.; assembly: GCA_035539595.1. Classification (GTDB taxonomy): domain Bacteria; phylum Pseudomonadota; class Gammaproteobacteria; order Burkholderiales; family Burkholderiaceae_D; genus Noviherbaspirillum. The sequence continues at coordinate 6,188 of DATLIB010000013.1, forward strand.
TATGCCGATCCCCGCCAGAGCAATGACTTTGGAAAGGCGCATTCGCAAATCCTCGGATGCTTTACTGCAAAGCAGGCCTGCTGATTTGCCGGAATGGTTCTAGTTATTACCCAAGGAGAGGCTGAACTCGATGTTTTCCCCACGTTCGATTATTCGTTTTTGCAAAGTGTAACAGTTCTCATCTTGGGTGAACTTTCCTCGTGGCATATAGCCCAAGTTGAGGGCCGTGGAGTTGCTGCGGTTCAATGGGTGTGGATGTAAGGGCTGGTCGGCTCTTTTTTCTGCGGCGCAAATGCGCGTTCAGTGTTGCCTCGTGTTGGGTGCGATGGGAATGTTGAACGTGTTTCCATGACATCGGCAAACTGTTTTAAACATATATCATTTTCTGGAGATCACATGCTTCGTTCCGAAACGCTCTTTGGCAAGCGCGAAACCAATACGCCAAATTCTCCTATCAATACCATTAACAACGCCACCAGCAGCATGGGTTCGACCAGCAGCGCGGGTTTCCATAAATCGGCTGCACTGACCGGCAGTTTGCCTTCTGTGGCGACGAATACAGAAACTGTATCCAGCACCAATGAGGGCGGCAGCAAATTGATTGTCGGTCCCAACATTAAGCTGAAAGGCGTTGAAATCACCGATTGCGACACGCTGGTTGTCGAAGGCCGTGTCGAAGCGACCATCGATTCGCGCGTCATCCAGATTGCCGCTTGTGGTGCATTCAAAGGCTCTGCCGAAATCGATATCGCTGAAATCCATGGCGAATTCGATGGTGAATTGACTGTTCGTCAAAAGCTGGTCATTTATTCCAGCGGCAAGGTGTCCGGCAAAGTCCGCTATGGCAAGGTTGTGATCGAAGAAGGCGGCCAGCTCGCCGGTGACATCCAAGTCGGCACGGGAAGTGCCAGCAAGGGGTTGTCCGTTGCCAAAGTGGGCTAACAGGATAGTTAGCCAGACCGGCTCCGAACTGAACAGGAGAGTGTCTATTTCTGGTTGGCGGTTTGGCAGGCTTGCGTGCTTCGAACATGGCTGTTAGTGGCATAACAGTCACAGGAGCATCTGGCGGCTATTCCCTATCACCCCAGCTACGCGTTGCGTATCTGGGGTTTCGTTTTTTTTGTATTATCGTCACTGCCGGATTGGTGGAGTAAAACAATCGTTGCATACTCAGGCTAACCAGCCGTGCGACAATGGCTGCCTTTCTTTGGCTCGCCTTCGACAACCCTATCATGACGCATCCGGAATACATCCTCACTTTGTCTTGTCCCGACCACCGCGGCATCGTGCATCGCGTGTCGGGTTTCTTGGCAGAGCATGGCTGCAATATCATCGATTCGGCACAATTCGGCGATGGGCAGTCGCAGCTGTTCTTCATGCGTGTGCATTTCGCCTCTGAAGATCCCATGGTCAGCGACGCCCGGCTGCGCGCCGACTTCGCCGAAGTGGCGCAGGAGTTGCAGTTGAGTGCGCAACTCCACGACGCTCGCAAGAAACCGCGCATGATGCTGATGGTGTCGAAAATCGGTCACTGCCTGAACGATTTGCTGTTTCGCTATAAGAGTGGCTTGCTGCCAGTGGAAATTTCGGCAATCGTCTCCAACCATACTGACTTTTATCAGTTATCCGCCAGTTACAACATTCCGTTTCACCACTTGCCGTTGGCGAATGGCGCTTCAGCGGAAGCGAAGCGGGCGCAAGAAGAGCGGGTGTTGGAAATTGTAAAAGCGAACGATATCGACCTGGTGGTACTGGCGCGGTATATGCAAATTCTTTCGCCTGAGATGTGTGCGGCGCTGAAGGGGCGGGCGATCAATATCCATCATTCCTTCCTGCCCAGTTTCAAGGGAGCCAAGCCCTATTACCAAGCGCATGAACGTGGTGTGAAGCTGATTGGCGCAACGGCGCACTTCGTTACCAGTGACCTGGATGAAGGTCCGATCATCGAACAGGATGTCGAGCGGGTCGATCATGCCATGGACCCGGAGGCGCTGACGGCCATTGGCCGCGACGTGGAATGTGTGGTCTTGGCGCGCGCGGTAAAGTGCTTTGTCGAGCATCGTATCCTGCTGAACGGCCACAAAACGGTGGTGTTCAAATAGTCGGTGCGGCACAAACGAAACAAGACGTGCCGCCACACCGCAGGCTTATGCCAGAACGCGCCTGAGCCAAGCGCTAATGTCGTCGATTTCTTCTGCGCATACTGAATGCGGCATCATGTACTCATGCCATTCGACCGAGTAGCCTAAGGCTTGCAGCATATCGCGCGATTTTTCCGCGCGATCAATTGGAATGATGGGGTCGCCACGGCCATGTGCCAGGAAAATCGGCGTATCGTGGTTTGCCGGATGGCGCTCCGCTTCGATGGTGGCGTGGATTGGCAGGTAACCGGACAGACACAAGAGGCCCGCCAACTTTTCCGGATGGCGCAAACCGGCTTGCAGGGTCATTGCACAGCCTTGAGAGAATCCGGCAATCATGATGCGTTCCGCCGGAATGCCGCGTTCCTTTTCGGTCGCGATCAACTGCTCCACCAGAGCCTGCGATTTACGTAAGCCAGCTTCATCTTCCCTGCGTGCGATATCCGTGCCCAGGATGTCGTACCAGGCACGCATAACATAGCCGTTGTTGATAGTAACCGGCATGGTCGGCGCATGCGGGAAAATGAAACGGATTCCGGGACAGTCGCGTAAATCGAGCTCGCGTACGATAGGGACGAAATCATTCCCGTCCGCGCCCAAGCCGTGTAACCAGATGATGGAAACGGTCGGGTTGGAGGTGGTTTCGATCTGAATGGTTTCTAGTGGTGAATTGCTCATTGATAGGGGGCTAGTGTGTAATCCATGACGCAGAGCGCCGGATCATTTTTGACGGATGGCGGATTTGGGGCGGAAGGCCTTGCATACCGCATCATTGGTTTCGATATAGGGACCACCGATGAGATCAATACAGTAGGGCACGGCTGCAAAGATGCCGGGAACCAACTGTATTCCATCGGCATCCTTCACACCTTCCAGCGTTTCCTTGATCGACTTCGGCTGGCCGGGCAGGTTCATGATCAGTGCTGCATGGTTTTCGCTCTCGCGAATCACGGCGACTTGCCGTGACAGGATCGCGGTAGGGACGAAGCGCAGGCTGATCTGCCGCATTTGTTCGCCGAACCCGGGCATCTCCTTGGTGCCGACCGCGAGCGTTGCTTCCGGCGTGACGTCGCGACGCGAAGGCCCCGTGCCGCCGGTGGTCAGGACCAAGTCGCATCCGAAGTCATCAACCAGTTCAACCAGAGCCTTTTCGATTGAAGTGCGTTCGTCTGGAATCAGGCGAGTTTCCATTACCCAAGGACTCGATAACGCTGTCGTGAACCAATCGCGCAGGGCTGGGATGCCCTGATCTTCGTATACGCCGCTCGAGGCGCGATCGGAGACCGATACCAGACCGATCAGAAGTTCGTCCGGGTTACGTTTCCTGAGCGTCGTCGTCATACTGTTCGGGAGCGGGAGTAGGTGATGCAGTTTGCAATTGCTTCAGGATCTGAAAGATTTCGCGGTATGCCTTGGGCGGTTTGTTTTCTGCTTGTTCCTTGCGTGCATTGCGGATCAAGACGCGCAGCTGTTGCACATCGACTTCAGGATGTTGCGATTTCAATGCCGTTAAAGCATTGTCGTCCGCCAGCAATTTTTCGCGACGTCGCTCCAAGGCATGCATGGCAGCGGTTTCCGCTTTCGAGGCGCCTTTCCAGCTATCAAGTACTTTCTGGATGGCTGCGATTTCGTCTTCTTCCAGCGTGCGCATTTTCTTGCCGACGAATTGCATCTGACGCCGCCGGCCTTCGTGGTCCTTGATTTTTTGACATGCCAGGATCACTTCACGCACATCCTCAGGCATCGGCACGCGCATGACGCGGTCCTTCGGCTGAGCGACCAGTTCTTCTCCCAGTTCCTGCAGCGCGGTCATTTCGCGCTTCAACTGCGACTTGGACGGACGGTCGTATCCCTGTTCGAATTCATTCGAGCGGAAGCCGACGGCACCTCTATTTGGATTTACCATGATGAGTCAAAGCCATTCTGTAAACGACTGCTATGATAACTGTTTTAAAACGCCCCCGAGAAGAACAAGCCTATGAGCAAGCCGGTATTTACCCATAGCCACGACCAACTGAAAGAGCTGGCGCAAGACATACTGCGCTTTGCCAAGGAAAAGGGCGCGTCGGATGCGTCGGTCGAGGTCAGTGAAGGTAACGGTTTGGCAATAACGGTGCGTAAAAGCAAGATCGAGACGATCGAGCAGAATAAGGATAAGGGCATTGGCGTGACGGTATATCTGGGAGAGGAACGTCATATCCGGCGCGGTAATGCCAGCACCTCGGATTTTTCCCAGCAGTCGCTTAGAGATACGGTGGAAGCGGCATATAACATCGCCCGCTTTACCGCTGAAGACGAATGTGCCGGCTTGCCGGACGCCGAAACATTGGAAATGCAGCCTCGTGACCTGCAGCTTTGCTATCCCTGGCAGATATCGACAGCGGAAGCGATCGTACTTGCACAACGCTGCGAAGCGGCGGCATTCGCGGTTGACAAGCGCATCACCAATAGCGAGGGAGCCAGCGTTTCGGCGCAACAGTCGCATTTTGTCTCTGCCAATACGCGTGGGTTCATGGGGGGCTATCCCTATTCTCGTCATAGCGTTTCAGTCGCGCCGATCGCCGGAAAGGGCGCGAACATGCAGCGTGATGGCTGGTATTCCTCCACACGTGATCCAAATACATTGGCCAGACCGGAAGATATCGGTCGCTATGCAGCGCAACGCGCTCTGGCTCGCCTGAACGCGCGCAAGCTTGATACGCGCAAATGTGCTGTCTTGTTCGAAGCGCCGTTGGCTGCGGGCTTGCTCGGTGCATTCGTGCAAGCGGTGTCCGGCGGGGCGCTGTATCGTAAATCGAGCTTCCTGCTCGATTCTTTGGGTAAGCAGGTTTTTGCGCCACATATCCAGATACTTGAAGATCCACATCTCATCGGCGCAGTCGGTTCATCGCCGTTTGATGAGGAGGGGGTAAAGACAGTCCGGCGCAATGTGGTGACCGATGGGGTGGTGCAGGGTTATTTCCTGTCCACTTATTCCGCCCGCAAGCTGGGAATGGAAACCACCGGTAATGCAGGCGGATCGCATAATTTGTCGTTGACTTCTACCCTGACGCAGCACGACGATGATTTCGCGACCATGCTGAAGAAACTCGATACCGGTTTGCTGGTGACCGAGTTGATGGGGCAAGGTGTCAATTATGTGACTGGGGATTATTCGCGTGGAGCGTCAGGATACTGGGTGGAAAAAGGGGTGATCCAGTACCCTGTGGAAGAAATTACTATTGCAGGCAACATGAAGGAAATGTTTCAGCGCATCGTCGCCGTCGGCACCGATACGCTGATCCGGGGCACTAGGACGACTGGTTCGATTCTGATTGAAAACATGACTGTCGCCGGCAGTTGAACAAGTGCTGCTGAATGTCAGTCATGCCATAGTATTCGTAAACACATGAAATATTTTCATCAGGGCAATCCGAAATAATTTGATTTACGTAATACTACTTAAGCAATCACACTGATTCGCCCAACTTGCATCACTGATAGCATAGGCACACAACCCAAGGTTGTCCTGCATCCTGAATCATCGTTCGGTTGCGTGGGTCGATGTAATTCCAGATGGTTCGTATGTTCAATCCACTAGGAGACAGAATGGAACGTCGTTCATTTATAAAAAAAGCAGCACTAGGCGCATCGGTCGGAGCAATCTCCGCACCAGCGCTGGCACAATCGCAACCTACTATTAACTGGCGTCTTGCCTCCAGCTTTCCAAAGTCGCTCGACACTATTTACGGTGCCGCAGAGACTTTTTCCAAACGCGTTTCCCAACTGACAAACGGCAAGTTCAATATTCGGGTTTTCGCTGGCGGCGAAATCGTTCCTGCACTACAGGTAATGGATGCAGTGCAGGCTGGCACCGTGGAAATGGGACACACTGCCTCCTATTATTATTTCGGCAAGGACCCGACATTCGCATTTGACGGTGTCGTGCCGTTTGGCCTCAACTCACGCCAACAGACTGCATGGTGGGATCAGGGAGGCGGCCGCGAGCTGACCCGTGAATTTTATAAGGATTACGGCATCATCAACTTCATGGGCGGCAACACCGGCACGCAAATGGGAGGCTGGTTCCGCAAGGAAGTAAAGACCGTGCGCGATCTGAACGGCCTGAAAATGCGGATTGGTGGCTTTGCCGGTCGCGTGATGCAACGCCTTGGTTTGGTTCCGCAACAGATTGCCGGCGGCGATATCTATCCCGCTCTGGAAAAAGGCACAATCGATGCTGCTGAATGGATTGGCCCGTATGACGACGAAAAACTCGGTTTCAACAAAGTGGCACCGTTCTACTATGCTCCAGGTTGGTGGGAAGCTGGTCTGCAAGTATCCTTCTATATCGGCATCAAGGAATGGGAAAAACTGCCAAAGGAATACAAGGCCGCAGTAGAGGCAGCGTCATATGAAGCGCACGTGGTCATGCAGGCCGAATACGATGCGCGTAATCCGGCATCCCTCGCTCGTTTGCTGAAAAGTGGTGTCAAGCTACGCAGCTTCTCCAAGGAAATCATGGAGGCTTGCTACAAGGCGAGCACTGCGGTAATGGAAGAAGAAGCGGCACAAAATGCCAAGTTCAAGAAAATCTATGAACCTTGGAAACGTTTCCGTCAGGACCAGAATCAATGGTTCTCGGTGGCTGAAGCCCCGCTGCAAAACTTCATGATTACACGCAGGTAATTCTCGAAAATAACCATGGGCTTAAGAGTCCGCAACGTTAGCGCGTTGCGGGCTCTTTTTGTATCAATGCAAGTAGTGTTTGGTGACGGACGAATAAGTGGGGTCGAACTAAAATACTCCATAACTTCTCTGTCTGATAGGTCAGGGGAACGTGCTGCCTGGAAAATGAATTTTGTGGCATGCTTGCTCGTGCTCAAAATGGAGTCGGGTAGCATCGGGCAACCCTCTTTGATAATAAGTTTGCAAAACAGCTATAAATCTGTGGCGCCCTATCGCTAGGTTGATGGGCCGGCTGGCAAGGGGAAAGGATATGCAGAGAGTTTGTCGCTGCGGCTTCAGCTCTTTCTATACCCCGCGTGTTTTCTGACAGAATCATTGTTTGTCCTGCGAGCACTATGCTGCGTAGATGTTTGGGTGTTTTATTCCTTGAGGAGACAAAATGGAACGCCGTTCCTTTCTAAAAAAAGCTGCTGTTGGCGCATCTGTTGGTGCCATTTCTGCGCCGGCCTTGGCGCAATCCCTACCGACCCTGAACTGGCGTTTGGCGTCGAGCTTTCCGAAATCGCTCGACACGCTGTTTGGTACGGCTGAAGTGTTCAGCCAACGCGTTGCTCAATTAACTGGGGGTAAGCTGAACATTCGTGTCTTTGCTGGTGGCGAAATCGTTCCCGCCCTACAGGTCGTTGATGCAGTACAGAACGGTACCGTCGAGATGGGGCATACGGCTCCATATTATTACTTTGGCAAGGACCCTACATTTGCGTTTGATTGCGCCGTCCCATTCGGTATGAACTCGCGCCAGCAGACAGCTTGGTTCGTGAAGGGAGGAGGGCGTGACTTGCTGCGCGATTTCTATAAAGATTACGGCATTATCAATTTCCTCGGTGGCAATACCGGTGCCCAGATGGGGGGCTGGTTCCGCAAGGAGATCAAGACACTGAAAGATATACAAGGCTTGAAGATGCGTATCAGTGCGTTTGCCGGTAAAGTCATGGCGCCGCTGGGCTTGGTACCGCAACAATTGGCTGGTGCAGATATTTATCCTGCACTTGAAAAGGGTACGTTGGACGCGGTCGAGTGGACCACGCCATATGACGATGAGAAACTGGGTTTTTACAAGGTCGCGCCATACTACTATGCACCGGGATGGTGGGAGGCTGGTGCGCAGTTGGCCCTGTATGTCGGTGTCAAGGAATGGGATAAGTTGCCGAAGGAATACCAGCACGCTATTGAGGCCGCGTCCTATGAAGCGCATGTCTCGATGCAAGCCGAATACGACGCCAAGAACCCGGCAGCGCTCGCGCGTTTAATCAAGAATGGCGCGAAACTACGCTTCTTCTCGAAGGAGATTTTGGCAGCTTGTTACAAGGCCGCCACCGCCACGATGGAAGAGGAAGCCGCCAAGAATGCCAAGTTCAAAAAAATCTACGAACCGTACAAACGCTTCCAGCGAGAGCAAAACCAGTGGTATTCGGTGGCTGAAGTGCCGCTGCAAAACTTCATGGTGAAACACAAGTAAAAATAGTTGCAATAGTAATTGTCTATGGAACCCGCAGCGCGGAAGCCCTGCGGGTTTTTTGTTGGCCGTTTTGCTTGTTTGAGTAGATGTCGAGTCGTTTTTTTCTTGTTGATTGCCAAGAAAAAAGCCCCGCTCGAAGTATATCGAGCGGGGCTTTTCCCTTGCAGCAAGAATTGCAACAATTTACTTGCTGTCCGGCTCCGAAAAGTTCAGTTCCGGTGCTGCACTTTCGTTGTTTTCACCTTCTGTCGAGAAGTCCAGGCTTGGAGTCTCAAACTGCGATTCCTGATTCATGGAAGGTGTTTCGATCCTTAGCTCAAGCTGTTCCTGCATATCGGTTTTGGTTTCGATCGAAACGATGCCAGGAAACGCAATGATCAATATCACCATGATGATCTGGATGACCACGAAGGGGATGGCGCCCCAATAAATATCGGAGGTTTTTACTTCCTTCGGGGCGACCGAACGCAGGTAGAACAGTGCAAATCCAAACGGAGGATGCATGAACGATGTTTGCATGTTCACACCAAGCAATACGCCGAACCAGATGAGATCAATGCCGATCTTTTCCGCGACCGGGCCGACCAGCGGGACCAGAATGAATGCGAGTTCAAAGAAGTCGAGGAAGAATGCCAGCAGAAAGAACATGAGGTTGACGACGATCAGAAATCCCATGTCGCCGCCTGGCAGCGAGGTCAGCAGATGCTCGACCCACAGATCGCCGTTTACCGCACGGAAGGTCAGGCCGAATACGCTGGAGCCGATCAGGATGAACAACACAAAGCACGACAGGCGGGTGGTGGAGTCCATTGCCTGTTTCATCAGGGACCAGGAAAGGCGGCGATTCATCATCGCCAGAACCAGAGCGCCGAAAGCGCCCATGCCACCGCCCTCGGTCGGCGTTGCGATGCCGACGAAGATTGTGCCCAGTACCAAGAAGATCAGGGCGAGTGGCGGAACCAATACGAATACGACTTTTTCCGCCATGCGCGACAATAAGCCGAGCTTCATGTTGCGATTGATCAGTGCCAATACAAAGGCACCGATAATACCGATTGCTGCGGAATAAATGCCAATCTCATCCGGCTTCATGTTGGGGTGGTTTGCACCGTAGTAGGCCGCAAATGCAAACGACGTGGCAACCGCTGCGGCAATGAGCAAGAGTAGTGAGACGATGCCGCTCCTGCCATTCGGCTCGCGCAGGTTGCGCGCCTCTGGCGGCAGTGCCGGTACCGCATGGGGTTTGAAAAGTGAAACGGATAGCACCCAGCCTGCATACATCGCGGTCAGCAGCAGACCCGGCACGAAGGCAGCCTTGTACATGTCGCCGACTGAACGGCCGAGCTGATCGGCCATGACGATCAATACTAGCGATGGTGGAATGATCTGCGCGAGCGTGCCGGACGCTGCGATCACGCCTGAAGCAATGCGCTTGTCATAGCCATAACGCAACATGACCGGCAACGAAATGAGTCCCATCGAAATCACGGATGCGGCGACCACCCCGGTCGTCGCCGCGAGCAACGCCCCGACGAAAATCACGGCGTAGGCGACGCCGCCACGAATCGGCCCGAATAATTGGCCGATGGTATCGAGCAGGTCTTCAGCCATGCCGGAACGTTCCAGGATCAATCCCATGAAGGTGAAGAATGGAATCGCCAGCAAAGTGTCATTGGCCATGATGCCAAAAATGCGGTTCGGCAATGCTTGCAACAATTCGGGTTTCAACAAGCCCAGTTCGATGCCGATCAAGCCGAAAAACAAGCCGTTCGCTGCCAGTGCAAAAGCCACCGGAAAACCAGATAGCAGAAATACCACGAGTGCGCCGAACATAATCGGCGCCATATTCGCAATCAGAAATTGCTCCATTATTCTGTCTCCCGACGATCAGTTGAGTTTGTTTGCGGCTTTGATCGCCTCGATTTCTTCTTCCGGCGTGGCGGCATGCTTTTCGAACGCACTAGCATCCACTTTTCCTTGCAGGTAACCAATGCGCTTGATGATTTCGGAGAGGCCCTGCAGTGCCAGCAGAAAAAAACCGATCGGGATAAGCAGCTTGGCGGGCCAGACAATCAAGCCGCCAGCGTTGCTCGACATCTCTTGGCTTTGGATCGACAGGGCAGCATACGGTACGGCGTAATAGAGAATGATCAGTGTGATCGGCAGCAGGAACAGCAGGAAGCCGAGAATGTCGATCCACACTTGAGTGCGTTTGGAAAAATGTGCAGTGATGACATCGATGCGAACATGCTCGTTTCGACGCAAGGTGTACGACGTAGCCAGCAGAAAGATCGCCGAGAACAGATACCATTGAATCTCAAGCCAGGCGTTTGAACTCATATTGAATGCGTAGCGCACGATGGCGTTGCCGGTGCAGATAAGCACTGAAATGAGCAGAGCCCAGCTAATGCCGTTTCCTATCTTTTCATTGAGCGTGTCAATGAATCTCGATAACGAGAGTAAAAAGGACATGGTTTGTCTCCGTTTATAAAAATCATTGGGCAGCGTCGCGAATCATGGGTGTGCGATCGGTGCCCTGAATGCTGTGGGTGCATGAGGTTCGGGGCAGTATATGCGATTTCAACTGGCAGACGAATGGTTCCAAGCGATGGATAATATTCTTTTCATGCGGCAAACCCAAAGCAAGCGTTTTTTTCATGTTTCACGATGTTTTTGCGTGATGTCGCTAAGTAGAAATACGTAGGTGCGTGCAATCCAGGCTGAGAATAAAGGAGACATTGGCGCAAGCGAGATAACACCTGCGTGGTACGTGCATAAGAGGGAGGGAGCCGTTTGCATGTCCCGCGCTGTGAGAACGATGCGTCGAGATAACGGCGGCAGAATGGAGCTTGTTATCGTTGCCGGGCCAAGCGGATTAGCACGGCAACGATAATGTCATTGTCATGCGAACCTGTTAGCCGAGAAGGGCGCGCATGCGGGTAATTGCTGCTCGGACCTGTGCAGGTGCGGTACCGCCCAGGTGGTTGCGCGCTGCAACCGAACCTTCGAGCGTTAGCACATTGAATACATCGGCGTCGATCAGCGGCGAGAAGGCGCGTAGGTCGTCCAATGACAGGTCAGTCAGATCGCAGGCACGTTGTTCGCATGCGCGTACTGCGTGCGCAACAGCTTCATGCGCATCGCGGAAAGGCAAGCCTTTTTTGACCAGGTAATCGGCCAAGTCGGTTGCCGTCGCATAGCCTTGCAAGGCTGCTGCACGCATCGCCTCCGGCTTGACCGTAATGCCGCGCGCCATGTCGGCAAAGATGCGCAGTGTGTCGGTGACGGTATCCACGGTATCGAACAACGGTTCCTTGTCTTCCTGGTTGTCCTTGTTGTACGCGAGCGGCTGGCCCTTCATTAAGGTGAGCAAGGCGATCAGGTGGCCGTTCACGCGTCCGGTCTTGCCGCGCGCCAGTTCCGGCACGTCGGGATTCTTTTTCTGCGGCATGATGGATGAGCCGGTGCAGAAACGGTCGGCGATATCGATGAACCCGACGCGCGGACTCATCCAGATCACCAGTTCCTCAGACATGCGCGACACATGCGTCATCACCAGGGCGGAAGCGGCGCAGAATTCAATCGCAAAGTCGCGGTCTGAAACGGCATCCAGCGAATTGCGGCAGATGTCGTCGAAGCCGAGTGTTTTTGCAACGCGTTCACGGTCGATAGGGAAGGTGGTGCCAGCAAGCGCAGCGGCGCCCAGCGGCAAGCGGTTGACGCGTTTGCGGCAGTCGATCATGCGTTCCGCATCGCGGCCGAACATTTCTACGTACGCCAGCATGTGGTGGCCAAACGTGATCGGTTGCGCTACCTGCATGTGAGTAAAACCGGGCAGGATGGTATCTGCATGCTGCTCGGCCAGGTCCAGCAAGGCCGTTTGCAGATCGCGCAGCAGGCTGCTGATGTCGTCAATGGCCGAACGCAGATAGAGGCGGATATCGGTGGCAACCTGGTCATTGCGTGAACGTCCGGTATGCAGCCGCTTGCCGGCATCGCCGACCAGCTCAGTCAGGCGCTTTTCGATATTTAAATGGACATCTTCGAGATCGAGCAGCCATTCAAACTGGCCGGAAGCGATTTCTCCCTGAATCTGCGTCATGCCGCGCCGAATCTCGGCATGGTCCTGCTCGCTAATGATGCCCTGATAGGCCAGCATTTCGGCATGTGCCAGCGAACCTTGAATATCAGCGTCTGCCATGCGCTTGTCGAAGAAGACCGACGCGGTGTAACGTTTGACCAGGTCGGAGACCGGTTCGGAAAAACGGGCGGACCAAGCCTCGCTTTTTTTGGAAAGTTGTGCTGTCATAATTGGGATCCCAGTGAATCCGTGATTATAAAACAGGCCTTGAGTCCTATGCCGCTATCTGCCGCACCAAGCACCACCGACAGGCTCGCAATCGCCATACCGGACTGCTGTAACCTCGGTGTGATATTCCGCATCCTGCTTGTCGTGAATCTTGCGGCGCTCATCGGTATGCTGTTGCATTCGTCTACTTGGCGGCAAGGCATCACGGAATTCGTGGCGATCTCGGTAGTGGTCGAGCTGTCCTGTCTGTGGTCGCTGTTCCTGTTATGCGGCGCACGTCGCTTGATGCAGCGCGGCGACTTTGCCGATTCGGCATGGACTTGGACGCAGCGTGCTGTCTGTGCTGCCATCCCGGCCCTCGTGACGGGGATGATCGTCTATCTCTTCGGCTCGGTGACGTGGCTGGCGAGCGACTTCGCCCACATGACCGTATCCAAGGGGGTACTGACAGGTGCCCTCCTGGGCATCTTTTTTCAACACTATTTCGAACTGCGTACACGGGCATTTTCTCCCGCGCTGGTTGAAGCGCGCCTGCAGGCGCTGCAGGCGCGTATCCGTCCCCATTTTTTCTTCAATAGCCTGAACGCGGTGCTGTCCCTGATCCGCGCCGAGCCACGTCGCGCCGAAGCCACGCTGGAAGACCTTGCCGATTTGTTTCGCGTTCTGATGAGCGATCCGCGTAGCATGACGACACTCGAGAGTGAAATCCTCCTGTGCAAGCAGTATCTGTCGATCGAAAAAGTGCGCCTTGGAGATCGACTGCAAGTCTCATGGCATAACGATAATATCAATGAAGACGTTATGCGCAAGGCGCAACTCCCGGTGCTTTTGCTGCAACCGCTGGTAGAGAACGCGGTGCACTACGGGGTGGAGCCGGCCACCGAGTCGGTGCCGGTGCAGATCCACCTTAGCCGTTCTCTGGAGCGTATTGAGATTGTTGTTGTCAATCCATATCATCCGCACCTGATGCCAGCGACAGGCAATCATATGGCGCTGGCCAATATACGCGAGCGTCTCGCCCTGCTCTATGACGTCGAGGCACAGCTCACGACCACCATCGCACATGGCTTGTTCGAAGTCCGCTTGCGTTTCCCATACGAAAAGAGGGCGACATGATGCCGCGTGTCTTCATTGTGGATGACGAGATGCCGGCCCGCGCACGCCTGAAGACACTGTTGTCCGATATCGCGACGGAGTGTCCGCATGCACTTGTCGGCGAAGCCGGCACGGCAAAAACAGCGCTGGAGGGCATCGCGCAGACCAGGCCGGACATCGTCTTGCTGGATGTGCAAATGCCGGGCGTGACGGGCATTGCCTTGGCGGCGCAACTTGGCCGGTTGCCGACGCCGCCGGCCATCGTGTTCGTGAGCGCATATGACGCATATGCGCTGAAGGCTTTCGAGGTACATGCGTTTGACTATCTGCTCAAGCCGGTGCGCGCAACCCGCCTGGCCGATGCCTTGCGACGCGTGGTTGTACTGCGTGCGCAGGCAACATCAGGAGACCAAGAGCTTGACGGTGTTATGCCGGAATTGCAGCCGGCGCGCCAGAATTTTTCGGTCCAAGAGCGGGGGCGCCTGTTGCTCGTCCCGGTTGCCGATGTCATTTACCTGAAAGCCGAACTGAAGTACGTCACCCTGCGGACCAAGACACAGGACTACCTGATTGAAGAGTCGCTCACCTCAATCGAGGAGGAACTCGCGGCGATATTCGTGCGGGTGCACCGTAATGCGCTGGTGGCGCGTCATGCCATCGCTGGGGTCGAACGTGGCCCCCATCCGGTGGATAGCGAAGGTGAGGGCGACAAGGCGCAGGAGTCATGGCAAGTCATCCTGCGCGATGTCGAGGAGCGTCTGCCGATTTCGCGTCGGCAGTGGCCGGTGGTAAGGGCGCTGGTGCGATAAGAGGTATCTCCCACGCGTCCGTGTCAGCCGGTATTCCTGAGCCCCGCTGCGATCCCGTTGATGGAGAGGTGGATGCCACGCCGCACTCTTTCATCGAGTTTCCGTCCATCGGCCGAGGAGGCGCGGTGACGCTTGATCAGTTCGACTTGCAGGTGATTGAGCGGATCGAGGTAAGCAAAGCGATTCTTGATCGAGCGCGCCAAGAGAGGATTGCTTGCCAGACGCTCCCGCTGACCGGTCACCAATGTCAGGCAGGCAGCGGTACGCTCATGTTCTTCCGCAATGCGTTTGAAGATGCCACTGCGTAGCTTCTTGTCGGCCACCAGTTCGGCGTAGCGCGAGGCGACGGCGAGATCGGTTTTCGACAAGACCATATCCATGTTCGACAGCAGGGTGGCGAAGAATGGCCACTCCTTGAACATGGCACGCAGTTGCGTCAAGCGCTTTTTGTGCACTTTGGTATCGTCTCCTTCGTGCAGCCACGAAGACAACGCACTGCCGAAGCCGTACCAGCCCGGTAGTAGCAAACGGCACTGGCCCCAGGAAAATCCCCAAGGAATCGCTCGCAAATCTTCGATGCGACGCGTCGATTTGCGGGAGGCAGGGCGCGAACCGATGTTGAGTTCTGCAATTTCCGTGATCGGCGTCGCCGCAAAAAAATAATCCGTGAAACCGGGTGTTTCGTAAACCAGATTACGATAGGCGCGGTAGGCGCGTTCGGACAACTCCTCCATGACGCTCTCGAAGCCGGCAAGCTTCTTCGCCTGCTTGCCTTCGGCTGCATGCGGCATCAGACTGGCTTCCAGCGTGGCTGCCACCAGCAGCTCCAGGTTGCGACGACCGATTTCCGGGTTGGAGAATTTCGAGGCAATGATTTCGCCTTGCTCGGTCAGGCGGATTTGGCCATTCACGGTCCCGGCCGGTTGCGCCAGAATCGCTTCGTAGCTTGGCCCACCGCCGCGGCCAACGGTGCCGCCACGGCCGTGGAACAGGCGCAACTTGACGTCCTTGCGTTCGAATACGCTGACCAGCCGCGTTTCCGCCTTGTATAGCTCCCAGTTCGAGGTGAGAAAGCCCCCGTCCTTGTTGGAGTCCGAGTACCCCAGCATGACTTCCTGCAAGTTTCCCTGCTTGGTAATCAGATGCCGGACCACGGGGTACGACATGAACGCTTCCATGATATCGGCTGCGCATCGCAAGTCGGGAATTGTTTCGAACAGGGGAATGACCATCAGTTCCGTCTGCCCTTGCAAGGCCTGTCCGTGGCTCTTGCCCCATTCTGCATGCAGCAGGCCGGTTTCTTTTTGTAGCAGCAAGACTTCCAGCAAGTCCGATACTGTCTCGGTATGCGAAATGATGTAATTGCGGATGGCACGGTCGCCATAACGCTGGCGAATGTCGCGCGCGGCGCGCAAGATGGACAATTCCGAAGTCGTTTCATCAGAATAGGCGAGATAGGGCGAGTACAGCAGCCTTGGCTTGCTTAGTTCATCCAGCAGCAACGCAAGCTTTTCTTCCTCCGGCAGGCTGGCATAGTCTTCCACCACCTTGGCGCGGGAGAACAGTTCGGTGAGCGTGCGTTCATGCACGTCGGAACTCTGGCGCATGTCGAGCGTGGCCATGTGGAAGCCGAAGATTTCCGAGGCGCGCTTGAGTGTCGCCAGGCGCGGCTTGATCAAGGCGATACCGTGATGGTCTTTGAGCGAATCGACAATAATTTGCAGATCGCCAGTGAATTCCGCGGCCGTCGCATAGGAGGCGGCCGATCCGACTTCCTGCCGTGGCACGTGTGCGGCGCCCAAGGTGCGCGCTGTTGCCGCTAGTCGCGCATACAGACCGATCAGTGCACGGCGGTATGGCTCATCGGCGCGATGTTCTGATTGGTCGGGGGAGGCGTCTGCCAGTGCTTGAAGCTGCGGGCTGACGCCTACCAGCAGGGTAGAGATGGATAGCTCCGCGCCCAAGGCATGGATTTCATCCATATAAAAATCGAAGATCGCAGTCGATTGGCGTACCAGTGCATGTTGCATGGTTGCGGCATTGACGTTGGGATTTCCGTCACGGTCGCCCCCGATCCAGCTGCCCATTTGCACGAAAGGAGGCAGTTCCTTGTCCGCCGCCGGCTGACGACGTGGAAACTGCGCCGCGATCTCGCTGTCGATATCGTCGTACAGTCCAGGCAATTCACGCAGGAAGGTAATGCGGTAATAGGACAGGGCGTTGTCGATTTCGTCGGCGACCGTAAGTTTCGAGTAACGCAGCATGCGTGTTTGCCAGAGTGTGGCGATGCAGGCATGCAGCAGTTGCGCGTTGCGCGCCATTTCCTTCGGCGTGAGCGGATGATCGCGCTCGGCCAGCAGACGGGCGATCTCACGTTCGGCATCCAGAATGCTCTTGCGCTGCACTTCGGTCGGATGTGCGGTCAATACAGGTGAAATCAGCGCATCCTTGAAAAAGCCGCGTACTACTGAGCCGGAGACTCCGGCGTTGTCGAGCCTGGATAATGCACAAGAGATGCTTCCTTGCTGTGGCGCCGAACCGGCAAGCAAATGTGCACGGCGACGGCGGTTGTGGTGCTGGTCCTCGGCAATATTGGCCAAGTGAGAGAAATAGGAAAACGCGCGCACTACCGAAATGGTTTGATCTCGGGTGAGTTTTTTCAGGAGCTTGTTGAGTTCGACACCAGATTGGGTGTCCGATTCACGGCGAAAGCGCACGGCGGTCTGACGAATGGTTTCGACGACATGAAAAACGGCTTCCCCTTCCTGTTCGCGTAGCACATTGCCGAGCAGGCGGCCCAGGAGGCGGATGTCTTCTTTTAACGGAGCGTCTTTATCTGCCGTTGCTCTGTTGGCCTGCGGTGGCGTGTTCAATTGTTTAACCATGTTGAGAGGATGCAATCTGCTGGATTGGTGCGGCCATGGGCCACGGTCTGTCTGAGCGCGCATGATAAAATCCGCGCCGTGCTGCAATCAACGTCAGTAAAGTTCAAAGAGCCCGCCGTGAAAGTTTCCCCTCCTTCAAAATTAGTGATCGCGTCGCGCGAAAGTCGTTTGGCGATGTGGCAGGCAGAGCATGTCCGCACAAAGTTGTCAGCATTATATCCGCAGTGCAGCATTGAAATTCTCGGTATGACTACGCAAGGCGACCGCATTCTCGACCGAACCTTGTCCAAGGTTGGCGGTAAAGGACTGTTTGTCAAGGAACTTGAGGTGGCCATGGAGGAGCGCCGTGCTGATCTGGCCGTGCACTCGCTCAAGGACGTGCCGATGGAGTTGCCAGAAGGTTTCGCGCTGGCTACTGTTCTGGAGCGAGAAGACCCGCGTGATGCCTTCGTCTCGAACGATTATGCTTCGCTCGACGAATTGCCTGATGGTGCCGTGGTCGGTACCAGTAGCTTGCGCCGCCAAGCACTGATTGCAGCGCGTTTCCCGAAACTGGTGATTCGTCCTCTGCGGGGCAATCTCGACACTCGTCTGGGCAAACTGGACAGTGGCGAGTATGCCGCGATCATTCTGGCAGCAGCAGGCTTGAAGCGCCTTGGCATGCCACACCGGATACGCGCCCTGATCGAGCCTGAACAGAGCTTGCCGGCACCAGGGCAGGGTGCGATGGCGATTGAAATTCTCGCCGGCCGCGACGACCTGCTTGCTCTGCTGGCTCCGCTTAACCATGAACAGACTGCTCAAGCAGTAAGCGCCGAACGCACGGTGTCCCGGGTTTTCGGCGGCTCCTGTCAGATCCCCTTGGCCGCTTTTGCCAACGTGGACGGGGGGATACTGCGTTTGCGCGCGATGGTGGCAACGCCCGATGGCAAGCGTATCGCCACTGCAGAAGCCACGGGAGCGGCCGACGCGCCGGAAGCGCTTGGCCGGCAAATCGCGCAGATACTGCAGGATCAAGGCGCGCAAGACATTCTGGCCGTATGCAAGGCGCCGGATGCCGGTTGATTCGGGTGGAGCTATGTTCTGTTCATTGACCTTTATTGGCAGAAGGCATCTTGTGCCTCTGGCAGAACTACCTAGTGGTGCCGGTCGCATAAAATCGATATGACCGAATACAATGCCCTTCCTGTCGTGATTACCCGTCCGCTGGCGCAGGCCATGCCGCTTGCGCAGCGAGTCGAAAGCGTGGGACGTAAGGCAATCATATTTCCCTTGTTGGAAATTCATCCACTGTCAGATCAGTCACTCCTGCAACAGGTGCTCAATGATCTCAAGCGTTATGCAATGGTCGCTTTCGTGAGTCCAAATGCAATCGACGCTGCGTTTGCGATACGGAAGGATTGGCCCAGGCAAGTGGTAATCGCAATCGTGGGGGAAGGCAGTCGCGCGGCGCTTGCTCGATATGGATTGACTTCCGCCAATGCGGAAATTATCGCTCCGACCAACCGCCAGCGCACCGACTCGGAGACCCTGCTTGAGGTTCTTGATGTTGAGGCGTTGTACGGCAAAAAGGTACTACTCGTGCGGGGTGAAACAGGACGCGAATTGCTCGCTGGTGCATTGCGCGAAAAGGGTGTTGAGGTTGAAGCCGTCGCCGCATACCGACGCGCAGCGCCGGTGCTTGATCAGGTGCAGCGGGAACAATTGCAACATTTGCTGACGTACGGCGGCGAGTGGCTCATTACGAGCTCTGAAGCGCTGCGCATTCTGGTCCAGATGGTGGAACAAGTATTGCCCCATGATGGCGTCGTAAAAATGCAACAACAGAAAATCATTGTTTCGCACGTTCGCATCTTTGAAAGTGCGCAAGCCCTCGGTTTTGTCAATGTTGTCCTTACCGGATCAGGCGACGAACAACTGGTTGCCGCGTTACAATTTCGACCATGAATGAATTTCCTTCCTCTCCCGGCCCAAGCTCATCCCCTGAAACCAGCGTCGCAAACCGGCCTGCCGAGTTCGGCGCCGGTACACGGCGTACATACGGCTTTATCTATGCGGCGATTGCGCTGGTCGCAATCTTGCTGGCTGTACAGTGGTGGACTGGTCAGCGCGAAATCATCGGCCTGCGCGAAGAACTTGCCCAGCGTCTAAGAAGCGGGGAGTCGGCCGCAAACGAAACTAAACTGATAGTGAAGTCGGTACAGGACGGCATGCGAGAATTGCAAGCCAAGGTCACTGTCCTTGAAAGCAAACAAGTCGAGGCACAAAGCCAGCAAGTCGCACTTGAGCATCTTTATCAGGAGCTCTCCCGAAATCGCGACGATTGGGCGCTGGCTGAAATCGAGCAGGTGCTGTCCACCGCCGGTCAGCAACTGCAGCTTGCAGGCAATGTGCAGGGAGCGGTGATTGCGCTGCAAAATGCGGACAATCGCTTGTCGGCTTCCGACAAGCCGCAATTCACCCTCATTCGACGCGCCATCGCCAATGACCTCGAACGGCTCAAGTCGTTGCCGACGGTGGATTTGGTCAGCATTACCCTGCGTCTTGACAGCATCATCGGTCAGGTTGACCGCATGCCACTCTTGTCCGACGAAAAGCCGGCCGTCGCTGCGACTCCGCCGAAATCATCGCGGCGCGCAGTAAAAGACAGCAGCGCCAAACCGTCGCCAGGCATGGAGTGGGTCGCGGGCCTGGAAGATGTTTGGCATAGTTGGGCAGGCGAATTTTGGGATGAAATGCGACAACTGGTCCGCGTGCGCAATGTCGAGGAGCCGGAGGCCTTGCTACTGTCGCCTACGCAGGAGTATTTCGCACGTGAGAATCTGAAGCTGCGTTTATTGAATGCGCGTCTGGCTCTGCTGACACGCAACGAATCGGTCTTTCGCAGCGACCTGATTGCGGCGCAGGACACCATCGCCAAATACTTCGACACGCGCGCCAAACAGACGCAAACCACGCAGACGTTGTTGCGCCAGGTCCAGGCTAGTGACCTGTCGATCGAGATGCCGACGTTGGCCGAAAGCCTGAATGCGGTTCGTAACTACAAGGCAAAGCCTTAAGGCCGGCAGCATGCGCATATTTTTATCGATCGTTATTCTTTTCGCCGCTGCCATCGGGCTCGCACTTGGCGCCCGTTTTAACGCCGGCAACGTCGTGTTTTTTTATCCGCCCTACCGTCTCGACCTGTCGCTTAACCTGTTCATTGCGCTGGCAGCGCTTTTGTTCATCGTCCTGTTTTCCATCCTTAATGCTATCCGCAGCACACAGCAGATGCCACGGCGCGTTGCTGCCTATCGCCGGGAAAAATTGGAGCGTGAAGGTGCCCGCGCATTGCGCGACGCGCTCAAGGCGCTGTTCGAAGGCCGTTTCGGCCATGCGGAAAAAGCCGCAAAACGCGCTGCAGAATGCAGCGACAATGCGGGATTGTCGGCACTAATCGCAGCACGCGCTGCCCATCGCATGGGACAACCCGAGCGCCGGGACACGTGGCTGGCCAGCGTACAGACAGACCCGACACTCAAGGTCGCGCGCCTCATGACGGCAATTGAGCTACTGGTCGACGGCCATCAACCGGAAAATGCCCTAACGGCGGCAAACGAATTAAATGCCAGCGGCACACGCCACATCCATGCTTTGCGCCTTGCACTCAAGGCGCATCAGCGTGTAAAGAACTGGCCGGAAGTATTGCGACTGGTGCGCATGCTGGACAAGCGCAATGCACTTCATCCGACGCTCTCGCGCCGTCTGCGTGAACTGGCTTACGAGGATATGCTGTCCACGCAGGTGCATGATGCGGAATCGATCCGGCGTGCATGGAATACCATTCCTGCGCAAGACAGGGTGCAGCCCTTTGTGGCTATTCGCGCGGCGGCAGCCTTTAATGCGAGAGGGCTGCACGATGAAGCGCGCAATGTTGTGGAAAAGGCGCTGGCGGTGGAGTGGGATGAGCGTCTGATACGGGCTTACGGCAACTCCGCCGCTGCCGAAGGATCACCCGCATTATTGGCCCAAATTGAGCGTTGCGAAGAATGGGCTCGCTCGCGACCGGGCGATACTGCGCTGGAACTTACACTTGGCACCTTGTGCCTGCGTCAACATTTGTGGGGTAAGGCACAACGACACCTGGAGCATGCGCTTTCCGATGCCGCTGGACCTGAGATTGTGCGTGATGCGCACCTGAAGCTGGCGCAATTGCATGAAGCCCTGAATCAGTCAGAGCAGGCCGCTGCTCATTATCGGCAATGTGCAATGGCGACCATGCTTTAATACCAATCCCGGCCTAAAACGTGACATGAAATCGCGTCTTTTTCCGTCTGGCGGCGTTGCTCGTTGTTGCCATAGCGGCGGCTATGGCGCCTCCTCGTGCCTTGCCAGTCGAAAAAATCCATCGATTCCATCTGTCTCGTTTTAGGTCGGGATTGGTATTGGGCGCCGCACCGGCCACATTTCACCGCTGTATGAATTTTGGCCGGGAGTGCAGCTTTTGTTCTCGTTTCGATGTACGTCTGCCTGCGCCGCAAGAAAAGAACGGTGGCGATTGCCGGTGCTGCGACGCATAAACTCGCTTTGAAAGCCGCTATAATTTGCCGACTCCAGAATTTTCCTACCTATTTTCCTACCTATTGAGAGACCAGCATGAGTTTGAATAACGTCCCTTCCGGACGCAATATTCCGGACGACTTCAACGTCATTATCGAAATCCCGATGAACGCCGACCCGATCAAGTACGAGGTCGACAAGGAGACCGGCGCGATTTTCGTGGACCGCTTCATGGGTACCGCAATGCATTACCCGTGCAACTACGGTTACATCCCGCAGACTATTTCCGACGATGGTGACCCGGTCGATGTGCTTGTGGTGACGCCGTTCCCCCTGTTCCCCGGCGTGGTGGTGCGTTGCCGTCCGGTTGGCGTGCTGAAGATGACGGATGAAGCCGGCGGTGATGCCAAGCTGCTGGCAGTGCCGGTGGATAAGGTATTGCCGATCTATACTCACTGGCAAAAGCCGGAAGATATGAATGAGCTGCGCTTGCAGCAAATCCAGCACTTCTTCGAACATTATAAAGATCTCGAAAAAGGGAAATGGGTGAAAATTGAAGGCTGGGGTGGCCCGGATGACGCGAGAAAGGAAATTCTGGCTGGTGTCGAGGCATACAATAAGTTGCACAGCAAATAAGTCGCCGAGTCTTAATCTGCGAAAGCGCGCCGTATGGCGCGCTTTTTTACTTTGCGGGTATGAAGATGCCAGTGATGCGCGTGCCGAACTGATTCAGGGCGAGTCCTATCAAGACGAGAGCACCTGCACCTATTTTCAACAGAATGTCGAAGGGCTTCATGCGATAGGCAGAGCGATTTAAAGCGCCATCATAATCTGACAGGAGATGGTTACCTATAACCCCAGAAAGCCAAGGCCGTCACTACTGCCGCCGCGAATAGCAAAAGGTAAGCCCAGCTCAGTTTGTTGCGATTCGTTGTTTCAGCAGGCTGATTTTGCTCCGAGGCGGATGCCGCCCGCTTCACGCGACGACGTGCACGTCTTTCCTGTAATAAATAATGTTTGATATCAATGGCCATTTGTTCCGCGGTCTGATAGCGTTTTTCCGGACGCTTGCTCATCGCCTTCATCACGATGCGAGAAAGCGCCTTTGGGATACGGGTGTCAATATCAGCCGGAGCCGGCGGTGCTTTAAAGGCAATCTGTTGCAGTAGATCGTCCACGCTATCGGACTGGAAGGGTTTGCGGCCGGCCAGCATTTCGTACATCACAGCGCCGAGCGAATAGATGTCCGTTCGCGCATCTACCGGCTTACCACTGGCTTGTTCGGGAGACATGTAGTTCGGGGTGCCTAGCAGATTGCTGCCATGGAACATCGTATAGGACTCGTCAACGTTCGCTTGTCTATCCGCTACCCGGTTTGGTGCTCGCGCAATGCCGAAATCGACCAGTTTTGGTATGTCCCCTTTCAGCATGAAAATGTTGGCAGGCTTAATGTCACGGTGGACCACGTCATGCCGGTGGGCGTAATCAAGAGCATCGGCGATTTTCCATGCGATCGATCCGACTTCATCGGGCATGAAACGATAGCCACCGTCGAGCACCTTGTCGAGCTCGCGCCCCTGAAGATATTCCATCGCGATATAGGTCGTTCCTCCTTCGCTGGAGGCATCGTAAATCGTGATGATGTGCGGATGCGACAAACGGCCGGCAGCGCGTGCTTCGTTGATGAATTGTGGTTCGTATTTCGCTTTTTCCGACGGTGACAAACGAGGATTGAACGTCTTGATTGCAACATCGCGTGCAATGACAGGGTCATGCCCTAGGTAGACGCATCCGACTGTGCCGCGCCCAAGTTCACGCGTAAGGTAAAAGCGACCGATACGGCTGATCGCGGGCGAATTCTGCACCAAGGAAGGAGCGGGCGTAAATGGCATGATGCCGAGAGCATGCCGCGAAGTGTTAAGTTTGGCAAGAAAAGATGCAGGAGAGGATTCGTCTTTGGAGAGGATAAAAACCACGTTTCACATTGTAATTTTTACTTTTGATTACATGCTTTTTCGGAAGGGGCTATGGTCGCGCAGTTCATCGATATAGCTGTCGATGCCGCCGGCTTCCTGCTGCAGGAAGCGTTCGATGGCATCGGCAAATGCCGAATGGGCCAGCCAGTGTGCCGACCAGGTTTTCTGCGGCAGGAAGCCGCGTGCCATTTTGTGTTCTCCCTGAGCGCCGCCTTCGAAGCATGCAAGCTTGCTTTCAATACAAAAATCGAGTGGCTGGTAATACGCAGTTTCAAAATGCAGGCAAGGAACCTCTTCCATTGCACCCCAATACCGGCCATACATGGTGCGTTCATCGTGAACCACGAGCGAGCATGCGATCGGTTTTTCATCGCGTTCGGCAATGATCAGCAGGAGATTTTCCGGCATCGACGAAGCGATGCGCAGGAAAAAATCGAGGTTTAGATAAGGAGTTGAATAATGCGTTGCATAGGTCCTGTCGTAACAGCCCATGAAGAAGCGCCAGTCCGCTTCCGTTGCTTGTTTTCCCGGTACTTGTCTGAAGCGAATATGGGCATCCTGCACCTTGCGTCGCTCAGCGCGGATGTTCTTTCTTTTCTTGCGGTCGAGCGTGGACAAGAAATCCTCAAAGTCGCGATAACCTTGGTTAAGCCAGTGGAACTGCACGCCGGAACGCAGCATGAAGCCGGCATTCTTCAACGTTTGTGCTTGTGCTTCCGGCGGGAACAGAATATGGGTTGACGACAGTCCGTTGTCCTGTTGCAGAGAGAGCAAGGTATCAACCAGTATCTTTTCCGCCTCGGCATTGCGTGCCAACAAACGGCCGCCCGTCACAGGTGTGAACGGAATGGCAGAAAGCAGTTTGGGATAGTACGCAAGACCGTTGCGGTGGTAGGCATCGGCCCATGCCCAATCGAATACATACTCGCCATAGGAATGATATTTAACGTATAGCGGCAGGGCTGCATCCAACCGGTCGTTACACCATATGGTCAAATATTGTGGCTGCCATCCACTATCGGCAGATGCACAGCCGGTTTCGTGCAGGGCATCAAGAAAGGCGAAAGATAAAAACGGATTGCGATCAGCTTGCAGGCCGACGAGTTCATTCCATGCCGGGGCGCCTATGTCTGCCAGAGAAGAGATGATTCGCGTGCGATAATTCACTATAGATAATTTAGTGCTGATCCGTTGTCGGTATTGCCATCATGACAGTCAAAGTAGCCATTGCCCAGATCAACAGCACCGTTGGCGATATCGCCGGTAACCGTGCGAAGATTGCCGAATTCGCACGTCGTGCCGCCGCCCAAGGTGCAGATATTGTGCTAACGCCGGAAATGTCGCTGGTCGGCTATCCACCCGAAGACCTGTTGTTGCGTGGCTCATTCTACGCAAAAACTGAAGAGCAGTTTGCCGTGCTTACCAAAGAGCTTGCCGATTTGCGGGATGTGCATGTCGTTGTTGGCCACCCAGTGATGCAGCACGGCAAGCGTTTCAACGCCGCCTCCGTCATTGTTAATGGAGAAGTCCGCGGCACTTACCATAAGCACGACTTGCCCAACGATGCCGTATTCGACGAGAAACGCTATTTTTCTTCGTCCGATCAATCATTCGTATTCGAGGTGAAGGGTGTGCGTTTCGGTATCAATATTTGTGAGGATACCTGGTCCAAACATGCTCCGGCACATGCCAAGGCGGGAGGCGCACAAGTGTTGTTGGTGCCGAACGGATCGCCGTATCACATGAATAAGCAGCATTTGCGCTACGACGTCATGCGCACCAACGTTTCCTCTCTGGGCTTGCCGCTTGTTTATGCCAATCTGGTTGGAGGGCAGGATGAGCTGATTTTTGACGGCAATTCGTTTGCGATGGATGGCTTGGGTGTCGTCTGTGTGCAATTGAAGCACTGCGAAGAAGACTTGCAACTTGTGGAATTCGACGGTGGGCAGCCCAAGTCCGGCCGCATCGCGCAGGAACTGTCGATTGAAGAGCAGGTGTACAAGGTGTTGGTGCAGGGAGTGCGCGACTATATCGGCAAGAACGGTTTTCCCGGCGTGTTGATTGGCTTGTCGGGGGGCGTTGATTCCGCGCTGACGCTGGCGGTAGCCGTGGATGCGCTTGGTGCCGAGAAAGTGC
Organism: Noviherbaspirillum sp.; assembly: GCA_035539595.1. Lineage (GTDB taxonomy): Bacteria > Pseudomonadota > Gammaproteobacteria > Burkholderiales > Burkholderiaceae_D > Noviherbaspirillum. The sequence continues at coordinate 32,265 of DATLIB010000013.1, forward strand.
GCGCGGTGATGATGCCCTCACCTTATACCGCCGATATTTCGTGGTTGGATTCGCGCGACATGGCGCAACGGATTGGCGTCCGTTACGACGAAATTCCGATCAGCGATTGCTTTGCTGCATTCCGCCAGACGTTGGCGCAAGAATTCAAGGGTTTGGCGGAGGATGCGACAGAAGAAAACATCCAGGCGCGCATTCGCGGCACCATTCTGATGGCGTTATCGAACAAGCATGGCTCCATCGTTCTCACTACTGGCAACAAGAGTGAAATGGCGGTCGGTTATTGCACGCTGTACGGCGATATGGCTGGCGGCTTTGCCGTGATCAAGGATATTGCCAAGACCTTGGTGTATCGCTTGTGCGCTTACCGTAATTCGGTTTCGGAGGTGATACCCGAGCGTATCCTGACGCGCGCGCCGTCGGCTGAACTTCGACCTGATCAGACGGACCAGGATTCGCTTCCGCCGTATGAAGTGCTGGACGCGATCATGCAGATGTATATGGAAGAAAACCGTAGCGTGGCGGAAATTATCGAGGCGGGCTATCGTCGCGAGGACGTTGAGCGTGTCACACGTTTGATTAAAATTAACGAATACAAACGCCGTCAGGCGCCCATCGGTATTCGTGTCACCCACCGTGCGTTCGGGCGCGATTGGCGTTATCCGATTACTTCAAAATTCCGTGAATGACCTTCAAACCAAGGAGCTGTTATGAAGCTGGTTACTGCAATCATCAAACCTTTCAAGTTGGACGAAGTACGTGAGGCGCTGGGAGACATCGGCGTTACCGGCCTGACGGTAACGGAGGTAAAGGGCTTCGGCCGCCAGAAGGGGCATACAGAGTTATATCGTGGTGCCGAGTATGTTGTTGATTTCCTGCCTAAGGTGAAAATCGAGGCATTCATCGACGACAAGGTGGTCGAGCAGGCGGTTGATGCGATCATTAAGGCGGCGCGTACCGGCAAGATCGGCGACGGCAAGATTTTTGTGCGCGAGGTGGAGCAAGTGATCCGCATTCGTACCGGTGAGACAGGCGCGGACGCGGTTTAGCCATGTTGGCCTCGTCGATGTGGCGAGGAATTCGCCCATCGGTGGGTTATCTGATTCTGACGTCTTTAGCCCAGGTCGCTAGTCGCAGTACTGAAATGAGCAGGGCGCTCGACCACAATGCAAATTCTGGCGATACGCCGGATTTCTGCATCACCAGATACATCCAGCATCCGACAAATGCGCAGATGGCATAGGGTCTGCCATCGCGCAGTACCATGGGGATCTCGTTGCACACGATATCGCGCAGTATGCCGCCAAAAATACCCGTTATTACTCCCATCATGGATGCAATGAACAAAGGCATGCCGGCGGCCAGTGCTTCGGCTACGCCAGCAACGGAAAACAGGCCCAGTCCCAATGCGTCGGCAATGACGATCAGGCGCTCCGAGACAATTTTGCGCAGCGTACGGATCGCCGGCGCAGCGATCAAGGCCAGCACAAAAATCAGGATCGCGTATTCCTGATGCGTGACCCAAAACAGTGGGCGTTTATCAAGCAGGATATCGCGCAGGGTGCCACCGCCGAAAGCGGTGATGAATGCAACCGTAAACACGCCGACCAAATCCATCTTCTTGCTGCGCGCCTCGATAAATCCGGAGAAGGCACCGACAAGAATTGCCATGATTTCGATGAATTTGATCAGGGTCATGCTGACGGACAAGAGAAGTTATTTGTCCTGCATGATACTTGGGCAAGGTAGGAACGCAAGAACTGTCTTTGCGAGCCAAAAATCAACGGCCTGTTTTCTCCGACGTACCCGGCAAGCGAAAAATCGCGAAGGCGTGTGGATGTCGCAACGGCAGCTTCACCCTCATAGGAGGGAAAGTACGCGATCTACGCCTTCAGCAAAACAACCAGCGCGCCGGCGCCTCCATCAGCGGCTCTGGCTTGGCAAAAGGCCAGCACTTCGTCTTTTTGCACCAGCCAGCTGCGTACTTTGTTCTTCAGCACGGGTTCTTTGTTGACCGAACCGAGGCCTTTGCCGTGAATGACCCGGACACAGCGCATGCTGCGCTTGACCGCATTGCGCAGAAACTCGGCAAGTGCCTCACGCGCTTCGTCGCGACGCATGCCGTGCAGGTCGAGTTGACCTTGGATCACCCAATGGCCGCGCCGTAGTCTGCGCAGTGTGTCAGGCCCAATTCCGGGGCGTGCGTAACTCAATGCCTCGTCTGTATCGAGCAGCGTATCGACGTTGAATTCATCCGAGAGCGACTCCATGAGCGCGGCCTGCTCATCGGCCAGGCGCTGACGAGGAATGGGAAGAGGGCGTGGCAACGTGATGGGCGCCTTGTTGGAGGGCGGCAGCAAATCGAGCTTGCCAACGGTGCGGCGAAACAATTCCGCATCCTGCCGGTTTTCCTGTTCCAGGCGCATGCGTTCCGCTTCGGCTGCCTTGCGTGCCTCTTCCTGCGCTTTGATTGCCGCGCGCAGGCTTTTCAGCGCAACGAAATCCTTGATGGAGCCAGACATGATGAGAGGTCCTGATGCCGCCCGCACCGGCCAATCTATGAGGCAGATGCTGACGGGGTGCTTCCTGTCGCTATATTAATCTTCCAGACTTTCTAGATAACGCTGTGCATCCAGTGCAGCCATGCAACCCGTGCCGGCGCTGGTGATCGCTTGGCGATACACATGATCTTGCACGTCACCGGCGGCAAACACGCCAGGAACGCTCGTTGCGGTTGCCATACCTTCTAATCCGGTTTTGGTCTTGATATAGCCGTTATGCATGTCAAGTTGACCTTCGAAGATGCTGGTGTTCGGCTTGTGGCCAATGGCGATGAATACGCCATGTACCGGCACCTTGGCGAGGCTGCCATCCTTGGTGGATTTGATGTTGATGCCGGTGACGCCGCTCTCATCACCGGTAACTTCATCCAGCGTGTGTTCCCACTTGATTTCGATCTTTCCCTCGGCGACCTTTGCCATCAGGCGGTCGACCAGGATCGGTTCGGCGCGGAACTTGTTGCGGCGGTGGATCAACGTCACCTTGGTTGCGATGTTCGATAGGTACAGCGCTTCTTCTACCGCAGTGTTGCCACCGCCGATCACGGCCACTTCCTGGCCCTTGTAGAAAAAGCCGTCGCAGGTTGCGCAGGCCGATACGCCTTTACCCATGAAAGTCTCTTCCGACGGCAGGCCGAGATACTGTGCAGAGGCACCGGTGGCAATGATCAGTGCATCGCAGGTGTACTCGCCTGCGTCGCCGGTCAGGCGCATCGGCTTCTCCGTCAGTTTGACGGTGTGGATGTGGTCAAAAATGATCTCGGTGTTGAAACGTTCCGCATGCTGCAGCAGGCGCTGCATCAATTCAGGCCCTTGTACCCCCATCGGATCGCCAGGCCAGTTTTCGACGTCAGTGGTGGTCATCAACTGGCCGCCCTGCTCGACGCCGGTAACGAGCACGGGTTTCAGGTTGGCGCGCGCGGCATAGACGGCGGCACTATAGCCGGCCGGGCCGGAACCGATAATCAGTACGTGGGCGTGTTTGGTGTTAGCCATGGCAGTGTGGAGGTAGAGGATTCGGTTGGCGAGCGCACAAGCCGGTAAATGTTGACGTGCGGTGGATTGCACATGGTGCCAGCAGACGAATTTTCAACTGCATTCCGATTTATTCAGTATTGCGCCCGAAAAACTGGTTAAGATTATAGACGAACCTGCCCCGCAAAGCTGGGTGCCGACCCAATCGACGGGGTGCACGGCACCATCACTGCTTCTTATCTGCGCGAACCGGCACTTCATTGCGCCTTACAGAACTTATGACCCGAACAACCCAAGCCTATACCCGAAATACCACCCAGCAGAATGGCCCGCCGCTACCGGGTCGGCTGGTACGCCTGTTGTCCGAAGCGCGCTGGTTCGTGCTAGCCGTCATTACCACGTATCTGGTTCTTATTTTCCTGACATATTCCAAGGTCGATCCCGGCTGGTCTCAGGCTAACGTGGTGCCGCAATTGCATAACTGGGGCGGGCGTATCGGCGCCTGGATTGCCGATCTGATGTTATTCATCTTCGGCTTTTCTGCATGGTGGTGCTGCGTGTGCCTGTTGCGCTCCGTGTGGGCAGGCTATCGCCGCCTGTCGCAACGGTTTTTGCTGCAGAAAGAGCCTGAGCCGGAACATCATCATGAGGTGTGGATACGCGCCATTGGGTTCGTACTGATGCTGACTGGCAGCGTTGCTCTCGAATATCTGCGTATGTATTCCATCGCGGTGCAATTGCCGCGGGCGCCGGGAGGCGTGCTGGGGGAGCTAATCGGTGGTGCGGCACAGAGTGCTTTCGGTTTTACCGGGGCGACGCTGTTCCTGCTGTTGCTGTTCGGGGTCGGCTTCAGTTTGTTCTTCCATGTTTCGTGGCTGGCGGTGGCTGAGCGCATCGGCGCCGCAATTGAGCAGGGCTTCAAAGGCATTCGGAATCTGTATGCTGCGCGTGAGGATCGCAAGCTCGGACAGGTTGCCGCAGTCAAACGCGAGGAAGTTGTCGTGCAAGAGCGTGCCAAAATCGTTGAGGCGCCGCCCATCCGTATCGAGCCGCAGGTGGTTGCGGTGCCGAAGTCCGAGCGCGTCGAAAAAGAAAAACAAGTGTCTTTGTTTGCCGATCTGCCGGATACCAACCTGCCGCCATTGTCACTGCTGGACGAACCGCCGGCGGCACAGGAAACAGTGAGTGTCGAGACGCTGGAATTCACCAGTCGGCTGATTGAGAAAAAGCTTTCCGACTTCGGGGTCGAGGCGAAAGTTGTTGCAGCTTATCCGGGGCCGGTCATTACGCGTTACGAAATCGAACCGGCGACCGGCGTGAAAGGCAGCCAGATCGTCAATCTGGCGCGCGATTTGGCGCGCTCCCTGTCGCTGACGTCGATTCGCGTGGTGGAAACCATCCCCGGCAAAAATTACATGGGCCTCGAACTGCCAAATCCGAAGCGGCAGATCGTGCGCCTGACCGAGATACTCGGCTCGAAGATTTATAACGACAGTTCCTCCAGCCTCACGGTGGCGCTGGGCAAGGACATCGCCGGCCATCCTGTTGTCGCCGATCTGGCGAAGATGCCGCACCTGCTGGTTGCGGGTACAACGGGCTCGGGTAAATCGGTGGGTATTAACGCAACCATCCTGTCGCTGCTGTACAAATCCGATCCGAACAATGTGCGCATGATCTTGATCGACCCGAAGATGTTGGAGATGTCGGTATACGAAGGCATTCCTCATCTGCTCGCACCTGTTGTGACTGACATGCGTCAGGCCGGTCATGCCTTGAACTGGGCGGTGGCCGAGATGGAACGCCGTTACAAATTGATGTCCAAGCTGGGTGTGCGCAACCTAGCCGGCTACAACAGCAAAATTGCAGAGGCGGAGAAGAAGGAAGAGAAGATTCCCAATCCTTTCAGTCTGACACCGGATGCGCCCGAACCGCTGGAAAAACTGCCTACCATCGTCATTATCATCGATGAGTTGGCCGACTTGATGATGGTAGTCGGTAAAAAGGTGGAAGAACTGATCGCGCGTATCGCGCAGAAGGCACGTGCCGCTGGTATTCACCTGATCCTTGCAACCCAGCGACCTTCGGTTGACGTGATCACAGGGTTGATCAAGGCGAATATTCCGACCCGTATCGCTTTCCAGGTCAGCAGCAAAATCGACTCGCGCACGATTCTCGACCAGATGGGCGCGGAGACGCTGCTTGGCATGGGTGACATGTTGTACATGCCGCCGGGGACCGGCTTGCCGGTTCGCGTGCATGGCGCGTTCGTATCCGACGATGAAGTGCACCGCGTGGTCGAACACCTGAAGGCGCAAGGGGAACCGAATTACATAGAGGGAATCCTAGAAGGTGGCGTGGCCGAGGAGGGGGGCGATGCGGCTTTCGGCAGCGAAGGCGCCGGAGCTGGCAGTGGCGAGGCCGACGCCTTGTACGATCAGGCGGTAGCTGTTGTACTGAAAAACCGCCGTGCTTCGATTTCCCTCGTGCAGCGCCATTTGCGCATCGGCTACAATCGCGCCGCTCGCCTGCTGGAACAGATGGAACAAAGCGGCTTGGTATCCGCCATGCAATCCAATGGCAACCGTGAAATCATGGTGCCGGCAAGCAATGCCACCGAATAGGAAAAATAACTTGAAACCAAAGCGCTCTCCATTCCTTTTCTACCCCGCAGCCCTCCCTGTGATGCGTCTATTGATCGCATCCGTACTCGTCGCGCCGGCATTTGCAGGTGCAGCTGCGCTTGATCAATTCAGGTCTTTTGTCAGCAGTACCAAGGCGGCAAAAGGGGAGTTTACGCAACGCCAGACCAAGGCAATGGATGGCACTGCCCGTGTATCCAACACCGCAAGCGGCACTTTCGCGTTTGCGCGCCCAGGAAAATTCATTTGGACTTATCGAGCGCCGTATGAGCAGCTTCTGCAAGCAGATGGAGAGAAGCTCTATATCTATGACAAGGATCTGAACCAGGTGACGGTACGGTCGCTGGGCGATGCGCTCGGCTCCTCGCCGGCGGCAATTCTGTTTGGCAGCAACGACCTGGAAAAGAATTTCACGCTGAAAGAAGCAGGCGTCAAGGATGGTCTGGAGTGGCTGGAAGCAACGCCGAAGACCAAAGATACCAGCTTCGAACGTATTGGCATCGGCCTGAAGGATGGCATGCCGCAGGCGATGGAATTGCGCGATTCCTTCGGGCAGGTGTCACTGCTGACATTCAGCAAGTTTGAAAAAAATCCTGCGCTGGCTACCGGTCAGTTCAAGTTTACGGTACCCAAGGGCGCCGACGTATTCCAACAATAACGCGGGTAGCGGATCGGATAGATTGGACCCGCTGCAACGACAAGAAAGGCGGGCTGGATCCGCCCAATGCCATGGCATCGATTCCCCTCGCAGAACGGCTTCGGCCCCAATCGCTGGACGACGTAATCGGACAGCAGCACTTGCTTGGCCTTGGCAAGCCGTTGCGCGTTGCTTTCACATCGGGCGTGCCGCACTCGATGATTCTTTGGGGGCCGCCAGGCGTTGGCAAGACCACCTTGGCCCGACTGATGGCGGACGGTTTTAATGCCGAATTCATTGCCTTGTCCGCTGTGCTGTCCGGCGTCAAGGATATCCGTGAGGCAGTCGAGCGCGCGCAGGTGGTGCAGGCCAATTCCGGCCGCCGCACTATCTTGTTCGTCGACGAAGTCCATCGCTTCAACAAGAGTCAGCAGGACGCCTTTCTGCCGCATGTCGAAAACGGGTTGTTCACCTTCATCGGCGCGACTACGGAAAACCCGTCATTCGAAGTCAACGGTGCATTGCTGTCGCGCGCTGCGGTATACGTACTGAAATCGCTGGCTGATGATGATTTGGGCACGTTGATCGACCGTGCCTGCAGTCGCGAACTCAATGGATTGAATTTCACCGCAGATGCGAAATCGAGTCTGATCGCCAGTGCTGATGGCGATGGACGCAAGCTGCTGAACAATCTTGAAATTGTCGCGCGTGCGGCCGCAGCCAATGTCCAGCAAGAGGTGGATGAGGCGTTGCTTGCGACCGCGCTTGCCGAAAATCTGCGTCGCTTCGACAAGAGCGGTGATGCATTCTATGACCAGATTTCAGCGTTGCACAAATCGGTGCGCGGTTCCAGTCCGGACGCTGCGCTGTACTGGTTCGTTCGGATGCTCGATGGTGGCGCCGACCCGCGCTATCTTGCACGGCGCATTGTCCGCATGGCAGCCGAAGACATCGGATTGGCCGATCCGCGCGCCTTGCGCTTATCGCTGGATGCCGCCGAGGTGTATGAGCGACTGGGTTCGCCCGAAGGCGAGCTGGCACTGGCCGAAGCCGTGGTGTACCTGGCTTGCGCAGCAAAGTCGAATGCGGTCTATAACGCCTACAATGCGGCCCGCGCCTTTGTCGCAAAAGATCGGTCCAGGCCGGTGCCGGAGCATCTACGCAATGCTCCCACCAAGTTGATGAAAGAGCTTGGATACGGCAAGCTCTATCGCTATGCGCATGACGAACCGAATGCGTATGCGGCGGGAGAAACGTATTTGCCCGATGGCATGCGGGAGCCAGGCTGGTACCAGCCGACGCCGCGTGGCCTGGAAGGGAAAATCGGGGAAAAACTGGCTTACTTGCGGTCGCTCGACCGCGAGGCGAAGAAGGGCGAGAAAAAGTAAGTTTGCTTGCCATGGGATAGATTCCCCCGCTGGACTCTTTGCGATGAGTCGTTGCGCATCCCGGCGATGTTCCGCTGCTTGGGAATAATCAAGCCAAAGCCGGCGTGCCCGCAGTGGGAATCAGCTTCCTGCTTGGTACAATGGCGGCTTCGTAATCGAACCGGCATTTTTCATGATCGACATTCAACTTCTCCGCAAAGACATCGACAGCGTTGCCGCCCGCCTCGCTGCACGCAAGTTCCAACTCGATGCCGCCGCTTTCAACGCGCTTGAGGCCGAACGCAAGCAAATTCAGACCCGCACCGAAGAACTGCAAAGCAAGCGCAATACGCTGTCCAAACAGATCGGCATGCTCAAGGGCAAGGGCGAAGATACTTCCGCCGTGATGGTTGAGGTGGCCGGTATCGGCGACGAGTTGAAAACCTCGGCGGATCGGCTCGACGTCATCCAGGCAAAGATGGGCGAGTTCATGCTCGCCATCCCCAATCTGCCGCACGAATCGGTGCCTGCCGGTCAGGACGAGACGGCCAACGTCGAGATGCGCAAGGTCGGTGCGCCGCGTACGTTCGATTTTGAAGTGCGTGACCATGTCGATGTCGGCGCTGCGCTCGGACTGGATTTTGACGTCGCCACCAAGTTGACCGGTTCCCGTTTTGCCGTGATGAAGGGCGGCATCGCCCGTTTGCATCGCGCCCTGGCGCAATTCATGCTGGACACGCATGTCAACGAGCACGGTTATACCGAATGTTATACGCCGTATATGGTGAACGCCGATTCCTTGCGCGGCACCGGCCAGTTGCCGAAATTCGAGGCTGACTTGTTTGCCGCGAAAAAAGGCGGGCAGGAAGGCGAGGGCGAGGCGCTGTATCTGATCCCGACCTCGGAAGTACCTTTGACCAACATGGTGCGCGACGAAATCGTCGCTGCCGAAGCGCTGCCGATCAAGATGACCGCGCATACGCCATGCTTCCGTTCCGAAGCCGGCAGTTACGGCCGTGACACGCGCGGCATGATCCGCCAGCACCAGTTCGACAAGGTCGAGATGGTGCAGATCACCACGCCCGAGGCCAGCGACGCGGCGCTCGAGGAGATGGTCGGCCATGCCGAAGGCATCCTGCAGGCGCTCGAGCTACCCTACCGCGTGCTGCTGCTGTGCACCGGCGACATGGGCTTCGGCAGCGCGAAGACCTACGACCTCGAGGTCTGGCTGCCGGCGCAGGACACCTACCGCGAGATCAGCTCGTGCTCCAACTGCGAGGCCTTCCAGGCGCGCCGCATGCA
>DATLIB010000014.1:0-10817 GCA_035539595.1 Noviherbaspirillum sp.
CTGGCGCAGGCTGACCGCGCGCATTGGTGGAGGGGCGATGTTGAATGAGCAGCCGATCGTCGTCAGGTGGGAACATTTTCAGCATGACGCGAACATCGGCATACGCGGCATCCTCGTGCGCGGTCCCTCGATGCGCGACAAGCCGGAGCACCATAGAACGCGGACGAGGCGCGAGTGAAGGAAGACAAGAACCTTTCAACCGCGCCGCGCACGCCGTTCTGGTATTGGCTGCTGATACCGGCAATGTTCCTGCTGTTCCAGAGCATCGCCGAAATGCAAAGCGTGTCGTCGCTGGCATATAGCGATTTCAAGCAATTGCTGTACGCCGGCAAGGTGCGCGAGGCGACTCTCACGGACGAAACGATCACCGGAATGATCAACGCCGACGGACTCGACAAAATCTTGCCGAAACAACAACGGGAACAACTGAAATGCAGCGATGAACAGGGATGCCCGTTCAAGACCGTGCGCGTCACCGATCCCGACCTGCTGGAAGCGATGGAAACAGCCGGTGTGCGTGTCGTCGGGCAGACGAAAAACCACTGGTTTTCCACCTTGCTGTGGTGGATGCTGCCGATACTCCTGTTTTTATGGCTGTGGGGCATGCTCGCAAAAAAGGCGGGCATGGCGGCCGGCGGCTTGTTCGATATCGGCAAAAGCAAAGCGCGCGTCTATGTCGCCAGCACAACCGGCGTCACCTTCGACGACGTGGCCGGTATCGACGAGGCCAAGGATGAATTGATAGAAGTCGTGGAGTTCCTGAAAACACCTGAGCGCTACTGCCGGCTGGGCGGCAAGATTCCCAAAGGCGTGTTGATCGTCGGTCCGCCCGGCACCGGCAAGACGCTGCTTGCCAAGGCCGTCGCCGGCGAAGCAGGGGTGCCATTCTTTTCAATCAGTGGTTCGGAATTCGTCGAAATGTTTGTTGGCGTCGGCGCGGCGCGGGTGCGCGATTTGTTCGCGCAGGCAGAACAAAAGGCGCCATGCCTCATTTTCATCGACGAACTGGACGCGCTCGGCAAGGCACGCGGCGTGGCCGGCGTCGTCGGCGGCTATAACGAACAGGAGCAGACCCTGAACCAGTTGCTGGTCGAAATGGACGGATTCGAGACCAACAAGGGCGTAATCATCCTGGCCGCCACCAACCGCCCCGAAATCCTCGATCCCGCCTTGCTGCGCCCCGGCCGCTTCGACCGTCATATTGCCCTCGACCGCCCCGACCTCAAGGGACGCGAAAAAATCCTTACCCTCCATGCTCGGCAAGTCACTTTGTCCAACGATGTCGATCTATCCGTGATCGCCGCCCGTACCGCCGGCTTTGCCGGCGCGGATCTTGCCAACCTGGTCAACGAAGCTGCGCTGCTGGCCGGCCGCCGCGGCAAGGACAGGGTGGACATGAACGATTTCGACGAAGCCATTGACCGCATCGTCGCCGGCTTGCAAAAGAAAACGCGCGTGATGAACAAGATGGAAAAGGAAACGGTCGCGTTTCACGAGGCCGGGCATGCGCTCATCGCCGAATCCCGCCGCCATGCGGACCGCGTGGAAAAAATATCGATCATCCCGCGCGGTATCGCTGCCCTCGGGTATACGCAACAACTTCCCACCGAAGACCGCTATCTGTTGAAAAAAGCGGAGTTACTCGATCGCATGGATGTGTTTCTCGGTGGGCGTGTCGCGGAAGAAATCGTCTTCGGTGATGTTTCCACCGGCGCGCAAAATGATCTCCAGCTGGCGAACGACATGGCGCGACACATGATCATCCAGTACGGCATGAGCGACCGCCTGGGTCTTGCCACGTTCGGACAGACAGCGTCTCCACTGATCTATCCCCCGTCGCTGCAAGAAAAAAGAGGCTACAGCGAAAGCACCGCGCAAATCATCGACCGGGAAATCGGGAAGCTGCTCGACGAGGCACATGTGCGCGTGAAGGAAACCTTGATGGCCAAGCGCGAGTTGCTCGACACGCTGGCCCATGCACTGCTGGAAAAAGAAACGCTGGATCGGGCCGCGCTGGATGCGCTGCTCAAGGAGCGCGACAAGAGGGCGATCCGGCGGATAGGTAGTACAGATTATTGAGGATTGATCGTGGATTCTGCACATTCAATGCGTTCGACACGTTTGATACGTTCGAAGGATTCGATACGTCCATCAACGCTGGTTAAACAAACCGGCGGCAGCTACGCCAGACAGCTGGGCATTGATTTATCCGGCGGCGACGCTGCCGAAATTCACAAATGGTTTATCGCTGCGCTGTTGTTCGGCGCAAGAATTTCCGAAAGGATTGCCGAGAAAACCTATCGAAAGTTCGAGCAGGACGGCATGCTCACTGCGCGCCGCATGGTGGACGCCGGCTGGGACAAGCTAGTCGTGATTCTGGATCGCGGCGCCTATGTCAGATACGACTTCAAGACGGCAACCAAGTTGCTGGAAGCGAACCGTAGCCTGCTGCACCACTATCAGGGCGACCTGAACGTGTTGTATGGCAGCGCCCGCGACGAGGCCGATCTGGAGCAGCGGCTCAGAAGCCTCGGTAAAGGCATCGGCGGCGTCACGGTCAATATTTTTTTGCGCGAGCTGCGCGGTATCTGGCCCAAGGCAGATCCGGCCCTCTCCGAGAGAGCGATAGCGGCAGCGAAAGCACTTGGCTTCGTGCCGTCCCGCATGCACGACCCGGCGCATATTCTGCAAGCATTGAAGGACGCCTGGCGAGCAGATGGCATGAAGCCGGAAAACTTTGCCGAGTTTGACGCCGCGCTGGTGCGGTACGAGACGGTGCTGCGCAAAAAAACAGCACATGCGGTGAAGGCTTCGGTCGTGTAATCCTTCGCTCTGCAATCTTCAATCTTCAACGCGCCTGGAAAGGAAAGACCATGAACACACAACCATTTTTTTGCGGACGATGCCTGCGCTTGAGCAGGATGCCGCTTCTGGCGACGCTGTTGATTGCGTTGTCCATGCCGGCTGAGGCTGCATCCGTTAAAGGATGCCTGCTCGGCATACAAGCAGACTCAGCCGCCGAGGTCGCGCCGAAAATGCGCGTACTGGACAAAGACGAACGGGTGATCGCGACCATCACGCTGAATAAAGTGAACAAAAAACTTTGCTACCAGACGACGCTTCCGCAGGGAAGTTATCGGGTGGAGATGACGAAGAATGGTCAAACGCTGGTGAGCATGATTCGCAGCGGCGAACGGCCCGTCATCTATGACATTTTCTTCGCCAGCCCGGACGAATCCGAAGGCGACTCTACAGAGACCGGGGACCTCCGGCAGAGTGATGCGCCGACGATAAAGTAAATTGGCTGGGGCGGACTTATGCGTCATTTCAGCAACTTCCTCGCCTGGGCACATCGCGGCGGCTTGGCCGCCCTGGTACGCAATTGGTGGCCTGCCATTGCCTTTCTCGGTATCTGGCTCGGTCAAAACATCGCGGACAAATATCAAGACAGGGAAGCTGCCGTTTCCATCCTCAACCAGCGTGAGATTGCCGAAAGCACCCTGCGCTCCGAGATGTTCAAGGCCTTGATCGGCAATCTGATTCCAGAAAAAATCAGCGCAGACAAGCTGGATCCTTATCTTTACAACTTGTTCGTGAAGCTATTGGCGCTGAATTTTCATGAGCACCTCGAAGCGAAGCCCTTGATGCTGGCGGCATACGAGAGCTTGATCAGTAAAAAGAAACGATGCATGGCTGACGCCACCGGAGAGAAAGAGAAAAATTGTGCCAAAGTGGATCAGGAAATGGCGTCTCTTCAATTCGTTTCTCAGCAGGTGATAGACCGGCAACTGGCTGTGTTGGAAGATGCACCATTGAAAGATTGTTTTTATCGCGCCAACGGTGGACAGGCGGAAAAATTCCCGATTTCCGATCTGGTGGAATTCGAATTCCACGATGTCGGCAACATCAGGGGAGGGGAGCTGGCCCTGCTCGCCGACTTCCTGCGGCAACTGGATGAGGCGTCTTTATCCGCCAACTTCGTTTTTGACGCCGACACCTTGAATCTGAAGCGGGTGATCAAGGGGAGAGTAGATAACAACTATGTCGCCAATATTCAGCAGTTTCCCTCGTTGCTTGGACGGATGGATTTCAGCAAGGTCAAGGACGTGGCGACGCTGAGGCGGGCGTTGAAGAAGAAAATTTCACAGGGACCAAACGAACTTGTCGGACTCCTGCTGCGTGCTGCAAGTCCGTCAGGCTCTTTCATGGGAGACAACACTGACCTGAATTCGGGCGTCGTGGTCAATGCATCCGGCCGGAAAATCGCACTGGTGCCTAGCGTGATTAATCAATCGGTCGGTTTTAAAGTCCCCTCGCCGGATTGCGGCAAGGTTTACAACGTCGAGTTCTTCAACTTCGACTGGGAAAACAAATGGGCCGTGGTGGGCGTTAGCGAAGACCCCACTTTTCAACACCAGAACGTTCAAAAACGCAGCATCCGTGCCGCGTTACGGGATTTCTTTCAACCCGGAGAGAGGGCCGAACACGAGCAAGACAACACCTATGAAAGACCGAGCAAACGGCCAAATATCGTGATGGCCACGCAATTCGACTTTCCCTTGACCAGCAGCGTCCTTCTCAACGATGGAAATCGCTTCGTCGTGTTCGCGGATCAAAAAGACAAAACCGAACGCGTCATCAACGTGCGGCTGCGCTGGTTCCCAAGAAACTATATTCCGCCCCGAGAGCGACCGAGCGATTATCAAAAGTTTCGAAAAAACGTGCCTGTCCTTTCTGGCGAACCAGAGCATGGCTGGGTCTCCAGGATCATCCAGACCTTCCCGGGATCGCCGCCTTGAACGGATTGAGTCTCAGTGCAAGGGCCCTCGGGTTGAAACCGCCTCATCAACCGCGCACGTGCGCTTCTCGTTTTCGTTCACTATCGACGATCTGCACCAAGACATGTAGCTGTTCCGCCAGGACCTCCAGCACATCGTCCATGGTGACAATGCCGATCAGGGTGTCTTGTGCATCCGCAACGGGAACCCGTCGGATGCCGTGCAGACGCATCTGGTGCAACACGTCCATCATCGAATCTTCGCTGTGGCAGATGAGCGGGTTGCCGCTCATGATGTCCACAACACGCATTGTTTTCGCGTCGAAATTGCGTGCGACCACGGCCACAACGATATCGCGGTCGGTCAGCATACCTGCAATCGTGCGCCGCTGATTGCTTTCATCCACCACCACGAGGCTGCCGACATGGTGCTCCAGCATCAAATGCGCCGCCTCGCTGACACGCATGTCTTTGTACGCAAAAACCGTCGTGCGAGTGCAAATTTCGCCGATGTTCATTTTTCCCTTCATCTCGAACCCGCCGCATCGGATTGGACCATGCGAGTCAGTGTGCGCCAGAGCGATGCAGAGTGACTGAGACAGATCAAGCCGACGCGGGATACGCACCCATTTTGATACTTCTTGATTATGTGTTGGAAACGATGCTGCCGCTCAAAGCCGGCAGCGGACCTTATGGATTTTCGCGTCGGCGCCGGAACTTTGTTTTTCAGACAACCACACAACCATAGTGTTTTGCAGCGCTCCCTTGCCTGGAATTGGCCATGTTCTGGCGCAATGAATTCATTGCTCATATTATTTCCAGACAGCTTCTTCGCCTGTTCGGTGTCTTTTGGCATGCGCGTTCGAACGAGAAGGGATGCAGTGCAAGACGCGCCGCTACGCCTGGCATTTGGCCGGTTTCCGAGGCTGCGCGTATACCAAAAGACACCGAACAGGCTCTTCAATATTTGATGACGGAGAAACGCTTATGGGATATCCAATACGACCAGCAATGCCATTTGCGAAGTGCCACACAGATAATGAAATCCAGGACACCGTAGTGGTGGGCGACGGTTTCGTTGGAAAAATGCAGTCAGCGTCGATCATGAACAGGATACAGAAGCTCCCCGAGAAGTTTCGGGGTGGTCCAGGTAAGGAACGTGACAAGTTTCAGTTGATGATGATCGGTAGCGGCGATGGTCGTGCATTCAAAAAGGGGCGCGGCCATACGGGGACAGAGTGCGTCAATCTGCGCCGTGATCAGATGTCATACCGGGCCGGCAATACGTCGTTAGCAGATGACGAACTGCTCAAAATGACTGCCGATGTGGAGGAGATGCGTTTCAAAGGCCAGAAGCCGATTGCATTTTCTCGTCCGTATACCGATCCGGGAACAGGTATAAATTATTCGCTGCTGAAAGAAAAAGACGAAGCATTTTCGCTCGAATATTTCGTTCAAAAATATTACCCGGACAAGGCTGGCAATATCGATACCGAGCGCTTCATCCTGGATGAATACAGCCATTACTTTGTCGATAAGGAAGTGGAACGTACACCAGACGTCAATTTTAAAAGCGTTGACGGCAAGGTGACGGATGTCGAATACGACCCGCACAACGATCTATTCAGGCTCACTGTTTCGGATGGAGCGGATAAGCATCCCCGGCACATACTTGCACGTCATGTCGTGATGGCGACAGGGCTGGAGGGAGACATCGTTCCCGACAGCATGAAAAAAATCGCAGACAAGCCGAATTTCTTTTCGGGTGAAAGACTTTACAGAGACTTTGCGGCAAAGCTCGACGGCAGTCAGGAACACGCGAACACCGTTGCTGAACTCAAAAAAAAGAGGGGGTTGTTCGTCGGAACCGGGCTAAGCATAAATGAGATCGCCGGCAAGATGCTGGATAACGATATCAAGAATTTTTGCGTGGTATCACGGCATGGTCTGACACACGGATTGCCTCGCGATTTGCCGCCGCTGCCCGAATTGCAGGAGACGATCGACGAGATTTATGATCTCTTCGATCGACGCTTGCGCAAGAACCATGTGCACGATGAGCAACCGAAGAATGAAAATAGCTATGTCACGAAAATCCGGCTCGCCGTAAGCCGGGCAGCAGCCATTGCATTGAGCTACAAAACCAACAATCCCCACCCTGTTGAAGTGCGTGGCAAGTTGTTTGATCGGCAGGCACTATGCCGCTCTCTGCTGCTGCAATACGTCTTGTACAAGTACGAAAAACGGCGTGGTGAATTGCGTGAATTGATTGGTGTGGAGGATGCTATCCATCTCGCGGCACAGATGTATACCGCGATTGATCGACCGGGTATGTCATGGATTACCACGGCACGTACGTCGACGACTGAACATAACATGGAAGTCGCCGATTATCTGCGCAAAAACGATATGCTCATGGCTGCGGAAATCAAAGAGGTGGTATCGGAGGGAGAGGGTTTTCGCGTGCACTTCGCGCAGCAAGAGCGCACGTTTGACAACAGCGAGGACGTCAAAGCATTGCCGCAAAGCGAGGTGGAACGAATCGATATCAGAGATCGCAGATTTCATGTCACGTTCAAGACGCCGCCAAGCATTTCGGTTGATTATATTGTTAATGGCGCCGGGCGCGCACCTGGAGCGCTCGCCCCCGAGGGGCCCACAGGCGGTCATGGCAATAGTCGGTTAACCAACAAAATGTTTGCAAATGGCTTATACACCCAGCATGAGATCGGTGTCGGCGTGGCGATGGATAGTGAGGGCCGGGCGGTGCCCAATGCTGAGCGACTGAAGACTGATGAGGTACCGGAGCTTTATGTCGCATCGCCGTTTTTGTCAAAAGGCGATCAGTATATGCCGGCGAATTTGAAACGCCATCCTTTATCCAATACCATCGCCGAATCGGTACCGGGCCTGCGTGCACTGGTAAAGCAAATCGCCAAAGCCGTCGTCTACGACATGGTCAGATGGTACCCGGACGAAGGTCATATCGATTACGTATATAGGCTCGAAGGGGTCACTCGCGAACCAGAATATCCAAAAGAAGAACAGGTGGATGACAGCGACGCCGAGTTGAGCGACTTCGAGGACAACGGAATATTGTAATTGGCGCGTACTCGACAAACGGTGCTTGCGACGCGGGTATTCAAATCGGCCAGGCCTGCTTGAAGGCATCGACGAATGCCGCAAGATTGTCACGCGGAAGGTGATTGATTCCGCCTGCGGCAGGGCGGCCGCCTCCTTCGGGAAACAACTGGCAAAGGCGATCCGCGCCGCGCATGACAGTCAGCGGCGCACGAATGCTGGCCGTGTAGCCGCCGCGCTTATTCGGAGTGAGGACGGCATGCGCCCGCTGCGGATAGCGCGTGACCAGAAAATTTCCATAATTACCGCGTACCCGCCGGCTCCATGCCGCATCGGGAAGGATGACGACATCTCCGTGCGGGAGGCTCGCGTAGGGTTTGGCCTGTTGCGCCTTGCCCAGATCATGCCGGCGTGCGTCGCGCAAGGTTTGCAATATCGGTTCCGCTTGGATGAAGGAAAATGGCTCGGCATAGCGATGCAATTTCTCATAGAGAACGGCCGGGTGAATGAGCAGGTCCGCTTCGCTATCGCCATAGGCGTTGTAGTTCAGGCATTCGCCCAGCGTTTGCAAGGCGCTGATTTGCGCAGCGCGCAGCGCCAGCGGTGCTGCGCGCTTTCTTGCCGCTTGCGCGAGGTTGTCGCCGAACGCGGCAACAACCGCCCACAGGGGATAGGCTCCGCCAAGCCAGCGATCGACGATGAGTCCGGTGCAAACGTCGGGAGCGGTATCAATGAACGCCTGCAATCCTGCATGGGCAGGAACTTCGCCGGAGCCATGATGATCGAAATAGTGGACTGACACGCCGCGTTCCAGCAGCGCAAGTAGCGCCGTCCGGTTAACGTCGATGGAAACGTCGAGTACGGTGACCGAATCTGCGGTCTGCGCACTGACTCGCTCAAGCAAGGCAATGTCGCGCTTGGTTCCGGTAATCAGGGTGGCGTCGCACGGGGCGGCCAGCCGGAGTTGATGCAAGGCGCACAGCCCGTCCGCGTCGCCGTTGAATACATCAAAATGGGCCATAGGATAGGGGAGGCATCAATGATTGAACCGGCAATTCTTCACTCTTCCAGCATAGACGACACCAGCGCGCTGATGCTGTTTTCGCTCAACAGTAGCCGGACCTTCGCCGAGCAGGTCGGGCAACAACTCGGTATTGCTTTGAGTCCGCATGAGGAACGGGAGTTCGAGGACGGCGAGCACAAGGTGCGCCCTTTGGTCAACGTGCGCGACAGGGACGTGTTCGTGTTGCACTCGCTCTATGCGGATCGGCAGCAAAGCGGCAATGACAAGCTGTGCCGCTTGCTGTTCTTCATCGGCGCCTTGAAGGATGCAGGCGCTGCCCGCGTAACGGCGGTCGTGCCCTATCTGGCGTATGCGCGCAAGGACCGGAAAAGCAAGCCGCGCGATCCGGTGACCACGCGCTACGTCGCGGCGCTGTTCGAGGCGGTGGGGACGGACGCGGTGATGACCATCGACGTCCATAATCTGGCGGCCTTTCAAAACGCCTTCCGTTGCCGCACCGAACATCTGGAAGCAAACAACCTGTTCGTTTCCTATTTCGCGCCCTTGCTGAAGCATAGCGAGGTGGTCGTGGTGTCGCCGGATGCGGGTGGCGTCAAACGGGCAGAAGAATTCAGACAACGCTTGAGCCAGCATCTCGGCAAGCCGGTCGGCACGGCCTTCGCCGAAAAATACCGCAGCGGCGACGTGGTCAGCGGCGACATGCTGGTCGGCGATGTCAAGGGTAAAGACGCGATCATCATTGATGATTTAATCAGCAGCGGCACCACTCTGGTCCGCGCCGCCCACAGCTGCCATGAGCAAGGCGCGCTCAGTGTGTTTGCTGCGGCCACGCATGGCTTGTTCATGGGGGATGCATCTGCGGTGCTGGCCGATAGCGCCTTGCAAGGCATTGTCGTCACCGACACGGTATCGCCTTTCCGGATGGAGGAGGGCAAGGCGAAAGCGAAGGTGATCCTGTTGAGCTGTACCGAACTGTTTGCCAAAGCCATTCAACGGCTTCATGCCGGCGGCTCCCTCGTCGCATTGATGGAAGCCTGATGCTGTTCCGCCAGTTGTAAATAATCGTTGGTGCGCCGACGCCATTCGGGCGAATTCAAGGGTGACGTCGAACGGGGACGGCGATGCGGCAGACATGATATCGAGGCATGCCGCCTGAAATCATTGCGCAGGGAGCGAATGTCGCTTTGCCGACGAGGAGCGGGAGGAAAAAAACATCCGACTACCCCACGGCTCGCCAGCTCCCGTCCGCCTGACGGCAGGCCGTGCCATACACCTTTTCCTTCCTGCCGCCGATGGTGCCGTTGACCGTGTACTCCCGGCATGGGGTGCCGCCGGATTCATAAGTGCGGGTAGGAACGACGGAATATTCATTGCCGGTATCCGGATTGTGCCACTGAGAGGAGACGCCGGTGCGCACAGTCTCCAGACTGTGCGTCATCTTGAGGCGATCCTGTTCATCCATCGAGCGGCCGACTGCGCCGCCAATCGAGGAGCCGATAATACTGCCGACGATAGTCGCCGCGGTCTGGCCGTGACCGCTGCCCACTTCCGATCCGAGGACGCCGCCCAGTACACCGCCGATTACCATGCCGGCCTGCTGTTGCGTGGGGGGAGCGGCGCATCCAGACAGCGTCATTGCAAAGACAAGGAGCATCGATCCGATCACTTTTTGTCGCATGTTGGTCTCCTGCAGCTTGGGGTGTTCGATGTGGTGCTGCCCGACTTCATGGGCGAGAACGACTCTGGTGTTGTTGTCCAAGTGTTGCCTGAAATAAGCCCTTGGTCATTTGCAACCTTTGCAGCCTTTGCATCAGCGCAGCTCGTCGCCTTCGACAAACCAGCTTGCATGTTAGAAGAGGCCAGTGAGGGCGGTCTGCGCGATGTCAAACCCGCGCAAGCAAAGCGTGTGGCGGCGCAATCCCCGTAGGTTTGCGC
>DATLIB010000015.1:0-8317 GCA_035539595.1 Noviherbaspirillum sp.
TCAATATCGCGGTACGCAATCATCCGGCGCGCATTATCGGCGCCGATCTCAGCTTGACGCAGGGTGCGTTCGTCTGGCGGGCAGAAGCGGCAGTGACCCAAACCGATAGCAGCGGGGCGGACGATTTCATGCACAAGAAACCCCAGCTCTGGCTGGCGGTCGGCGGCGAGTACGGCTTCGACAACGGTGCGACCTTGGGCATCCAGGCCGTGGTACAGCGGGCGAAGAATTTCAGGCATCTCGACAGCATCGCCGACCCCATCGCGCACGCACTGGCATGGCGTCAGGCCGCCACCAGCAACCAGACCTCGGCCAGCCAGTACGGCTTGACTTGGCGCCTGGCGAAACGCTGGTGGAATGACACCTTGCTGGCTGAAACCAGCGGCATGGCGATCTGGCCTTCGCACAGCGGCGTCTGGCGCACCAATCTCGACTATGCCATCGACGACCGCTGGCATGTGCAAACCGGCACCGTGCATTACTTTGGGCCGGAACGCAGCTTCTTCGGCCAGCTCAGGCAGAACCGGTTGCTCTACGTCCAATTGCGTTATAGCTGGTAAGCCGATCACTACATTGCTGCAGCGCGCCCGCTACGGCCAGCAAAATTGTGCAAGTTATTCCTGCGCGGCGCCTTAGACACGTTCGATGATAGCGGCGATGCCTTGGCCGCCACCAATACACATCGTGATCAGACCATAGCGCTCGTTGGTACGGATCAACTCGTATAGACACTTGATCGTGATGATCGCACCGCTGGCGCCGAGCGGGTGGCCAAGCGCGATGGCGCCACCATTCGGGTTGGTACGGGCCGGGTCAAGATCCAGTCCTTTGCACACACCCAGAGACTGCGCTGCGAAGGCTTCGTTCGATTCAATCACGTTCATGTCGTTGAGAGTCAAGCCGGCGCGCTTCAAGGCCAACTGGACCGCCGGGATGGGTCCGGTACCCATCAGGGAGGGCTCAACGCCCGCTACCGCATAGGAAACCAGGCGCGCCAACGGCTTGATGCCGGCCCGTGCTGCAGCGCCGGCTTCCATCAACACGCAGGCAGCCGCGCCGTCGTTGATGCCCGATGCATTACCGGCAGTGACAGAGCCGCCTTCCTTCTTGAACGCAGGCTTGAGCTTGGCCAGCGACTCCATCGTGGTGTCGGCCTTGGGATATTCGTCCGTGTCGAACAACATCATGCCTTTGCGCGTCTTGATCTCGATCGGGACAATCTGCGACGTAAAGCGGCCGGCGGCGATGGCCGTAGTGGCACGCTTCTGACTTTCCAGTGCAAACGCATCTTGCGCTTCGCGTGAGATGCCGAATTTTTCCGCCACGTTTTCGGCGGTGATGCCCATGTGACCCGCGCCGAAAGGATCCGACAGCGCGCCCACCATCATATCGATCATCGAGGTGTCACCCATGCGAACACCCCAGCGGGCGGCTTGCATGGAATACAGCGAACGGCTCATGGTCTCGACGCCGCCGCCGACGGCAATATCGGTATCGCCAAGCTGAATGGCATTGGCAGCAGTAACGATCGCCTGAAGGCCGGAGCCGCACAAACGGTTCAACGTAAGTGCGGCGGATTCCTTGGACATGCCTGCATTCAAGCCGGCTACGCGCGATACGTACATATCGCGCGCCTCGCAATGAATCACGTTGCCCAACACGATCTGGCCGGCCTGGGCCGGATCGATGCCGGCGCGAGCGAAGGTTTCCTTGACAACGATTGCACCAAGATCGGACGCAGAAAAATCCTTCAACGTACCGCCGTAAGAACCGATCGCGGTACGAGCGGCACCGACAATAACGACATCTTTCATACTGGCCATGCTTATTCCTTTTCAAAATAGGACTTACGCAACATTGTCCCAGCAAGGCGTGTTGCCGCAGGCAGTACATCTAGTACGACAAGGCAACACAACGCAGCTGGGGCGGTTTTGCGTAAGTCCTACAAAAAATATCGAAAGTTTCCGGTGCAGAGCGTGACATACAACTGAATCGTCAACGTTATGAATTCTCAATCCAGATCACCAGAGTCAGGCTTTAGCTCACTGCTTGATAAGCATCAGCTATCCTCCGCTTACCTATTCTGCACCATTCAAGCTACCTTAT
This sequence comes from Noviherbaspirillum sp., assembly GCA_035539595.1. Classification (GTDB taxonomy): domain Bacteria; phylum Pseudomonadota; class Gammaproteobacteria; order Burkholderiales; family Burkholderiaceae_D; genus Noviherbaspirillum. The sequence goes on from DATLIB010000015.1 coordinate 2,107, forward strand.
CGCCTTGCGAATTTCATCAGACAAAAAACATGGAAATGTCATCCGCCGGCAACTTCATCACCGATCTCACTGGAATAGACATCGATCAGCAGAAACCCAGGAATGGCTTGATGCATTACAGGCTGTCATGCATGTCGCCGGACATGCGCGAGCGCGTTTCTTGTTGTCTCGCCTGAGTGCTGCCGCTCATGCATGAAGCGTGAATTGGCGGGATGCAAGGAACACGCCTTATATCAATACGATCCGGCCCGAGAGCGAGCCTCCGTTCCCCGGCAGGACGGAGGCCGTGGCGATAGAGCGGCATCTGGCCAGTGTGATGCGCTGGAATGCGCTGGCGATATCCCAAACGGGTGTTGAAACGTGCGATCAACTTGCTGACTTCGCAGAGAGGCTTGGCCTGGATTCGGCGAAGTCTCGGTTGTGTGACGAGTGGAAACACAGTCTGCCGACTGCATGCAGTATCGAAGCTTCTTCTCATGAACTTGGTAGGGTGGGCACGGGGTGTTGTGCCCACGCGGTTGATGTGCGGGATGCTACTACCCGTCTTCCGGAAATGGTCTTGCTCAGTCTGGAAGCATCAAATTCAAACCGCACCTGTTCCATCCTCTGTCACAGCATGTCTACAACATCGAATTTATGGCCACCGACTATCTTCAGAAAATCCTGACCGCATGCGTCTATGATGTTGCCGCCGAATCGCCGCTCCACCTCGCTCCGGCATTGTCCAAGCGGGTGGGTAACCGCATTTACTTCAAACGCGAAGACGCACAAAGCGTATTCAGCTTCAAGCTGCGCGGCGCATACAACAAGATGGCAAACCTGCCGCCCGAAAAGATAAAGCGCGGCGTCATTTGCGCTTCCGCCGGCAACCACGCGCAAGGCGTGGCTCTTTCTGCCTCCAAACTCGGCTGCCGTGCGGTGATCGTCATGCCGACCACCACACCTCCGGTCAAGATCGAGGCAGTCAAGGCGCACGGCGGAGAAGTGGTGCTGTTCGGCGACTCGTATTCGGATGCGTATCAGCATGCGCTGGATTTGGAAAAGGAGCTCAAGCTGACCTTTGTCCACCCCTTCGACGATCCAGATGTGATCGCGGGCCAGGGTACGGTTGGTATGGAAATTTTGCGGCAGCATCCCGGGCCGATCCATGCGATTTTCGTCGCGATCGGCGGCGGCGGATTGATCGCGGGAGTCTCCGCTTATGTGAAAGCCGTACGTCCTGACATCAAAGTCATCGGCGTGCAAACGACCGAGTCCGATGCCATGGCGCGCAGCCTGCAGATGGGACGCCGTGTGCTGCTGACCGATGTCGGCCTGTTCTCCGACGGTACCGCGGTCAAACAGGTAGGAGAAGAAACCTTTCGCCTGGTGCAAAAATATGTGGATGAAATCATCCTGGTCGATACCGATGCTATATGCGCGGCGATCAAGGACGTGTTCCAGGATACGCGCAGCATCCTGGAGCCGGCCGGCGCCTTGGCCATCGCCGGGGCGAAAGCCTACATTGAACGCGCCAGCCTCGGCGAAAAACCGATCAACGCCGAGGCTTTCATCACTATCACCTGCGGCGCAAACATGGACTTCGACCGCTTGCGCTTCGTTGCGGAACGCGCCGAAGTGGGGGAGTCGCGTGAGGCCGTCTTTGCGGTCACCATTCCTGAAGAACGGGGAAGCTTCAAACGCTTTTGCGAAGTGGTTGGCCCACGCAACGTCACCGAATTCAATTACCGTATCAGTGGTGAAAACGAAGCCCATGTTTTCCTCTGTACCCAGATCGTCAATCGCGACGAACCCGCCAGGATCGCCGGGAGATTTGAGGAGCATGGATTCAGAACACTCGACTTGACCCACGATGAACTGGCCAAGCTGCACATCCGTCACCTGGTCGGTGGAAAGAGTCCGCTGGCGCACGATGAGGTGCTGTACCGTTTTGAATTCCCCGAGCGACCCGGCGGACTGATGCGATTTTTGAACAAGATGGCGCTGAACTGGAATATCAGTCTGTTTCACTACCGCAATCTGGGTGGCGATGTCGGCCGTGTTTTGGCGGGATTGCAAGTGCCGGAAAAAGAAACGAAGATGTTTTCCGAGTTTTTGCAGACGCTTGGATACCGGTACTGGGATGAAAGTGAAAATCCCGCTTACAAATTGTTTTTGGGGTAGGCAGGCATCAACTGCCGAAGCCGGCTTCTTGTGTCTCGGGATAGCAGCGTTATTTAACCGTTGCACATTCTCTACAAGAGCTGCAAAGGATCTTCCATTAAGATGGATTTGCCGGGTGCACGACATGTATTCCAACGCAATGTGTGGAAAAAACTCATGCCTATGTTCGTCATCAAATATCGAAAAATTACCATTTCCTGGTCCCTGTTTTCTGCGGCTCTCTCGATAGCTTTGGCCTGACGAAGGGGATTGCCATGAATTTCACGAACATGAAGATACGCACGTGCTTCAGCATCTTGCTAGCCTTGTTCGTACTCGGCTGCAATCTATGGAGCCTGGTCGTTCCTGACAAGCTGACAGGCGTGCCGCTGCTATCTACTCAACAACCACCGGCTAAAGCCGGTGGGTTTGGGATTACGGACTGAAAGTCCGGATACCATCGGTCTTTCAATCGGAATTGGAATCGGAATTGGCGTTGTCGCCCTATTTCAGCGAAACGAGAACTACGTTGACGATCAGGCTCGATAGCAGGAAATAGCTGCCGCTAATGAGCCCGTAGAACAGAGGGCGCGGTATGTTGGGGTTGATGGCAGTGTTGACCGTCGTGGAAGCCAAGTACCCGATGCCGACAATAGCGCCGAAGATAAGGGCATCGGTAACAGACTGGATCTTCAATGCCTGGACCAAAATTGCACTGGTGATTGTGGTGACCAGGCCGCAGACGAAAGGGCCCGCTAAGAAGATGGGCGCAGGTTTGGTTGGCGGTTCGTCCTGTTTTCCCAAGGCGGCGGCGTAGGCTTTTCCGAAAAACACGGTGAACCACAAGGCACCCACTACAAAGGACGCCACAGCAGCGATGGCAATTGCCGTCCAATTCAACCCCGAAAGGACATTCAACATGGTCATGATCAGCTCCGGATTCAAAAGAAGAGCTGAGCTTATTCCAAGCGACTGTCAAGTTCTGGCAGTATGCTGCGACCTGCCACATATTTCGAGCGTCGCCACTCCTTGAGAAGCGCCTGCCTGCGCTTCGGATACCGTGTCTCCAGCAGTTCGGCTTCGGTGATCCGGTCGGTGCGGAAGTTGCGAAAGTCGCCCCGAAGTTCGCACCAACACATCAGCACCCGCGACTGGTCGAAGTACACGAGTGCGAAAGGCCAAACCACTCTCTGTGAGACCTCGCCTGAAGCGTCGCCGTAGGTGATCTGAAGTTTGCGTTCATCACGGATCGCACCGCGCAGTAGATCGGGGGTGATCGAATGTGTCGACGTCTTTTGTCCGGCCCCCACGAGTAATGCAGATTCCTGCAGTTCGCGACGCAGTTCGGGCGGCAATACTGCGGCGATTTTCGCCAGTGTGCTCAATGCGCCGTTCGCCAAAGTCCGGTCGCCCCGGTCGGCGACCCAGCGCATGCCCAAGACCAGCGCGTCGAGTTCCTCAGAACCAAACATTAAGGGCGGAAGCATGAAACCCGGCTTCATGACGTAGCCGACACCAGGCTCCCCCTCTATGGCGGCTCCCTGCGCTTGAAGGCTGGCGATGTCCCGGTACAGCGTGCGGATGCTCACACCGATTTCACCGGCCAAGGCTTGTCCGCTCACGGGACGCCGATGGTGTCGCAAGACTTGCAAGAGGCTTAGAAGGCGTTCTGATCTGGACATGTGAGGATCATACTCACTTCGCATGGCTACCGCCAATTATTGGCAGTATTGGGACAGCCTGAGTTGCGCGAGCCGATTGGCCGGTCTTCGCAATTGCGTAAGTCCATAAGTGCTTCCACTATCGCGTCTGAGTTTTGCCGTTTTGTCATGTCATCAAACGGAAATAATTCTCCGCTAGATTGAATTCTATTCAGCAGCATTGTCTTTGCATGTTGACGATGTATTTGCTGCCCATGGAACTTGCTTTTTCCGAATGCCACCTATCAGAACCAGAGGTAATGACCAGTGGCGCCAGAGCGTTTGTGCTTTGCGGACGAAAGAGTAATCAACAAACGATCTGGAGGAACGATGTCGGCAGAATTATTCAAGGCAGTGATTGAGGGCCTGTGCAACATGTACAAGCTCGATCCCGCTCCGGTGCTGGAGGGATGCACGCTCGAAATGGGTGGCGTGAATTTCTCTCTGGTGCATCACAAGGAATCGGATTCGCCCTTGCTTACTTTATATTGCGATTTCGGCGCGGTGCCGCGGGAACTGGAAGCGCAGGTTTACAGAAAGCTGCTGGAAGCGAACCTGACATCCTATACAGGACAAGGGGAGACCTTCTGCATGGCGCCCGACGGTCGCGTGATCTTTGCCAATAATTATCCATTGGCGGTGCTGACGCCGGAAATATTGGCCGGGAATATAGCGTTGATTTCGATCTTCGCAAAAAGCTGGCGAGAGGGATACTTTCTCAATCAAGAGGAGCCTGCCGCCGAACAGGCAAAGAAGATGTCGCACAGCGAACTGTTAATGAAGCAGGCCGGAAAGGCGCCGAAGTAGGACCACGAGAATAGGAAGAGATATGTCGGATATTCGTACAAACATGCATATACCAGGTGCGTTTCCAACCGCTCCGATCGATACGCCCAGCACTGCCGTCGTACGGCATGATCCAGTAACGAATGTTTCGACTACTTCCAGCATCACGCAAGCGCAAAAGTGGGCATACATGGGTGGGCAAGTTGCGATACGGACGGCCGGCTTCATGCTTGCCACTGGCGCCAACTTCGGGACGCAATACGCTACTCTTAAACTAGTCAAGGATTTGCCCAGGGGTTTGCTGGCGGCCGGGGTTCTGGGTGGGATGTCGACAAATGCGGTGAAGTCGTATCTGTTTCCCATTCTCGACCAGTTGGTGCCGCAGATGAAATATGCGAAAGCAAGCGACGACTCCCTGTATTCCCGAAAAGAACGGATATATAAAATCGTGGATCAATTGCTGGATGCTGCCTCCTTTGCAGGAGGCGTTGTCGCAAACAGTTATGGCCGGGCAGGGGTGGAATCAAGAAATAATCTGCTGGCGGGTGGCACAAACCCTGCTATTGCCTTTGCTCATTTCCTGCTTTCCCATCCCGGGACCTTGCTTGCCATTGCGGCAGTTCCCGCTGCTTTGGACGCCGTGCTGCACTATATGCCTAATGCCGCGGTTGCGGCTGTTACGGCAGACAAGTACGAATCGTATGAAGCCAAACCATGGAAAGAGCGCCTGAGTAAAATCGGTGATATTTTGAAAAGCGCCGCGCATTGGAATTTCAAGGGCCCGAAAGAAGCATGGGGGGGGAACGTCGATCATTCGTATCGCTCCTTGAATCTCGGTGCGAGCACAGCCATTACTATCGCTATTGCAGAGGCGCAGAAAACCCTGCCTTATCTCCAGCTCAATCCAATGGCAGCGATTGCTCCCACCGTATTCAGGTTGGGTCAGGCCACGGCGAGGGACTGGACTGTCAGAAGGCTGGAGCATAGGGCGCGCGGTCCGGCCGATCTGGAAACGGGAGGGCGTGTTTTGGGAGAGGTCAATGAGCACGGCCATATTGTGGATGACGGCGGTAACGTCACGGGCGTGTTTCGACCGACGCGACTAACGCGCCCGGCGCCGCCATCGTCGAGCTTGGCGCCTATCGAGGCCTTGCCGCCTATCGATCTGTCGGGGGTGTTAATGCCTGCTGCGACGACGACTAGTTCATCGCATCCGGTAATCATGTCGTCGCCAGATACTGGGGAGCCTGTAAAGACGGCACGTTCCGCATCCGCAAACTCGGAGGATCTCGCGCGCGCCATCGGGATAGAAAGCGAACCGCCGTCCATCATATTCAGAGAGGCACGCGGCCTCGCCCCTGCCGCGCTCTCTACGGCGCTGGAGCGATTTGCGGGACGGGCGACGGTGGTGGAACCGACTTCCTTCGAGATGACAACATTCACACCGCCAGCAGAATCGTCGCGGGCGACTGCGAAACCGGTTATCGATCCGAGCCGCGCTCAAACTCAGAAGCGTTCCAGGAGCGTATCGCCAACACCTACCGAACCAGAGATCGTATCAACGACGACGCAACCGCACATCA
>DATLIB010000016.1:0-3091 GCA_035539595.1 Noviherbaspirillum sp.
CGACTACGACAATGCCGGTCGCGTATGGCGCACCAATGGCGGCGACGGCGTGGACAAGATCATGTTGCATGGCATTGAAGGCCATGTCACCGCCGAGATCCGTAGCGCCGACCGTCAGCTGAAATCGGCGCAATACGATTCTGCCGACGACGTGGTCGGTCTGGACAAGGTGCTGCGCACCGAAACCCGCTACGACTTGATGGGCCGCGCGATTGCGCAGGCAAGTCCAACGCGATATGAATCGGTAGTCGCCAATTCCCTGCAATCGGCATTTGTCAGCGCCAATGTCATCTCTCGCGCCCGAAACGAGCTCATGCTGAGTTACAACGGCGAAGGAAGCGAGCGGGCATGGACTGGCGTCAACGAAGTCAAACTGCAGTGGATGTCGTTCGCCGGCTGGGGTGGCGGCGATGTGAAAGTCGAACTGGAATACACGTCCAATCCGGTGATCCTGACCACGCGTGAAGGAGGCGTGACAGAATATCAGGTGCTGGCTCCTGCGGAGACGGCCTCCTATACGCAGATTTTTAACGCCGGTCAGGCGGTGGACGGTGTGACACTGAACTGGAAAGGCGATACGGCCGATCGTCCGGACTTCCACAACGCGCCGGGCGTAGACAACATCAAGCGTATTGCGGTGTGGAAGAAAGACATCAAGGGGGAATGGGTCAAAGTCATCGACCAGGCGACGCCGGGAACATTCTCCAGTTTCGTGCGTGTCCAGGCACCGGCCGACCCCGAGATGCAAGTGAGCTTGCAGTACCGTGTCGCAGGGACAAATGGCGCTTTCCTGGCTGCGCCACTGTCAAATTTCGGCGACACGCTGGTCTTCGACACCATCGCACTCGTTGAAGGAAATTACGAATACCAAGTCATCCACCAGCGCGCGGGTCAATCAGCCGCTGTGCACGATCAAGGCACGCTCACGGTGGCGTCGAAGGACGTCTTGCTGATACGCAAACAGATCGCACAGGCTTACGTACTGCTGTTCAATCGCGGGCCGGAATTGGCTGGGCTCAACCTCTGGACTGAAGAAGTGCGCGCAGGACGCTCCTTGGCGAGCGTTCTGCAGTCGTTGCTGCAATCGCAGGAAGCCATGGATCGATACCCCGAGGGAATGAGCGGGTATCAAATCATGGACAAGATATATACCGATGTCCTGGGCTTGCAGCCGGCCGGTCACGATTGGGCCGCGCAACTGCAAAATCGCCCCAAAGGGGAAGTTCTGGTTGAACTGATCAACTGGATTACCTCGTATTCCGGGGCGGACGGACTTGCACCTGATGCCAAACGACTCTTCAGCAACAAAGTCGATGTTGGTCTGACTTACGCCGTCCAACTCTCCGGTAATCGCGGAGAAGAAGCACGCCGCATTACGCAACTCGTCACAGCGGCCGATACGTCGGCTGCAATTGCGGCCGCCCAGGAATCGGTTGCTCGCCTCCAGCGCCTGACGCAAATCACGCAGTTGTATGTTGCCTTGTTGAACCGGGCGCCGGACAAGGGCGGACTCGATACCTGGTTGAACGCCATGAACAACGGCATGTCCTGGGAGGATGTGGGTAACGGCATTCTGAACGGTCAAGAAGCGCGTAACGCGCCGCTGCATCTGGACGCAATGAGCGATACCGAGTTTGTGACGCACCTTTACAAGACCGTATTGAACCGTGCTCCCGACGCAGCAGGTTTGCAGTCCTGGGCTTCCCATCTCACCGGCGCACCAGGCGTAGCGCCGATTTCGCGCGGCTTGCTGGCTGCGCAAATGGCGAATGCTACCTCTTCCTATAAGGGACTCGGCGCGCTGGAACTAAGCGAGAAAAAGCTGTTCAACAACAAGGTCGCGATCGGTTTGAGCTATGCGCAGGATCTCGAGCAGAACGATGCCGCGATCGCACGTGCTGTCATTGCCGCGGCAACGGATGCCTCGTCCGCGCGTGAAGCTGCTGAAGCGGCAAAGGCCGTCACGGCTGCGGCGGCTGCTTTTGCAGAAACCGCCGCCAACGCGTCCTCTGCCGCGGCGCAAGCCACACCGCTGGAAAAGAGGCGCATGCAAGTCGCGCAGCTATACATCGCTCTACTGAACCGGGCGCCGGAGTATCCGGGAATGACGCATTGGGTGGAGTACATGGAATCGCCGCATTCCATGGCGGAAGTCGCCACCGAAATCCTGAATAGTGCAGAAGCCAAAGACCCTGCGCTTTACCCGAATGGGATGAGTGACGAGCAGTTTATCCAGAAGGTCTATCAGCTGGTATTGAACCGGAATGCGGAGGCGGCGGCAGTCGCTTTCCGAAAACAGGAGTTGCTCGGGTCCGCCACGCAGGCGCCAATGAGTCGCGGAGAATTGGTTGCTGCGATCATCAACGGCTTCTTGAACGATCCGCGTCCGGACGCGGGCGAGAAAGCGCGGCAGGACCTGTTCAATAACAAGGTCGCCGTTGGTCTTACCTATTCGCTCTACCTGAAAGGCGACGATGTCGACGCCGAGCGGGAAATCATCAGCCTGGTTACTGCCAGCGATACTTCTGCCGCGGTCGCCGCAGCGCTGGCAGCCGTGAAACTGAAAGCCGCCGCTGGCGCTGCTGAAATTGCAGAGTCTACCGCTAGCGCGGCCAGCAGTACCGAGGCAGCAGGCAATGCAGTCGAAAACGCCGTAGATACCGAGCAAACCGCTGCCACTGCAGCCGCGTCTGCGGCCAACGTGGCGACAGCAGTGGATCGCATTGAGCTGGCCCAGCTGTATGCGACGATTCTCAACCGTGCGCCCGAATTGGCCGGCCTGAACTTCCAGGCCCAGGAAATGCAAAAGGGCCTGTCGCTTATCACCGTCGCGGACAACATGCTGGCCAGTGAGGAAGCAAAGCAGGTGGGCTGGTATCCGTCCAGCCTGAGCAATGAACAGTTTGTGGCGCAGGTGTACCTGCGCGTGCTGGGGCGTCCGGTGGACGCCATCGGTGCTGAACTGCGCCTGCAGCAACTAGCACAGGGCATGTCTCGTGGTCAGGTTTTGCTGGAAGTCATTCATGGCTTTGTCAACTACGCAGGCACGGGAGCAGAAGAACTTGCGCTCAAGGCCGCGTTCAACAAGAAA
>DATLIB010000017.1:0-10814 GCA_035539595.1 Noviherbaspirillum sp.
GTGGATTACCTGGGCCGTGATGTAGCCTTGCTCCCGACGAAAGATATTCAGTCAATTCTTGTATCAAGCGGATTATCCAACCCTGTGCTGTTCTATCAGAACTTACTCATCCATGCCTGGTATTCCAGGGTTGAGTAGCGAAATGAGTCACTCCGCTGCCTGATTGCCTGGTCAAGCAGGTGCCCGCGGTTTACGGCCACTGCCCCAAAACACTGGACCGGTAACTCAAGATTTTTTAGCAGTAGTCGCGGAAGAGGCAGCGCCGCATTTTTGCAGGACACACTCAACGTGTCCGCCTCTCTGGCATCGCCCATACGCAGAAACCTGTGATGCAGTGGAGTTACGTCATACATTCGTCGGATAATGCGGCCCGGCAGGTGATGTGGCCATGTTCGCGACCGTAGCGCTCGCTTTGCGTTGAATCGGCAGGTGTGCTGCCGGCGGAAATTCAGGCAACACGGGAGGAAGCTCTTTATGCTCCAGCTTCCAGCTGGACTTCACCTCCAGCGATTCAACATCACATTGCTGAGCCCAGAACTCCCACTTGCCATCCGCAGGATTACGCGCGCCCACCACATTGAGTCCTTCTCCCTCATATCTATGCGGATGTTCCCCTTTGGTGAGCGAGAGGCGGAATGACGTATCGTAAGCATCACCCAGTTCTTCCTTTGCCCGTTCGTCCTTCCATTCGCTGCTGGCATTGGGATTCGTCGCATCGGGGTCGCTGGTCCCTGCCACATGCACCACTTTTGGCGCGCACGGGTCTGTCATATCGATATGCAGGCGGCATCCTCCCAGTTGACTTGTGAAAAAGACGTCCGCCTCTTTTCCAAGCGTCATCGACATGGCTGCCCCCGGCTTCCACGGAAGCCAGTGCGCCTTGATGGTCGCACCATCCTGTGTTGATTCTGCGGCTTGACCGAGAACCGGCGTTAACTGAATGGCCTTTTCCGGCGCCACTGTTAAAGGGATGAGCTGGAAATCGATCAATCCCGGATTAAACAGGGGATTTTTCGATTTTTCCGTACTCCACAGCTCGCTCGTCTCTCTCCCCTTCATCAAGGGCATGCTTTCAAGAATCACGGTGTCTTTCAAAAATTCCATGGGATTTTTCAGGAACCTGTCTGCATACCCTTTCGCAGAAGGAATCTGCGCGCCATTGAAATTGTCGGCAACGTCGTCTGCTTTCGGGGAACGCCAGTCTTTCCACATTTCAAACATGGAGGGCGATCTCTTTAGCGGCGGTCTGCTTAGCGGCGGTCTGTTTTCCATATCGCCGTCAGAAAGATTGTCGGATGACAGCTTACGTGGAAGCATGCTGCGTATCGTCTGCTCTACCGCAGACATCGACCGCTTCATTGGGGGCAGCCTGAGCATTTCCTCTTCACTGGGCATTGGTGGTATCGGTCCGGGTGCCTGATTAAGGGGTGATGTATCGGTAGAGGGATGGCGAACGTGTATCGCCGGAGCGGCTGGCGTTTGGCTTGGGCCGGAATTCGGAAAGCAATCACGGAAAGGATTCGTGAAATTTGGTCGGCTGGGGTTGGACGGGCTCATGTTCTGGCTCCTGAATGCCCGGCCACTTATTTGTTTAAGTTCAGAACCGGATGAGAATGAAAAAATGGACGTGTAGCCTCAAGCTGCAGTTCATAGGACTGCATGACGTTGATGTGTGACATGTCGGCCAGAATAGTTCCTTAGTTGATCCCCATGGCACAAACCATCAGGCTGCATCGTCATCCCACCTCCAGCCATTCCCGGCGCACGGCTGCGTCCGAACGCAGCTCATCCGGCGTGCCGTCGAAGACGATGGCCCCCTGCCCCATGACATACACGCGCTGAGAAATTGCCAGTGCGATGGCGAGTTTCTGCTCCACCAACAGCACCGATATCCCACGATGCTTGAGTGCCTCAAGATAGCCGGCAACCTGCTCGACGATCTTCGGCGCCAAGCCTTCGGTCGGCTCGTCGATCATGATCAGGTCGGGGTCGCCCATCAGCGTGCGGCACAGCGTCAGCATTTGCTGCTCACCGCCCGAGAGCACGCCGGCCAGGACATGCTGCCGCGCTTTCAGCGAGGGAAACATGGCATACATGTCGCTCAGGGTCCAGCGCGCAGGCTTGCTTCCTCGCTGCCTCTTTTTCTCGCCCAGGACCAGGTTCTGTTCCACCGTCAGCGTCGGAAACACCGCACGGTCTTCGGGTACGTAGCCCACTCCTTTGTGCGCGATCTCAAACGCCTGCAATCCGCCGATCTCTTCGCCGCGGAACCGGATCGAGCCGGTGATGGCAAGCTGCCCCATGATGGCCTTGACAGTGGTTGAGCGGCCTGCGCCGTTGCGGCCGAGAAGGCTGACGATTTCACCTTCGTCGACATGCAGATCGACACCACGCAGCACATGACTCTTGCCGTAGCAGGCATGCAGATTGGTCACTTGGAGCAGCGCCACTTAGGCAATCTCCCTCGAAAAATGAACGCCCAGATACGCTTCCTGCACTGCCCGGTTGTCACGGATACGGGTCGGTGTGTCGCAGGCAATCACTTCGCCGTACGCCAGCACGGCGATCTTGTCCGCGAGACCGAACGCCACGCGCATATCGTGTTCCACCAACAGCAAGGTCTTGCCGATGGTGACGCTGCGAATCAACTCCATGGCCGCATCCGACTCCGAACGACTCATGCCGGCCGTCGGTTCATCCAGCAGAATCACTTCGGCACCACCCGCGATGGTGATGCCGATTTCCAGCGCCCGCTGTTCCGCATAGGTAAGCAGGCCGGCGACAATGTCGCGGCGGCGGCACAGACCGATTTTCTCAAGCACCGTTTCTGTGCGCTCCTGAACGTCTTTCAGCGCGTTGAGGCGATGCCAGAACGAATACTTGTAGCCGAGCGACCACAAGACGGCGCAACGCAGATTTTCATATACCGACAAGCGAGGAAAGATGCTGGTGATCTGGAAGCTGCGCGCCAGACCACGGCGGTTGATGTCGAACGGGCGCAGGCCGGCGATGCTTTCGCCATGGAGCAGCACGTCGCCGGAGGAAGGCGGAAAGCGGCCGGAAATCAAGTTGAACAAGGTAGTCTTGCCGGCACCGTTGGGACCGATGACGGCAACACGTTCGCCGTTCTGTACTTGCAGATTGACCCCGCAAATGATGTCCGACTGGCCGAAGCGCTTGCGCACCTCGCGCAATTCAAGCGCATGCCCGCTCATGCCACCGCTCTCTGAAGCATGCCGTCGATTTCCCTATTTACTTCATCCCATATTTGTTGAAATGCCTGCTTCGTCCGCCAGAAACCCAAGCTGCCGACAAGCAGCAACCCGGCCGCGAGCAGCCAAGAGGACGGCGCCGCGCTATCCAGCGCAAAGCCGAACAGTTCCATCTCGCTGCCGTGCAGCGACTCCAACGTCAGGTGGTACGACATTTCGACCGCCATCGCAGCACCGAGAAAGACGAGCAGCGCCATGACCGATACGGCGCACAAACGCGGCCCTACGCGGCCGAACTTGCGATATCGCACCACCCGCAGGTTCAGCATGATGAGGTGGGCAACTCCGCCCGGCGCATACATCACGACAAGGATGAAGAACACGCCCAGATAAAGCTGCCACGCCTTGGTAAAGCCCGACAGCAGCACCGTCATGAATACACCGACGACAGCACCGATCATGGGACCGAAGAAGTAGCCGGTGCCACCGATGAAGGTAAACAGCAGCACCACTCCTGAGCGCATGGTACTCAGATTTTCTGCCGTCACGATCTCGAAATTGATCGCCGCCAAGGCGCCGGAAATGCCGGCGAAGAAACCGGACAGGATCAGGGTCAGATAACGCGTCCACTGCGCATCGTAACCAATGAACTCAGCCCGCTCCGGATTGTCGCGCACCGCATTGATAATGCGGCCTAGCGGCGTGCGGGTGAAGGCGTACATGCCAATCGCGCTGAGGAATAACCAGCACGCCACCAGGTAATAAACCTGGATTTGCGGGCCGTAAGTGATACCGAGGAATTTCTCGCCATAGACGCGGTTGGTGGAAATGCCGCCTTCGCCGCCGAAAAATCCGGGAAACATCAGCGAACAGGCGAAGACGAGTTCGCCAATCCCCAGCGTAATCATGGCGAAGGCGGTTCCCGCCTTTCTGGTCGTCACATAACCGAACAGCATGCCGAACGCCATTCCGGCCAAGCCACCGGCCAGCGGCACCAGCGATACCGGCATCCAGATTGTGCCGGCAGCGGCCAAATTCATCGCATGCACTGTGCAGAAAGCGCCCAACCCCGAGTACACCGCGTGCCCGAAGGACAACATGCCTCCCTGCCCCAACAGCATGTTGTACGACAGGCCGAAGATCATCGCCGTGCCGATCTGCGACAGGATGGACAGCGATGCTCCGTTGTTGAAAATCAGCGGCGCAACGATCAATGCCAGCGCAAACAAGCCCCAGACAAGCCCGCGTCCGTGCATTGCGTTTTTCGTCGTCATGGCACGCATCCGGATCAGCTCTCCCGTGTTCCCATCAGGCCGCGCGGCCTGAAGATCAATACCAGCACCAGCAGCAGATACGGCATGATCGGCGCCAGCTGAGAAATGGTCAGCGTCAGCACCGGGTAAGCCAAAGCCTGCGGCGTGAGCCGAACGCCAAAGCCGGACAACAGGCTCAGAATCGACTGATCGAGTCCCACCGCAAAGGTTTGCAGCACACCGATCAGCAGCGATGCCAGCAGCGCGCCAATCAGAGAACCCATGCCGCCGACCACCGCCACCACGAACACGATGCTGCCGACGGTTGCCGCCATGCCCGGCTCCGTAACAAAGGCATTGCCCCCGATCACGCCCGCCAGACCCGCCAATGCACAACCGCCACCAAACACCAGCATGAACACGCGCGGCACATTATGGCCGAGCGCCTCCACCATCTCCGGGTGTGTCAGCGCGGCCTGGATGATCAGGCCTGTACGTGTTTTGGTCAGCAGCAGGAACATCGTCACCATCATTCCTACCGCGACCAGCATCATGAAACCGCGATACATCGGGAAAGTGGTAGTGAACAAGGTAAACAACGGGCCGTCGAGTTCGGCCGGAATCGGATACGGCACTGCGGCCCGGCCCCAAACCAGTTGCACCAACTCCACCAGCACATAAGACAGGCCGAAGGTAAACAGCAGCTCTGGAATATGGCCGTATTTGTGCACCCGCCGCAGACCATAACGCTCGACCATTGCGCCGACTGCGCCCACCAGTAACGGCGCAATAAACAGCGCGGGCCAGAATCCGACCTTAAGGCTGATCGCATGCGCGAAATAGGCACCCAGCATATAAAAACTGGCATGCGCAAAGTTCAGCACGCCCATCATGCTGAAGATGAGCGTCAGGCCCGACGACAGCATGAACAGCAGGAGTCCGTAGCTCACACCATTAAGCAAGGTAATTAAAGCGAACTCCAACAGAAAACTCCCTTTCAACGCGTGCGCGCACAGAATATCGACGCCGATACCAGGTGTAAAGCACACTGGACTGACGATTACCATATCGGCAATACAATCGTTCACCATAAATAGGCGCATGGTTGAGCGATGCAAGTCCCCGGCGGCAACCGAAGCCGCCAACCCGTATACCAAGCCGCCGCTCCTCATCTCTGTCAAAATGCGCAGGCAAAGATCGACTTGAATAAAACGGCTTAAGACAGAACGGCAGACTGCCAGGCGGAGATGGCCTCTTCTCTCCCCGTGGTCGAAAGCCCCTGCGGCACCATTCCCGCACGCCGAACAATCCTGCATGTTCGCCGTCAAAAGACGACCCACTGTGTCACTGTGTATCACAAGGAAATTGTATGAATCTCTCCGACGACGGCATAGGCCGTCATCGCACGAATGCCTTGCCGTTCGAGAACTCGTTTGCCTCGTTGCCGCCAGCGTTTTATACCCGGCTGCAGCCTACCCCTGTTGCCGCTCCCTACCTGGTCTGTGCGAGTGCGTCGGCAGCGGCGCTGATCGGCCTTGACCCGGACGAGTTTAACAAGGAAGAATTCACCCAGGCATTTGCCGGCAACAGCATCCTGCCCGGCAGCATGCCGCTGGCAGCGGTCTATTCCGGTCACCAGTTCGGCGTATGGGCCGGCCAGCTTGGTGACGGTCGCGCCATCCTGCTCGGCGATCTGCCGGCCGCCGATGCATCGCCGCCAAGCCGTATGGAATTGCAACTGAAAGGCTCCGGTCTGACGCCCTACTCGCGCATGGGTGACGGCCGCGCCGTGTTGCGTTCCTCGATCCGCGAATTTCTCTGTTCGGAAGCGATGGCTGCGCTCGGCATCCCGACCTCGCGCGCGCTATGCGTGACCGGCTCGGACATGCGGGTGATGCGTGAAATGCCTGAGACCAGCGCGATTGCGGCCCGCATGGCACCGACCTTCGTGCGCTTCGGCTCGTTCGAGCACTGGTTCTACAACGACCGCAAGGAAGAGTTGAAGATATTGGCCGACTATGTGATCGACCGTTTTTATCCAACACTGTGCAACGCGCCGAATCGCTACCAGGCGCTGCTCGCCGAAGTGACTCGCCGCACCGCCCAGCTGATGGCGCAATGGCAGGCGGTGGGTTTCATGCACGGCGTCATGAACACGGACAACATGTCCATCCTCGGCCTGACCATCGATTACGGCCCCTTCGGCTTCATGGAAGCGTTCGACGCCGGCCACATCTGCAACCATAGCGACCCGCAGGGCCGCTATGCGTACCACATGCAGCCCAAGATCGGCCAGTGGAATTGCCTTGCGCTCGGCCAGGCGCTGCTGCCGCTGGTTGGCGAAGTCGATGATGTACACGCGGCGCTGGAGGGCTACAAATCGGCCTACGACAGCAAGCTGGACGAGCTGCTGCATGCCAAGCTGGGGCTGCGTACCCTCGATATCGAAGACGGCAAACTGATCGACGCCATGTTTGCGCTAATGCAAAATAACCATGTTGATTTCACCCTGTTTTTCCGTCGTCTTGGCAAACTGCGAACGGATAATCCAAGTGGAGACGAACCCTTGCGCGATCTATTCATCGACCGTCCAGCCTTCGATGCCTGGGCCGTGCAATACCGCCAGCGCCTGCGCCAGGAGAACAGTATCGACTCGGCGCGCAGCGCGGCAATGGATGCGGTGAATCCGAAGTACGTCCTGCGCAATTACCTGGCGCAAATTGCGATAGAAAAAGCACAGGACAAGGACTTTTCCGAAATCGGCAAACTGCTCAAGGTGTTGGAAAAGCCCTTCGACGAGCAGCCGGAAAATGAAAACTATGCCCAACTTCCGCCGGACTGGGCCAGCGAACTGGAAGTGAGTTGTTCATCATGACAAACAAAATCGTTAAGACCGACACCGAATGGCGCGCCCAGCTTGAGCCGCTGGAATACGAAGTCACGCGCCATGCCGCCACCGAGCGCGCCTTCACCGGCCGTTACTGGGATCACCATGCACATGGCATCTATGTGTGCGTATGCTGCGGTACGCCGTTGTTCGAATCGGATACCAAGTTCGATTCCGGCTGCGGCTGGCCGAGCTATTTCAAGCCGCTCGATCCCGCCAATGTCAGCGAGCGGGTCGATCGCAGCCATGGCATGATACGTACCGAAATTCTCTGCAACGTATGCGATGCACATCTAGGCCATGTATTTCCGGACGGTCCGCCGCCAACCGGCTTGCGCTACTGCATTAATTCCGCATCGTTGCGCTTCGAATCCCAATAAACGAAAGACGCCCATCTCATGAAGTTTCTGTTCGATCTATTCCCTGTCATCCTGTTCTTCGGCATGTTCAAGTGGGGAGAAGGCAATCCCGATGCCGCTCAGGCATTGGCCCAACAATACCTGTCGGGTTTGGTTTCGGGCGGCATTGCCACACCGGAACAAGCGCCGATCATGCTGGCGACCGCCATTGCCATCATCGCTACCATCGGGCAGATCGCCTATCTGGTACTGCGCGGCAAAAAAGTGGATACCATGCTGTGGGTATCGCTCGCCATCATTACCGTCTTCGGCGGCGCCACGATTTATTTTCACAATGAAACGTTTATCAAATGGAAGCCGACTGTCCTGTACTGGTGCTTCGGCGCGGCATTGCTGGTTGCACAGGCTTTGCTCGGAAAAAACATCATCCGTTTGATGATGGAAAAACAGGTGGCATTGCCAGATCCCGTATGGCAGCGACTTAGCTTGGCGTGGGCAGGATTCTTCGGCGCGATGGGTATCGTCAACCTGTACATTGCCTACAATTTTTCAACCGCTTTCTGGGTCAACTTCAAGCTGTTCGGCTTTACCGGATTGATGCTCGCCTTTGTCGTCGGGCAAAGCCTCATGCTATCGAAATACCTGAAGGACACCCAATGAGTGAACGTATCGAAAAAATGCGTAACCGGTTAACCGCAACTTTCGCACCGCTCGAATGTCAACTGGAAGACGAATCCCATCTCCATGCTGGCCATGCAGGCGCCGCAACAGGCGCCGGCCATTACAGGTTACGGTTGGTTTCTTCTCGCTTTGACGGGCTAAGCCGCATCGCCAGACATCGGCTGGTGTATGATTGCCTCCGCGACATGATGCACAGCGATATACACGCTCTTAACATCGTCGCAGTCGCGCCATCTGAGCTGGCATAGCAGAGCGGCGCAGGCCTGTTTTACTCTTCACTCAATTTCGCAATTAGGACCACATAATGACATTACAACCCGCTCGTTTGCTGATGCTGCTTGTCGCCGCTGTCGCGCTGCCCGCCATGGCGCAAAACCTTGCCGTCGTGAATGGCAAGCCGGTACCGTCCTCACGCGCCGACGCATTCATCCAGCAAATGGCCGCACAGGGTCAACCCGACTCGCCTCAGTTGCGCGAGATGGTCAAGGAAGAACTGATCAACCGCGAAATTCTGATACAGGAAGCAGACAAGCGCGGCATCTCCAACACAACCGAAGTCAAGAACCAGGTTGAAATGGCCCGTCAGTCGATTGCCATCCGCGCACTGGTGCAGGACTACCTGAAGAAGAACCCAATCAGCGACGCCGACCTCAAGGCTGAGTACGACAAGGCCAAGGCCAAAGCGGCCAACGAGAAGGAATATCTTGCTCGCCACATTCTCGTTGAGAAAGAAGACGACGCAAAAGCGATCATTACCAAGCTCAAAGGCGGCGCCAAGTTCGAAGACCTGGCCAAGCAATCGAAAGACCCGGGCTCCGCAAGCAACGGCGGCAGCCTCGACTGGGCGCCGCCGGGCGGATACGTCAAGCCGTTCGCCGATGCGATGGTTGCCTTGCAAAAAGGACAGATGACCGACACACCGGTGAAGACCCAGTTCGGTTACCACGTCATCAAGGTCGAGGATATCCGCCAGTCGAAATTCCCTGCATTTGACGACGTCAAGCCGCAAATCGCCGAATCCTTGCAACAGCAGAAGCTGCAATCTTTCCAGACTGCCCTGCGCAAGAAAGCAAAGATTCAGTAATTGCTTCATTGCTTGTTCAGACAGGAAAAAGGCGCTTCATTGAAGCGCCTTTTTTTATGGTCAGCTCTGGCAATCTTCTTATTTAGGGCGTATTGCCGGATCAAAAATCGCATCGATCGTAACTTTCAGCTACGTCAGATGCCTCAGATTCTTCAGAGCAGATTTATTCCACCGAAGCATCCCTCTCCTGATAACGCGCTTCGCGCGCCAGCGTGGTCAGACTATTCTCATCTTCGAATGCCTTGTAATAGGCATTGACTGCCGGCGCACCACCCAGATGCACATAGAGTACGCGGGAGCCCCGGTTGAACTCGCCCTGCCGACAAAGGTCGATAAGCCCTGCCATCGATTTTCCTTCGTACACCGGATCTGTAATCATTGCCTCCATCTCCGCCGCCATGCGAATGGCGTCGATGGTCTGTCGACTCGGCAAACCATAGGCCGGCGCACTGTATCTCGAATCAATTTCGATGTCGCTATCGGAAATGGCAATACGCTTGCCGCCTTTCGCCGCAATCAAATCCGCTGTCGCATGTGTAATCTGGGTGACTGCACGCCGGGTCATTGCAGCATCGTCAGCGGTATCGATGCCGATGATGCGTCGTCGCCTCTTTTGCCCTGCGAATCCGACAACCATGCCTGCTTGAGTCGATCCGGTACAGGTCGCGACGATGACGGTATCGAAGAAAATGCCGAGCTTTTCTTCCTGCATCGTTACTTCGTCCGCGAAATTGGCATAACCGAGTCCGCCCAAAGGATGGTCAGATGCCCCAGCCGGAATCGGATACGGTTTGCCACCCTGCTGCCGGACTGATTCGAGCGCTCGCTCCCACGTGTCTTTTTGACTGGTCGAATAACCGTAACCATCGATGATCGGATTTCCCCCCATCATCCGCGTCAACAAGATATTGCCGACCTTGTCGTAGACCGGATCGTCCCATTCGGCCCAAGTCTCCTGCACCGTATAAGACTTCATCCCTACTGCAGCAGCGGCTGCCGTGACCTGCCGTGTATGGTTGGATTGGATACCGCCAATCGACACCAGGGTGTCGCAACCTTGTGCAAGAGCATCGGCCACCAGCCATTCGAGCTTGCGTATCTTATTGCCGCCGAATGCGAGCCCAGAAGATACATCATCGCGTTTTGCCCAGATTTCTACGCCCAGCGCGTTGGACATGCGTTCCAGCTTGTGTAGCGGGGAAGGAAAAAAGCCTAGTGTCTTGCGGGGAAACAGCGTGTCCAGATTCAGCATGAAAGTCTCCGTTACAGGGGTTGTGAAGGAGACTCAAGCTTAGAAGATGATGGTTTGAAGGTGGTTTTTGTTATTCTCGATAATAG
>DATLIB010000018.1:0-8030 GCA_035539595.1 Noviherbaspirillum sp.
GGTGCTGCAGGAGCATGCGGCGGTGCGCCAGGCGGTGGTGGCGGCGTGGCCGCCGGGTGCGGCTGCCCAGCAGCTGGTCGCTTATGTGGTGCCGGCGGAGAACAAGCCAGAGCTGGCTGCGCTGCTGCGCCGCCATGTGGAGCAGGCTTTGCCGGCGTATATGACGCCTGGCTTGTATCTCTTGCTCGATGCCTTGCCTCGCCTGCCTAACGGTAAGCTGGATCGGCTGGCGTTGCCGGCGCCGGACATGAGGCGCAGCGAGATCGGCTATCTCGCACCACGTAACGAGATTGAAGAAATCCTGGCCACTGTCTGGGCCAAGGTATTGAAGCTCGACAGAGTGGGCGTGCGAGACAATTTCTTCGAGTTTGGCGGAAACTCCTTGTTGATCGTCAAGTTGCACAATCAACTCGCGCCCCATTTTGCAGGTCGCGTGCAGGCAGTCGATCTCTTTAAACACGCCACGATTGAACAACTGGCGCTCTTCCTGAACGAGGCTGTTCCTCCAGTTGAACAGCCTTTGCCTGACAGCGCTGCGCGTCGGGAAAGCCGTCTTAACCGGGCCGCCTCCACCAGGCAACGCCTGGCCGTGCGCGGCACCAAAAAATCGCCGCTGGATACCCAATGAATACTTCCGACATGTCAATCGACCAAGACGATTCCCTCTCTATTGCCATCATCGGCATGAGCGGCCGCTTTCCCGGAGCGGGCAACCTCGATGAATTCTGGACGAACATAAAGAATGGCGTGGAATCCATTCGTCGTTTATCGGAAGAGGAATTGCTGAGCGCCGGAATCAGCGCTTCCGTGTTCAATCAGCGGCATTACGTCAAGGCCAATGCGATGCTGGCGGGCATCGATCTATTCGATGCCAATTTCTTTGGCATGACCCCGCTGGAGGCGGAAATCACAGACCCGCAACAGCGCTTGTTCCTGGAGTGCGCGTGGGAAGCATTGGAGCATGCGGGCTATGCCCCCGGCACCGGCGAAGGCACCATTGGCGTGTATGCCGGCGCCAACAGCAGTAGCTACTTTTTACAGAATGTGTATCCGAACTCCCGCGTGGTCGAATCGGTGGGAACAATGCAACTCGGGATCGGCAATGAGAAGGATTACTTAAGCAGCCGCACGGCCTTCCATCTGAACCTGCGCGGCCCGGCCATCGCGGTGCAAAGCGCTTGTTCCACCTCCTTGGTCGCGGTGCACCTGGCTTGTCAAAGCATATTGAACGGCGAATGCGAGATGGCACTGGCTGGCGGCGTGTCGATCAGCACCCTGCGCAAGCAAGGCTATTTTTATACCGAGGGCGGCATTACCTCACCGGATGGCCATTGCCGCGCTTTCGACGCGCAAGCAGAAGGCACCGTATTCGGCGATGGGCTGGGCATTGTTGTACTGAAAAGCCTGGCCAATGCACGCGCCGACGGCGACACGATTCATGCCGTCATCCGCGGTTCCGCCATCAACAATGACGGCGCTGACAAGCCTGGTTTGACGGCGCCCAGCATCAACGGGCAGGCAGGCGTCATTCTCGATGCGCAAGCGATTGCCGGCGTGGAAACCGATTCCATTACCTATATCGAAACCCATGGAACCGGCACCGCGCTGGGAGATCCGATTGAAATAAGGGCGCTGCAGCAAGCATTTTCCCAATCCACGGAAAAGACGCAGTTTTGCGCCATCGGTTCTCTCAAGACCAACGTCGGCCACCTCAATGTCGCCGCCGGCGTGGCCGGTCTGATCAAAACGGTGCTGGCGCTCAAGCACCGGGAAATCCCCCCCAGCCTGCATTTCAACACGCCCAGTCCCCATATCGATTTTTCCCGTAGTCCGTTCTATGTGAATACCGCGCTGGCGCCCTGGCAATCCGGGCAGGAACCTCGTCGCGCCGCCGTCAGCTCGTTCGGCATTGGCGGCACCAATGCCCATGTCATCCTGGAAGAAGCACCCGCCGCCGCACGCGCAACCAGCGCCCCAGCCGGCACCCTGCTTTCACGGCCATGCCAGCTATTGCCCTTGTCCGCGCAAACACCGGCCGCGCTCGACGCGGCGACTAACAATCTGAAGCAGTTCCTGATCGATCATCCGCAGCTCGATTTGGCGGATGCCGCCTATACCAGCCAGACAGGCCGCCGTCATTTCAACCTGCGCCGCATGCTCGTCTGCAGCGATAGTCAGGACGCCATCCGCCAGCTCGACAGCAGCGATGCCGGTCAGTCGGCCACCCTCGCTGGTGGCCGCGCCACCCACTCGATGGTTTTCATGTTCCCCGGTCAAGGCACGCAATACGTGAACATGGCCAAGGCGCTGTATCAGTCGGAAGCCACTTTTCGTGCCGAAGTGGATACCTGCTCGGAATTGCTGCACACCTGGCTCGGACGCGATTTACGCCAGATTCTCTTTCCTGACGCGACACAAGCGGAGCAAGCCGCTGCGCTGCTGCAGCAAACGCACATCACGCAGCCTGCGCTGTTTGTGGTCGAGTATGCATTGGCGCGCCAACTCAATGAGTGGGGCATCGTTCCGGCAGCGATGCTCGGCCATAGCATCGGAGAATATGTGGCCGCCTGCCTGGCCGGCGTCTTTTCCCTGGCGGATGGTTTGGCGCTGGTGGCGCAAAGGGGCAAACTGATTGCCAGCCTGCCTGCCGGCGCGATGCTGGCAGTCCATGCATCGGAACAAACCGTGCACCCTTTGCTGGATGAACAGCTTTGGCTTTCCGCCGTCAATGCGCCATTCATGTGCAGCGTGTCCGGCAGCATGGATGCCATTGAACGCCTGACACACCGGCTACGGGAACAATACATCGACTTCCAGCCGCTGCACACATCGCACGCCTTCCACTCCGGCATGATGGAGCCGATTCTGGATGACTTCACGCGTTGCGTGGAAAAAGTGACATTGCAGCGACCGCGCATTCCCTACCTTTCCAATGTCAGCGGCGACTGGATTACAGAGGAGCAAGCCGTCTCTCCCGCGTATTGGGCGGCCCACCTGCGTCAAACCGTTCGATTCGCGGACTGCCTCGACACGCTCCTGCGGCAACAAGTGCCGCTGTTGCTGGAAGTTGGGCCGGGGCGTGCATTGTCCAGCCTGGCAAAACAGCAGGCCGCGTCGCAGCAGGACGTAGTAACCTTCCCCACCCTGCCCGGCGCTGCGTCGCCTTCCTGTGCATCGGCCTCTCTCTTCAATGCGCTCGGCAAGTTGTGGTTGTACGGCATGCCGGTCAATTGGAAACGGCTCCACCGCAATGAACAGCGCCGCCGGATTCCGCTGCCGACCTATCCATTCCAACGCAAACGCTATTGGCTCGAAGCGCCGGCAGCGCATCGTGCGCAGGAATCCGTCAAGCCGCAGCCGGTCAAACGGAAAAACATTGCGGACTGGTTCTATGCGCCTTCCTGGAAGCGCTCGCCTGCCACGCAGACATCGAATTGCGCCCAGCTCACGCCCCACCTTGTCTTTTCGGATCGATATAGCCTCAGCCAGGGTTTGACCGACAGCCTGCGACAGAACGGCGAACAACTCATTCTGGTCAAGCAAGGAACGGACTTCTTCGCCGAACAGCCGGATGTTTATACGATCGATAGCGCGCAGCCGGCACACTATGCGCAGTTGCTGTATAGCCTTCTTGCGCAGCAAAAAGTCCCGCGCAAGATCACCCATCTGTGGAGCATGACGCCATCGCGCAATGCCCAGGCTTCCGAGCAGCCTGCAAGTCGTGACCGGCTACAGGAGGATGCGTTCTACAGCCTGCTGTTTCTCGCGCAGGCAATCGGCAAGTTGGAAATCACCTCCCCCATCACGCTCAACGTCGTATCCAATGGCGTGCATGCCGTTGTAGGCAGCGAAGCACTGCTTCCCGAAAAGGCGACCATCCTGGGACCATGCAAGGTGATTCCGCTGGAGTACCCCCACATACGGTGCCGTCATATCGATCTCGCCATCGACGACACGTATCAGGCCGATCCGCGTGCAATTCACTTGCTCATGAACGAGATCAATGCGCCGGTTACCGATGCCGTAGTCGCCCATCGCGGCGGCTATCGCTGGACGCAGATCATCGAACCGGCAGGCTTGGCACCCGCCGCAACGCCGGTAGCGCTGCGGCGCAATGGGCATTACCTGATTACCGGCGGATTGGGCGGAATCGGTTTTGCCTTTGCCCAGTACCTGGCAAGCAAGGCCATCCATCCCAACATCACTTTGGTCGGCCGCTCTTCCTTGCCCGCTCCGCAGGCATGGAACGATTATGTACAGACCCACGACGAGGACGATCCGGTCTGTCGAAAAATACGGCAACTACAACGCCTGGAGGAACAGGGAGCCAACATCCTTTACCTCACGGCAGACATCGCCGACGAACAGGATGTCCGGCAGTTGGCGCAAACCGCCCAGTCCGCCTTCGGTCCCTTGCATGGCCTCTTTCATGCCGCTGGTTTGCCGGGCAACGCCCTCATCCAGGACAAGACGCCGGAACTGGCGTATCCGGTCATGGCGCCCAAGCTGGACGGAACCTTGTTCCTTGAACACGCGTTTGAGTCCAGCCAGCCTGATTTCCTCATGTTGTGCTCCTCGATCAGTGCCATGAAACCGATGGCAGGGCAGGTCGATTATTGTGCCGCCAACGCATTTCTCGATGCCTTGGCGCATGAGCGGCGGCTGGCACAGACCACCAAGCTCATGGCAATCAATTGGACGGCATGGAAAGAAGTGGGCATGGCGGCCAATCTCCAATTGGCTCCGCATTTGCGCGAACGGCATGCGGCTTATCTGGCGCGCGGCATTTCACTCGACGATGCGCCAGCGGTCTTCGACATGCTGCTTTCCAACCGCATTCCTCAAGTCATTGTCGATCCGGTGGGCTTCGATACGCCATCAAGAAGCGAAACCGTTTCCGATGTGCTTTCTGCCATGTCGGATATGCCCCATACGGCCGATGACGCACAAGGTGCGCGGCCGGATCTGGCGGCAGCCTATGCCGCGCCACGCAACGAGCAGGAACAGACGCTGGCATCTATCTGGTGCGCTCTATTCGGCATGGCCGCAATCGGCATTCACGATGATTTCTTTTCCTTGGGCGGTCACTCGCTGCTGGCGACACGCCTGATGTCAAAGGTACGGGCCTCCTTCCATGTGGATCTGCCGGTACGCGCGCTGTTCGACGCCCCCACGATAGCGGCGCTGGCGCAGCGCATCGCGCAGGCGCAGCAGCAGGACGCCCCGCCCGCGCCGCTCATCCCCCTGGCCGACCGCACCGGCATGCTGCCGCTATCGTTCGCGCAGCAGCGCCTGTGGTTCATCCACGAACACATGGACGGACAGGAGACGACTTACAACATGCCCATCGCGCTGCGGCTGGACGGGCCGGTATCGGTGGCTGCGCTGCGCGGCGCATTCGACGCCCTGCTCATGCGCCATGACATCCTGCGCACCACCTTCGTCCCGCCAGCGCAGGCCGACGGCGATGAAGCGATGCTGCGCATTGCGCCCTCCCTGCGGCTGGATATCCCCGTCATCGCCGTCACCGAAGACCAGGTGGCGCAGCATGTTGGCGCGCATGCCGGCCATGTCTTCGATCTGGCAGCCGGGCCCCTGATCAAGGTGAGCATCCTGCAACTGCCGGCCAACCGGCATGTCGTGCTGATCAATACCCACCACATCGTGTCGGATGGCTGGTCGCAGTCCATCATGACCCACGACATGCAGCAGTTGTATGCGGCGCAGTTGAGCGGACATGCATCGGCCTTGGCCTTGCCTGCCTTGCCTGCCTTGCCGATCCAGTATGCCGACTATGCCGCCTGGCAGCGACAGCAGGACCTGAGCGCCCATCTCGATTACTGGAGCAGCGCGCTGGCCGGTTATGAAGACGGCCTGGAGCTGCCTTACGACTATCCGCGTCCGCCGCATCGCGCCTGGCGCGCAGGGGTCGTGCAGTACCGTTATCCGGCACAGCTGGCGCAGCAGGTGGCGCAGTTCAGCCAGGCACAGCAGGCAACCCTGTTCATGACGCTGATGGCGTCCATGGCGATTGTGCTGCAGCGTTATACCGGCCGTGACGACCTGTGTATCGGCACCACGACTGCCGGGCGCGACCGGCTTGAGCTGGAGCATTTGATCGGGTTTTTTATCAATATTTTGCCGGTGCGCATCGATTTGTCGGGCGATCCGAATTGTATGGAGATGCTGCAGCGGGTCAAGTCGGTGGCTTTGCAAGCGGTGGAGCATCAGGCGCTGCCGTTCGAGCATTTGCTCAATCGCTTGCCGCTGCAACGCGATCACAGCCGTATTCCGCTGGTGCCGGTGATGCTGCGCCATCAGAATTTCCCGATGGCCGCGCTCGATACCTGGGCCGATGGCGTGACGGTGCAGGCGCTGGCCGGGGGCGAGAAGACGACGACCAGCGAGATCGATTTGCAGTTCTTCGGCGATGGCGCCGGCTTGAGCGTGACGGTCGAGTATGCGGCCGATTTGTTCTCGCCTGCGACGATCGAACGCTTGTTGCAGCATCATCAGGACATACTCACCTCCTTCATTGCCACGCCTGCGCTTTCTCTGTCGCAGTTGGCGATGTCGAGCCCGCAGGAGCGGCAGTTGCTGGCGCAATGCAACCGCACCGAGCGGCCGCTGGAGCGGACCTGCGTTCCTCAGTTGTTCGAGCGCCAGGCTGCGGCGACGCCGGAGGCGCTGGCTTGCCGCAGCGCCGAGGGCGAGTTGACGTATGGGCAGTTGAATGCACGCGCCAACCAAGTGGCGCACCGTTTGCGCGCGGCCGGCGCCGGTCCCGAGGTGCGCGTGGGGCTGTATCTGGAGCGGTCGCTGGATTTCGTCGTGGGCTTGCTGGGCGTCTTGAAGGCGGGTGCGTGTTATGTGCCGCTGGATCCGCAGTATCCGGCCGCGTATTTGCTGCGCATCCTGGACGATGCGCAGCCGCAGTGGGTGCTGACCCGCGCCGCCTTGTGCGCGCAGCTCGATCTGCCGCAGGCGGCTTTGCTTTGCCTGGACGATCCGGCGCTGGCGGCGCAGCCCGAGAGCAATCCCGAGGTGGCGCTGTTGCCGGAGCATGTGGCGTATGTGATGTATACCTCCGGTTCGACCGGCCAGCCCAAGGGGGTGATGGTGCCGCATGGGCAAATCCTGAACTGGTTGCTGAGCTTGCGCGAGCGCTTGCCGTTCGGGGCGGATGAGGTGGTGGCGCAGAAGACGTCGGCGGCGTTTGCGGTGTCGGTCAAGGAGTTGCTGGCGGGCTTGCTGGCCGGCGTGCCGCAGGTGTTGATCGCCGATGCGGCGGTGAAGGATGCCGCCGCGTTTGCGGCGGCGTTGCGCGAGGCGCGCGTGACGCGCTTGAATATCGTGCCGTCGCATTTGCAGGCGGTGCTGGCGGCATTGGGCGAGGATGTGGCGACGCTGCGCTCCTTGCGCGTTTGCATTACCGCCGGAGAACCGTTGACCCAGGCTTTGCGCGCCGAGGTGCGGGCGAGGCTGCCTTGGGTGCAGTTGTGGAATAACTATGGCTGTACCGAATTGAACGATACGACGTATTGCGCGCCGGACGAGCAGGAGGGGATGGGGGTGTTTGTGCCGATCGGACGGCCGATTGCCAATACCCGGGTGTTTGTGCTGGATGAGGCTTTGCGCCCGGCTCCTATCGGGGTGATGGGGGAGTTGTGCGTGGAGAGCGTGGGGATGGCGCGCGGTTATTGGGGACAGCCGGACTTGACCGCGGAACGCTTTATTCCGAATCCGTTCGCCACGCAGCCCGGGGCGCGCCTGTACCGGACCGGCGATATGGTGCGCCGTTTGGCCGATGGGGCGCTGGAGTATTTGGGACGGCGCGATTTCGAGATCAAGATCCGCGGCCATCGGATCGATGTGCGCCAGGTGGAGAAGGTGCTGCAGGAGCATGCGGCGGTGCGCCAGGCGGTGGTGGCGGCGTGGCCGCCGGGTGCGGCTGCCCAGCAGCTGGTCGCTTATGTGGTGCCGGCGGAGAACAAGCCAGAGCTGGCTGCGCTGCTGCGCCGCCATGTGGA
>DATLIB010000019.1:0-14239 GCA_035539595.1 Noviherbaspirillum sp.
AGCTGTGCAACGGCAGCGTTGGAGCCCGGCAGACTGGCGCAACCAGACAGCACGACCGTACCCAGCGTCAAGGCAAAAATCATTTTCATGGGGCTCTCCTAAGGGGGTTCGACAACAGGGAATCATGGTTGATGCGTTTTAGGGTCCGCACAGTAATAAGTTGCACAACTTATTACTGTGCGGACCCTTACAATAACGCTCTCTTGCATCGACATACACAAAGGAATCACTTTGCACAAACGCGAATTTCTGGCCGCTGCTGCACTCGGCGCGAGCGCCTTGCCGATACAAACCTATGCACGTACAACGCATGCGCCAGGGCCTGCGTTGCTGACCGTCACCGGCGTCATCGGCAAGGGCAACCGCGCCCCCTTCGACCCGGCCCTGGACCAGATGATGAAAAAGCAGGGCCTTCAGTTCGAGCGCGCCCATGTCTTTGACTTCGCCGCCATCGCCGCTTTGTCGACGATCAGCATGAAGCCGACACTGGAATACGACGGCAAGCCGCACGCCCTGCGCGGGCCGTTGCTGGTCGATGTGGTGCGCGCAACCGGGGCCGCGCTGCATGACGGCAGCAAGCTCTTGCTGCGCGCCATCGACGGCTATGCGGTACTGGTGCCGATGGCGGATATCCGCAAGTACCGTTTCATCGTTGCCACTCATCTTGACGGCAAACCGATGCCCTTGGGCGGACTCGGACCGCTGTGGGCGGTCTACGATGCCGACCGCTTTCCGGAACTGGCGGCCAAACCGCTTAACGAGCGCTTCGGCCTATGTCCGTGGGGTCTGTACCATATCGAGGTGCAGTAAGGCACCGCACAGGAATAACTTGTGCAATTTGGCGGTCGTAGCGGGGCGCCTAGCCCCTTACCGTATCGCGCACACGGCATGGCGGCATTGACCAAGCTCAGGGCTGCAACACGATCTTGATGCACTCATCCTGCTTGTTGCAGAAGATGTCGTAGCCATACGGCGCGTCAACCAACGCCAGCCGATGCGTAATCACCACGCTCGGATCGATGTCGCCGTTCTGGATGCGCTCCAGCAGGGGGTGCATGTAGCGCTGCACATGCGTCTGCCCGGTGCGTATGGTCAGGGAGCGGTTCATGGCCGATCCGAACGGCACCTTGTCCAAAAAGCCGCCATACACACCGGGAATCGACACCACGCCGCCATTACGGCAGGACATCAGCGCCTGGCGCAAGGCAACCGGACGGTCTGTTTCAGTTCCCATCGCCTGCTTGACGCGATCGTAGGCTCCCATGAAGCCCATGCCGTGCGCTTCCATTCCTACCGCGTCGATACAGGCATCGGGGCCGCGCCCCCCGGTCATGTCCTTGAGGGCGGCGGCGACATCGACCTGTTCGTAATCGAGCGTTTCGGCTTTCGACTGCTCGCGCGCCATGCGCAGACGTTCCGGAAAGCGATCGATACCGATCACCCGTTCGGCCCCGAGCAGAAAGGCGCTTTGCATGGCGAATTGACCGACCGGCCCGCAGCCCCAGACAGCGACCACCGCTCCCGGCTTGATGTCGCAGGCTTCCGCCGCCATGTAGCCGGTCGGCAGTATGTCGGACAGGAACAGTACCTGCTCGTCGCGCATGCCATCCGGGATCTTGATCGGGCCGACGTCGGCGAACGGCACGCGCGCATATTCGGCTTGCCCGCCCGCGTAACCGCCGGTCAGATGCGAATAGCCGAAGATGCCGGCCGGCGAATGACCCCACATCTTTTCCGCCATCGCGGCATTCGGATTGGAATTCTCGCAGACCGAATACAGTTTTTCTTCGCAGAAGAAACAGTGGCCGCACGCGATCGGAAAAGGCACCACTACCCGGTCGCCGATCTTCAGATTGTGTACCTCGCTGCCGAGCGCGACGACCTCTCCCATGAATTCGTGGCCGATGATGTCGCCCTTTTCCATGGTCGGCACAAAGCCGTTGTACAGATGCAGGTCGGAACCGCAGATTGCCGTGGACGTGATCTTCACGATGGCGTCGCGCGGATTGATGATCTCCGGATCGGGTACATGGTCGACCCGCACATCCCTTTTGCCATGCCAGACAAGCGCTCTCATCCTGCTTCTCCTTTCCTGAAAAGCAGCCGATTGACCATGCCGCGCGGGCCCGCCGGTTGCCCCACCGTGGTTGGAATCTCGCCGGTTTCGATCAGCCATTTGAAACGGCGCAAGTCTTCATCGATCTGCTGCGCCGGTTCTTCGCCGAACATCTTTGCCGCCAGTGCACCGGACGCACCGCCGGGCGGCCGGTAGTTCAGCGATACCCGCACAATGGTGCCGCGGCCGCCCGGCGCGCGCTCGAAGTGGACGGCACCGGCATTGTCGACGTCGGCCCCCTCCAGCGAGCGCCACGCCAGATAGCTGTCGGGTTCGTCGGCAGTCAGTTCCGCATCCCATTCGATCAGCGTGCCGGCTGGCCCCTTGGCCCGCCAATGCATGCGGTTGTCGTCCACCAGACGTACCGACTGCACATGTTTCATGAAGGTCGGAAAACGTTCGAAATCGTGCCAGAAACGGTAGCACTCTTGCGGCGAACGGTTGATCACGAGGCTTTTCTCGACATGCAATTCTCCGCTCTCGACCGCACCTTCGCCGTACAAGCGGCGCTCGGTACTATCCACGCTCGACAGCAGATCCAGCGCAGCGACACCCGCTACCGCCGCCGTTGTCAGCGCGATGCGACGGCGCCCGCCCTGCTGCGAACGTGCCGCCAGTCCGAGTACGGCCAAGTCCATGGCATCACCCGCCACGCGCGACCACAGCCAGCCCGTCGGACGCCGCTGGCTGAGGATGCCGATGCCGCTGGCCAGTTCGCGCATGCCGAACACCCGCATCATGTCTGGCCGTTCTGTCATGCCAATCGCCCGCGACACTTGGCGCGGCGCCAGCAATTGGGCAAGGCCGAGGCCGACGCTGAACCAGCCGAGCGCTTTCACCAGTTGGGCGGCGCGCTCGGATTTCGGTGAACGGTAGTAGGTATCGTAAGAAGTGCCGAGCGGCGGGCTGCCGCGCCAAGCGCCTTCATTGACAGGCAATCGGTGCCGTGCAGCATCCGATTGATCCAGATTTGCTGCTGTTTCTTGCATGATGTTTCCTCCTTGCGCTGACCGGGTCGGCCGGTCTTTCAACAAACCGGCGAATGGCGGCAATAAGCGAAGCCGGTGAAACCAGCAGACGCAAAACCGTCGGAAGTCAGGTTAGTCATACTTTTGACAACACTAGTTCCCGCGATGCGAGGCAAGCTTGTGGAGAGCGAGGCGACGGTGCGCAATCAGCCCGGCGCTTGTCTGCGCGGCAGATTTTTGCGCAAGCGAAGGGGTCAGGAAGGCAGGCGACGTGCCTGAAGGGAGAGCGGGAGTGTCTTGCAGGAACCCTGGAGCAGTGGGCTTACAGGGCGATGGGATAGCGTGCTACTGGTTGTACTGGTTGGCTTATGGATTTTTTTTGGCGAATTCCTCGAAGCTTTCCCACGGTAGCTCTGTCACTTCCGGCTTGGGAATATGACGATAGTGTTCCAGGCCTTCGTTGATGTAGTCGTCGGATGCGTGTTCCGGATTCTGCCCAGTGCCCTCGGTTGCTGCTTCCTGCCCCGGCACGGCGTTCTGCGTCGCCTCCTTGATCGGGAAACGCCAGTAAATCTTGTCCAGTTCCAGATCGCAGGTTTTGCGCACATGCTCGCGCACCGTCATTTCAATGATGTGCGACAGGCGGAAGCGCTTCATCGGCTCGGATTCGACCACGGCGGTGAAACGATCGCCGTCGAAACTGGTGCAGTCGGCCGCTACCTGGACGCCGGTACGGCGAAAGTATTCGATGATGGCAGAGCGGATCAGCACCACGTTGCGCTCGGCGCGGCGCGCCTTGAGCTTGATCGAACCAACATACGCCAGGATGCCGATGACGAGCCCGGCAAGAATTGCCACAAGCGTCAAGGTGACTACGTCAGCATTGAAAGACATTCTTGTTCGACCTCAGTAGCAGTGGGTGAAAACCGGATGCAAGATCATATCACCGCACATCGTAGTTGAGGCACACTCCTCTGAATCCGGTAACAAGCGTGCTTTTTCCCGCCACATCGTTCCAGGTGAACGAAGTGGTGGGCGAGAAAGAACAAGATCGTCCCTCAGTCCGCGCCGGCCAGCAGCTGGAAGTGCTCCACTGCCGGCGACACAGCAAAATAAGGGCCGACGATACCGCGCCACGCCTGGAAGGCAGGCGACTGGCGGAAGTCCACGGTATGGTTTTCCAGGGTATCCCACCAGATCATCAGCACGTAGCGTTCGGGCGATTCAATTCCCTTGTGAATTTCGTAACGCCGGAAGCCTTGAGCTTTTGATATGACCTGCTCGATGCCGCGCTGGATGGCAGCATCGAATTCGGCCTGCTTGCCGGGATGAATGCGCAGGTCGGCGAGTTCGAGAATCATGCGGTTTCCTTTCGGAGGGGGAAAGAAACGGAATTATCACATCTTCTCCCTGCATGCCTTCTGCTCCTATTGCAATCATTGTTGCATTCGCAACATTGGGGCGGATTACGCCTCAGTGCAGGGGTTCTGCCGCGTTCCTCGGAGGCGATTGCGGCGTTGCCAATGCTCTACAGGGGGCCACCCTGTCTGCGCTTGGCGTCTTGCACTCACCTCCGAGCAACGCGGCAGATCGCTTCGCTACCCTTGCACTGAGGCGCAACCCGCCCTAAGCAACCAAGCAAAATCCGGCGCAAAACGGGTAGCAAAAATAAAAAAGGGAGCGGCGCATTGACGCGCCACTCCCTTCCCGGATTGAAACCCGCTATGTCAGATCGTCAGATCAATAGCTTGTCACAGGAACCGGTTGTCCATCCTTGAAAGTGAAGATGGTGACCGGCGACTGCTTCATGTTGCCGTTGCTGTCAAATGCGTAGGTTCCTGCCACGCCCTTGTACGTGCCCTTGGCGATTTCGGCGCTGACCTTGACCGGATCGACCGAATTGGTCTTCTTCATTGCGTTGGCATACATCATCATGCCGTCGTAGAAAGAAGCCGCGTACACGTCCGGATCCTGGTTGTAACGCTTCTTGTACTTGGTCTTGAACTCAGGGCCATTCGCCGCCTTGTCCAGGATCGCACCGCCTTGTGCGCACAGCACGTTGGCGCCGACTGCGTCGCCGCCGAGCTTGCCCATTTCTGCTGCGCAGATCGTGTCGCCACCGAGCAATTTGGCATTCATGCCGAGCTGCTTCATCTGGCGTGCCATCGGAGCGCCTTGGGGAGCATAGCCGCCCAGGAAAATGGCTTCGACTTTCTTGGCCTTCAGGCTGGTCAGGATCGACATGAAGTCGGAAGCCTTGTCGGTGGTGAACTCGTGGCCGACCACATTCAGGCCGGAAGTCTTCGCCTGCTTCTTGAATTCCTGTGCCACGCCTTGGCCGAAGGCCGTACGGTCATCGACCACGCCGACTGTCTTGAGCTTCAGTTCCTTGGCTGCATACAGAGCCATCTTGCCGCCCAACTGGGTGTCGCTGGCATTGATGCGATACAGGTTCTTGTAACCCTGTTCGGTGATCTTCGGGTTGGAACCGACGGTGGCGACGACGACGCCGGCATCGTTGTATACGCGCGATGCGGGAATGGTCACGCCGGAGTTATACGGGCCGACGACAAACTTGACGCCGCTGTCGATCAGCTTTTGCGCCGCGCCGACGCCGGATTTCGGATCGCCCTGGTCGTCTTCGCTCAACAGTTCGAACTTGACAGTTTTGCCGCCGACGGTGATCGGCTTGGCATTCAATTCCTCGATCGCCAGGCGCAGGCCGTTTTCGTTATCCTTGCCAGCGAACGATTGCGAACCGGACAAAGGACCGCTATGTCCGATCTTGACGACAGTTTCTTGTGCAGACACCGTGCCGGCGAGACCCAACAGGGCGACGCCGATAAGCTTGTTCAGATGCATGTGGTTTCCTCGATGTTGTAGTAGTGGCGCGACCGATTGTGCCGGCGGACGCCCTGGCGTGTGAACGGATGTTTCACGGAATGGGATTATGCGCAAGTTAGCGGAAAATTATCTTCCGTTTTTCCCCCGAATCCATCGCGTCTTGGCATATATCTATTCCATTTGCGCAAGATTACAAATTAAATTCGGCCTGACCAATAATAATGAACAAAAAGATAATTATGCAAGCGAACCATATGCATGCCGACATTCCCGCCGTGTTGCCGACAGAACTGGTGCACGTTTTGGCAGCCGGCAACGACACCCGGATCGAGCGCATTGTGTCGCAGGGCCATTGCTCACCGCCCGGCTTCTGGTACGACCAACCGGAAAACGAATGGGTGCTGCTGCTTCAGGGCCAGGCCCTGCTGCGTTTCGAACAGCCGGACCGCACGTTGCGGCTGGAGGCGGGCAGTTATGTGAACATTCTTGCGCACGAAAAGCACCGCGTAGAATGGACCACACCCGAGACGGAAACCATCTGGCTTGCCGTTTTTTATTAGAGGGATTGCGCTTCAGTGCAAGAGTTCTGCCGCTGATCTCGCTACCCTGATACGCATACCGACACGACAATGAACCGCCCATTACTTCCCCAGGAGGCCGCGACAGTCCGATTCGGCAAACCCGACAGCGGCCTGCGCCTGCAGCTCTACACCATCATCTTCGAGGCCGACACCGTGGCCGGGCGCCGCTTTGATCTGATCCTGATCGGCGCCATCCTGGTCAGCATCCTGATCGTGATGCTCGATAGCGTGCAGTCGGTCAGCGCGCGCCATGCCACGGCCATACAAGTGATCGAATGGGGTTTTACGCTTCTGTTTAGTGTGGAATACGCCGTGCGCCTGGCATGCGTCAAGCATCCTTTACGCTATGCCACCAGTTTTTTCGGCGTGATCGATCTGTTATCGATATTGCCGACGTATCTCGCGCTGATCGTTCCTGAAGTACACGCCTTGCTCGATGTGCGCATCCTGCGCCTGATCCGCATTTTCCGCATTCTCAAGCTGACCATGTATGTGCAGGAATACCAGGTGCTGAGCAGCGCAATCAGCGCCAGCCGCCGCAAGATCATGGTGTTCCTGTCGATCGTGCTGATGGCGGTGCTGGTGATGGGAACCTTGATGTATGTGATCGAGGGACCGGAACACGGTTTCGACAGCATTCCGAAAGCGATGTACTGGGCGGTCGTGACCATGACCACGGTCGGCTACGGCGACATCACGCCGCAAACGGATATCGGCAAAGCGCTCTCGTCGCTGATGATGCTGCTGGGCTGGGGCGTGTTGGCGGTGCCGACCGGGATTGTCACCGCCGAAATGACGTCCCAGCGCCTGCAACGCCCCATCACCACGCGCACTTGCCATCAATGCCTGAGCGAAGGGCATGAACCGAATGCGCGGTTCTGCAAGGATTGCGGCGCGCGTCTGCCACCGTATCAACACGGCTAAAACAAAGGAAAAATCGCCCATGGATCTGGTCATTCGCAACGCTACCCTGCCCGACGGCACGCGTCATATCGATATCGCGATGGCGGCGGGCCGCATCGTTGCAGTCGGTCCGGCGCTGACAGTGCGCGGTGCACAGGAAATCGATGCCGGCGGCGACCTGGTAACGCCGCCCTTCGTCGATGCCCACTTTCATATGGATGCCACGCTCAGTTACGGCCTGCCGCGCGTCAATCGTTCCGGCACCCTGCTTGAAGGCATCGCCCTTTGGAGCGAACTCAAGCCGCTGCTGACGCAAGAAGCGTTGGTGGCGCGCGCGCTGCAGTATTGCGACTGGGCCGTTGCTCGCGGTTTGCTGGCGATCCGTACCCATGTCGATGTCTGCGATGACCGTCTGCTGGCGGTGGAGGCTTTGCTGCAAGTGAAGCAGCAGGTTGCACCCTACCTCGACCTGCAACTGGTGGCCTTCCCCCAAGACGGCTTGCTGCGCAGTCCGTCGGCGTTCGACAACCTGAAGCGCGCCATGGCGATGGGGGTCGACGTGGTCGGTGGCATCCCGCATTTCGAGCGCACCATGGCCGATGGCACGGAGTCGGTGCGATTGTTGTGCGAATTCGCCGCCGAACAGGGCTTGCGGGTGGACATGCATTGCGACGAATCCGACGATCCGATGTCGCGCCATATCGAAACGCTGGCTTATCACACGCATCGGCTCGGCTTGCAGGGAAGAGTCGCCGGCTCGCACCTGACCTCGGATGCATTCGATGGACAATTATTACGTCAGCAAGCTGCTGCCGCTGATGCGCGAGGCCGGGGTCGCGGCCATCGCCAATCCGCTCATCAACATCACCCTGCAAGGCCGGCACGACAGCTATCCGAAACGGCGCGGCATGACGCGCGTGCCGGAACTGATGGCGGCCGGCATCGATGTCGCCTTTGGCCACGATTGCGTCATGGACCCGTGGTACGGACTCGGCTCCGGCGACATGCTGGAAGTGGCGCACATGGGGCTGCATGTGGCGCAGATGACGTCGCAAGAAGCCATGCACGCCTGCTTCCTCGCGGTCACCGAAACGCCGGCGCGCATCCTCGGACTGGAGGGGTACGGATTGCAGCCCGGCTGTCACGCCGACCTCGTGATCCTCGACGCCGGCAGCACGGTCGAAGCGATCCGGCTGCGCGCGGCGCGCCGTTACGTGATCCGGCGCGGTCGCCTCGTCAGCCAGTCACCGGCGTCGCGCGCCACGCTCGATTTGCCGGGACGGCCGGTGCAAGTCAACTTCCGGCTGAACCGTTCAGAGTCGAGTTAATCCCGTTCGCTGACGCATCGCCGCGCAGGAGTGCGGGACATTCACTCACTCGTGCGTGGTCCGGTCGAGCGCTGCGCGGTCCCAGTGGCCGAGCGTGGCTGCGGCGTCATACGTCGTTTGAAAGAAATCCAGTAGCGCTTCATCGGGGGCAGGCGCGCAGCGAACGGCTTCATACGGGAAGATGAACTCTTGCGCTTCCGGGCTGTAGCGTGCTCCTTCGGGTAATCCTTGCGCATCGGCGTATCCAGGGGGAGCCGGATACGCATAGGCATAGAAAACCGGTTCCGCAATCGCGCCGCCACCCGGCCAGAAGCCGCAACTGCTGCATTCGTGCGAGTAGGCTTCGACCATGACGTAGTCGGGACAGTTGGGGGCGCCGCCCGGATGCGTTGGCGCGGTCCGTCCTGAAAACCGTGTCATGGCCAGATCGAAACTGCCCCAGAAAAAATGCACGGGGCTGGCCTTGCCCAGGAAGCGGCCGCGAAACTGTTTCAGCACGCGGTCAGCCTGAAGCAGGATTTTCCAGCAGCGATGCGCAGCATCCGCATCGTAAGCGGCATGCTCGCGGTCTTGCGCAAAGGGGATCGCACGCTCCACCTCGACCGGCACCGGTTTGAGCGCCACTTCGATACCGAGCGAACGCAAGGCGGCAAGGTAGGTCGCGTAAAAGTCCGCGACCGAACGAGGGACCAGGGAAAATCGGTGCAGTGCGCCGTCGCTCGCGCGGATGAGCAGCGCATGGTCGATAAAATCGAAATCGACCGCAAACGCCCCTTGGCGGTAGGGGATCGTCGAGGTCGTCAGGCCGCGTGGGGTCACGTAGAACGCTATCTGCCACCAATGATTTTCCATGGGTGCAAGCGCGAGACGCGTCTTGCCGACGATCTGCATCCACATATGGAGCGTCGCGTAGGTGTCGGCCCACCCGGACAGCGGCAGCGGCGGCCAGGCAGGATTGGTGTGGGTGTTCATTGCGTCTCCAAGGCAGCGTTCATCCTCGATCCCTTTCCGCATCCCTTAGGAACGTGCACGAAATAATTTCCCGATTTGGACGCGTCTGGCGGGGGCAATGCAAGGCGCGAGGATGAGTCATAGCGAGCTATGGCGACGACGAGCAACGCCGCAGTGCCCCCGTCAGACGTGGACCAAATCGGGAAATTATTTCGTGCACGTTCCTTAGCATGACAGGCATTGGCTTCGAGCCGATTAAGCGCTTGATTGACGGTAATTGAAGGTAATGCGACATGACACAGACAGCTTCCCCGCAATCGGCCAGTGCACATGTCTTGTTCGGCGGAGATGTGATGCTCGGGCGCGGAGTGGGAGAGCGCATCCTGCGGCATGGCCCGGATTATCCGCTGGCGCCGGTCGCAGAGTTGATGTGCGATGCGGACCTGACGATCGTTAATCTCGAATGCGCGATCACCTCATCACTCCAGCACTGGCCGGGGGAGCCCAAGGCTTTTTATTTCGGCGCACCGCCAGAGGCGATCCATACCCTGACAGACGCGGGGATCGACATGGTCAGCCTGGCAAACAACCACGCGCTCGATTTCGGCGTTGCAGGTTTGCGGGACACACTGCGCCATCTTCGTCGGCACGACATCCGTGTTGCCGGGGCTGGCGCAAATATCGGCCAGGCGTTGTTGCCGGCCATCGTGGAGCGCTGCGGACTCAAGTTCGGCATGGCGGCATTTTGCGATCACCAGGATGATTTCGCGGCTGAACAAGACAGGCCGGGCATTGCGTATATCGACTTCGACGACGAGTTTGCCGCAGCGGCGACCTTGCGCCGTGCGCTCGCCGCCTTACAGCGCGCGGCAGTTGATTGGCCGATCCTGTCGCTGCATTGGGGGCCGAACATGGTATTTCGACCATCGAAAAAATTCCGCCGCTTGGCGCATGTTGCCATTGATATGGGCTGGAAAATACTGTTCGGCCACAGCGCCCATGTATTTCAAGGAATTGAGCTGTATCACGGCTGCCCCATTGTGTATGCGGCGGGCGATCTGGTGGACGACTACTATGTCGATCCTGAATTTAACAACGATCGTCAGTTGTTATTGGAGATGGAACTCACTCGCGACGCATTGCAACGTCTTTCTCTTCATCCGGTGTGTATTGAGAACTGTCAGGTCAGGCCCGCTGGCGGAGGGGAGTTTGACGCTATCGTCGGATGGATGGAAACGCTATGCAAGGAGATGGGCACGCACGTGCAGCGCGATGCCGGGGAGATTTGCATTTTCGCGTAGATTGGGTTGACCGGGCTTAAGGTTCGCTTCGCCCACCGCCAACCTACGAATGCTTGCCTGCCGTCCCGCCGATGGCAGCAAGTATCCTGATCACGTCCTCATCTTCCACGGTGGTGAAATGCCGGTAGTACTGGCTGACGGCGCCGAAATGCCGTGATGCGTGAAGACAAACCACCTTGTCGGCCAGTGCAGCGGCTTTTTCCAAACTATCCGACGCGGCGACCGGAACGGCGCACACCAGTTCGGCGGGCTTTTTTGCGCGAACGGCATGTAAGGCGGCAATCATCGTCGCGCCCGTGGCCAAGCCATCATCCACCACGATGACGATACGGTCTTTAGGATCGACCGCATGCGTGAATGGCGTGTAGAGCGCGCGTCGTTTTTTCAGAGCGTCTAGTTGACGTGATTTGACCTGCTCAATCAGCCTGCTCTCGTCGTCCTCAACGTCGGAAGAGAGATAAGTCCAGCCGGTTTCGTCGATGGCGCCGATAGCGAATTCCGGATCAAAAGGGGCACCAAGTTTGTGTACCAGGACGATATCCAATTCGCCATCGAGCCGCTCCGCAAGAACTTTTCCCATCGGCACGGCGCCTCGCGGTATGGCAAGTATCAGCGGATTGCGCCCTTGATACTCCTGGAGGTGCGTCGCCAACGCTTCCGCTGCCGCGCCACGATCGGTGAAGGTGTGAGTAAACATGGCATCAAGAAACCCGATTGCGAGGAAAATGCGCCAGTGCATCACTGCCACGGTTGAACATTTCTCGCCAGCCTCTGCCTATGCAGTGACAAGTACTTTTTCTAGCCTGCCTCAACGAATCCAGCATAATGTACTCCTCTTTAACTATCCGACTCTAACGCTGGAAAGATGCTGGCCCTTGTTCTGGATCAGTCATTTTTTTACAGCTAGCGCCTGTTTTTATTTCAGCATGCTGCCCGGATTGATTGCTGCTTGCGGTCAATAGATTAGGACTTACGCAAAATTGTCCCAGCAAGGCGTGTTGCCGCAAGCAGTACATCTAGTACGACAAGGCAACACAACGCGGCTGGGGCGGTTTTGCGTAAGTCCTAATAATGAGTTAAGGCGATTTCCGGGAAAGAGCATCCCCTTGGCGTGGTGCGCAGACGGGATGCGCTGCAAGGCGCGAGGAGGCCGTGTGGCGGGCCACACCAGCGACGAACAACGCAGCAGCGCGCCCGCTACGGCGGGCAAAATTGTGCAAGTTATTCCTGTGCAGTGCCTTTGTGAATCGCTAATGCCGTAGCGAGTGCTTGGCTTCTTTTACACTCTTGCGTCTTTGTCTGTTCACAGTAGTGTCCGGTTTATTTGAGGACCGGTTGCCAAGCCAATATTGACGGTGGTTTTGAGGGACTCACTCTCGATGGAATTGTTGAGCGTCACCGACGCTGGTTTGCACAAGATTCACACTCGAAGCGAACCGCGGAAGCCTCTGGCAGCGTAGTACGACTGCGCGCCGTTGTGATAAACGAACACCTTGCCATAGCGTCGATCACAGAAGAGGGCTCCCCCGAGTGCTCTAACGTCAGATGGCGTCTTGATCCAGCTGGAAGTCTTCGTATCAAACTCACCGAACTTCTGCAGCTCTCGGTACCACTCCTCCGTCAGAAGTTCGATACCCATCGCGGCAGCCATTTCGACTACGCTGTTCTCAGGCTTGTGTTCCTTCCTGGACGCACGCGCTTCAGCGTCGTAACAGGTACTTCTGCGTCCTGTGGGACTTTCTGGTGAGCAGTCACAGAAGATGAAGTGGCCGGAATCTTTATCCTCACCAATGATGTCCGGTTCACCACCCGTGGCTTCCATTTTTTGTAGCGATCTAAGTGCATCAAGATTGCCTTCGAGTTTGGCCTGTACATCTGTCCATGCGATTCCTGCATGTCGATGCATGTTCTTCTCGAAGCGCGCCTTCAGTGCTTGGAGCAACTCTTCGCGTTCTCTCGCCTTCATGGTCATCGCGGTGTTTTCACAATCGATTGCGGATCAGTAATGTTGCTCGTGACGCCCCACGGTGGAGCTTAGCCGCCATCGAAGGCGGTCGGCGGGAGCGATTTGCCAAGCCGGAAATCATAGTTGCCACAACCCGTGATCCACATCTCCCTGGATATAGATCGCGAACGTCCCCTTTCCCGGAATCTCCAGCGGAGGGTGCGCAACGAAAGCGCCCTGCCTGGATACCGCATCCAACGCCGCTTCGATGTCGTCAACGAGCCAGTACGGTCGAACGACGGGCTCCTCCGTATCCCGCAAGGGACCGCGCACGCCAATGCTGCCCCCATCCGGCAGCCGAGCCGTCCGCGCACCTCCAAGAAGCGGATCAGCTGAACCAAACTTGATGCCGTGTGCAGCCTCATAGGCAGCGCACACAGCATCCACATCCGAAGCGACAATCTCTAGGTAGTGAACTTTCATTCCAAACTCTCTCGTGTTTCCGGCCTAACGGCTAGGATAACCAGCTGCGAAGCTGTCTGTGTTCATCTTCATGCTAGGACTCGCGGTGCCAATGCAAATAGAAAACATCTGTGCTGGACCGAGCCAATAAAACATGACCACCGCAATGTTTACATGCACTCTCGACCTCCAACCAATCGCTGCCTTCGAGCGGAAATGTAATTTTCTTTTTTAAATTAACTCTTTCCAGATCTTGTTCCACGAGTCTGAAAACATCTCTAACGACTTTTTCTTGCACCAGCCGGATTGTGGCAGGAAGCAGGTCAATACAAGAATCAGCCGCCAAGCAAGCGCCCCAAAATTTCTCTGACTCTACGACTTTATCCAAGCGCTCTTGGGCAATTCGCACGAATCCGAAAGGCACATAAGGACAAGAAGTATCAAATTCTTCAGTAGACCAATCAGCTGCCAGCGTCTCTAATTTCTCGTCAGAAGCGAACAGGTAGATCGTATTGATCTCGAATTGGCTGCGCATTTGCGTCCTAACGCTATTGATACCTGTATTGCTTGCCTAATAGGGTCTTGCAATCACGCATGCGATATACCGCCAACGCTTGTGATGTGTGCCTGCAAGACCTGACCCCGATTTCGTGCCCTCTTCCAGTGAGTGGAAGAATGAGAAAACCGTCCATGGATATGCCTACGAGCAGACACCCGAAGTAGTCCTGAAATCAGCCTAGATTGAACAATAAATCCGGCTGATCCAAGTCATTAACAGATTTTTGAGTAGGATTTTCAATCAACGGAAGTTCGATACGTTTCCGGGCTAAATTACAATAT
>DATLIB010000020.1:0-6468 GCA_035539595.1 Noviherbaspirillum sp.
TGAAGTCCTGCGGTAAACGTGCCGTCAAAACCGCTACTTTCCTGCTTGATTGCTCCCTCCATCGTCAGGCCGTTATTGACGACGAAGCCATTCCATTCCTGTCGGTAGTTAGTCCCAATGCGCGAGAACGCGATGCTATTGAAAAGACCGTCGACCCGGCCGTCAATCATGCCGGTGATGCCGACGTCCGCCGTCGCGGCATCAAGGAACTCGCCGCTGATCCTCTGGCCATCTTGCTTGGCGATGACAAATACACCTTCGAATTGCCGGCCAGGGTTGTTGTTGTCGCTGGCAACCCACTGCCAGACCCCAACCACATTCGGATTAACCCCCACATAGACGTGAAGGCTTTCCCATAGAAAGTCAGGACTTGTCTCTCCGGGTCTTGTTAATTGGATCGCGAAACGATCCGTGAGGTGATCATATGTACCTTCTATCCGATAGGCTACGCTCTGAACATACGGTGGGGGCGATGTCGCGACTCCGGAGAGTAGGTTCTTGGACGGATCAAATGTGCCGAACAGCTCGTAGACGAGGAACGAGGTGGGCTGTTGTGCAGTTGAGCTAGTGAATACTCCGGTAAATCTGGAATCGCTTCTTATTCTCAGAATCACCGTCCGGGTTGATTGATCACTTAAAGTTTCAGTCAAATAATAAGGATTGGTAATCGATGGAGTCTGCGCTCTTGCCGCCTGGTTCATGCCCCAAAGGGCAAGGAAAACGGCGAAGAGTGCTGCGATCGATTTTGGATGTGGTTTCATGATCGAACTCCCGGAGTGAGATAAACCTGGTTGGCCACTCAAACGCATCTGGATTGCTCCCGCCCATGCTGTGAAGTGGTTTCCGTCGGTGAGCCAATGCACCACGACCCAATTGCAATTGCCATCGCTTGGGACATCGCGCAAGCACTACGCGATGTCTTGCTTTTCAGGGAGGAGTTCTCGGAGAAGAAGGGGGCAGAGATGGCTCGCAGACCGCAGACGAACCGTAGCGCCAGACAAAACCTTTTGGTGGACTCTGT
This sequence comes from Noviherbaspirillum sp., assembly GCA_035539595.1. Taxonomy (GTDB): domain Bacteria; phylum Pseudomonadota; class Gammaproteobacteria; order Burkholderiales; family Burkholderiaceae_D; genus Noviherbaspirillum. Next base: position 1,022 of record DATLIB010000020.1, read on the forward strand.
GCGGGAAGTATAGGTTTACCGCCGCGTAGGGGACAGCACAGTCACCGTAAGTGGTTTGAGAAACATCAAACCATGAAGCGTTGAATCGGGCGCGAGCGAACGTATGTCTGCGAAGAGAAAGTAATGTGTACCGAATCGGCGCTGCGTTTTGCCTCACCGTGGTACACGGCCTCAATGTTGTTGCCGTCCGGTTAAGACCCCTTGCGCCGCTTCATTGTCCGGCGTTGAAACAAACAATTCGTCTGCCCAAAAATACCCCTCGCCAATGCCGCTGATCGGAATATTCAGGATCTCAAAAATCGCCGTGTAAAACCGTTGCGCGGCGGAAAGGTCTCGGACTACCAACTGAATGTGATCGATGAGTCGACCCCGGTGGAGTTTCTGCGTTTCCATTCTGCTCTCCTCTCTACTCGGAAAAATCTCAACGAACCAGCTCCTGCAGCTTGTTCTTCACGCCGGCCCAGTCGACAGCATCCGGGGGCGCTGCAATCTTTTCCGTGATCGGCGTCCACAACTCCGCCAGTTCGCGATTGAGCGCAATGAATTCACGCTGATCCTCCGGCACCTGCGCGTCGGCGAAAATCGCTTCCGCCGGACATTCCGACACGCACAACGCGCAATCGATGCAGTCGTCCGGCGAAATCACGAGGAAGTTCGGTCCTTCCCGGAATGCGTCGACCGGGCAGGTTTCGACGCAATCGGTATGTTTGCAACGTATGCAGTTCTCGGTAACGACAAAGGTCATGGCCGCCTCCCGTCAGTGTTCTTCGGGCTCGATGCCCAATGCGACGAGAAACCGCGAGACCATGTTGTAGGTGGCGATCACTCCCACCAGTTCGACGGCGAGCTGGTCATGGTTCAGCGCGGACCGGACAGCCGCGAAGGTGTCATTGCTCACCCGGACCGATTGCGTCATTTCCACCGTGAGCCGTATCGTCGCCTGTTCTTCGGCGTTGAACGGACCAAGATCCGCAAAGCCCTCCTTCAGCTTGCGCAAGGCATCGACCTGCGCTTGCGTGCCGCCGGCCTTGATGAGTTCCGGCGCGTGATGATGGAATTCATAGTCCGCGCCGTTGAGCACCGCGACCGCGCACATCGCCAGTTCGCGCAAGCGCGGTGACAACTCCAGTTCTGTGCGCACCGCGCCGAGGAAGCTGTTCCATCCCTTTGCAAATGCAGGACTGTGCAGCAGCATGCGGTCCAGATTCAGCAAGGTGCCGCCGCGCCGCGCGCGGATCGCTTTGACAAGGTCTTCCGGCTGCGCGAGGTCGATCGGTTGATAGGGAATACGTGGCATGCAGGGTTTCTCCATTGGTATCGAAAAATCGGTTCGTTACGCGGGCACAGGAGCGCCAACGTTGGCAACAGCAGCATCGACCGCTTCGCCGAGCCGCTCGACGATGGTGTTGATGTCCTCTGCCGTGGCGATGAAGGGCGGTGCGATCAGTACATGGTCACCCGAGCGGCCATCGATGGTTCCACCCATCGGATAGACCATCAGTCCGCGCGCCAGCGCTTCGGACTTGATGCGTGCATGCACGCGCTGCTGTGCCATGAACGGCGCCTTGCTGTCGCGGTCCGCCACCAGTTCGATGCCTTGGAACAGGCCGCGGCCGCGAATGTCGCCGACATGTTCGTGCGTACCGAAGCGCTCGCGCAACATCTCGCCAAGCTGTGTGCCGCGCGCCCGTATGTTGTCCAGCAGGTGTTCGCGCCGGATCACCTGCTGCACCGCCAGCGCCGCCGCGCAGGCAAGCGGGTGGCCGACATAGGTATGGCCATGCTGGAACATGCCGGAGCCCTGTGCGAATGCGTCGTAGATGTGCTTGGCGACGAAGGTTGCGCCGATCGGCGCATAGCCGCCGCCCAGCCCCTTGGCCACCGTCATCAGGTCCGGCGCGACGCCGTCCTGTTCACACGCATGCAGCGTGCCGGTGCGTCCCATGCCGCACATCACTTCATCAAGGATCAGCAGCACGCCGTAGTGGTCGCAGATCTCCCTGATGCGCCGGAAATATCCCGGCGCGGCGGGAACCGCGCCCAGCGTCGCGCCCACCACCGGCTCCGCGACGAAGGCGATGACCGTTTCCGGACCGAGCTCGATCAGCTTCGCCTCCAGTTCGTCGGCGGCGCGCTGGCCATACTCTTCCGGCGACTCCTGCGCTTCGCGATAGCGATAGGCATAACAGGGATTGATGTAGTGGCTCTCCGTCAGGATGGGCGCGAACTGCTCGCGCCGCCACGCATTGCCGCCGACCGCAAGCGCCCCCAAGGTGTTGCCGTGATAGCTCTGGCGTCGTGCGATGAAGTGCCTGCGCCCGCGTTCGCCGCGCTCGACGAAGTACTGACGCGCCATCTTGAGCGCGGCCTCCACCGCTTCCGAGCCGCCGGAGACGAGGTACACATGGGACATGGGCGCCGGCGCATGGGCCAGCAGTTCGTCGCCGAGCGACTCGGCTGCTTCGGTGGTGAAGAAGCCGGTGTGCGCATAGGCCAGCCGGTCGAGCTGCGCATGCATGGCGGCCAGCACTTGCGGATGCTGGTGACCGAGGCAGGAGACCGCGGCGCCGCCGCTGGCGTCGATGTAGCGTTTGCCCTGGGCGTCCACCAGGTGCATGCCCTGCCCTCCCACGGCGACCGGGTAGTCATGATGAATTTGTCGATGCAGCAGATTGCTCATGTTGTCGATGTCCTGAAGTCGGGGCTCAAGCCGCGGAAGAAGCTACAGTCGCTTTGCCTTCGTGGCGCGGCAGGATGTGGATGACCTGCTTGCTGTCTTCCTCTTGTTCGAAGAAGAACTTTTTCTCGCCGAATGCGGGCACCAGGTCGTCCAGCCAGGTCGCGGTCGGATCGAATTTCGCGTAGAACGGCCTGCGCACCCAATCCGGATTGCGTGCCTGCAGGAACTGCAGCGCAAACAGCTTCTCGCCGTTGATGGTGACGATGCCGTCGATGGCGACCTTGCCCGGGAACGCGCTCATCGACGGGCCGCGCACCGTGCGCGACAGGCCCGATACCAATTGATAGGCGGACTGGAAAATCTCGTACGCTTTCGCCAGCGGCAGTTCGAAATAGCTGCTCGGCCCGGTATCGCGCTCGACGAACATGTAGTACGGGATCGCGCCCAGACGCACGCCCATCGTCCACAGCTCGGCCCAGCCTTTCGGGTCTTCATTGATGTGGCGGATCAGCGGCGCCTGCATGCGCAGCGTGGCGCCGGTGGAAACGATGCGCTTGACCGCTTGCTGCGCGATGTCCTGGCGCAGTTCGACCGGGTGGTTGTAGTGGCCCATGATCGCCATGTTCTTGCCGGAATTGACCACTTTCTCGAACAGGCGCAGCAAGTCGTCCGCGTCCTTGTCGGTCACGAAACGCTGCGGCCAGTACGACACCGACTTGGTGCCGATGCGGATGTTCTGGATGTGCGACAGTTCCGGCACCAGCAAGGGTTCGATATAGCCGGCCAGGCTGCGCGTGTTCATGATCAACGGATCGCCGCCGGTGATCAGCACATCCGTCACCTCCGGATGCTGCTTCAGGTATTCGACCAGTTCGCTGGATTCCTTCGCATCGAACTTCAGGTCGTCCATGCCGACGAACTGCGGCCAGCGGAAGCAGAAGGTGCAATAGGCGTGGCAGGTCTGGCCGGCACTGGGGAAGAACAGCACGGTCTGCTTGTACTTGTGCTGCAGGCCGGGCACCGGTTTGCCGTTCAACATCGGCACGTTGTGGGTCATCTGTCCGGCCGGATGCGGATTCATGCGCAGGCGGATGCGCTTCACTTCTTTCTGGATTGCCGCTTCATCTTTCCCGACCAGCACCAGGTCGCGCAAGCGCTTGTACTCCTCGTCCGCCAGCATGTCGCGATGCGGGAAGGTAAGCCGGTAGATCGGATCATCGGGCACCTTGTCCCAGTCGATCAAATGGTCCATCACATACTGGTTGGTGCGGAACGGCAGCACATGCGAGATCACCTGCACGGCTTCGCGCAGTTCTTCGGGCAGGTGCTGCCACTGCGGTGCCTGCGTGATGCTCTCGCGGGTGTACGGTTTGAACTTGACCGGGATTTGCGGCTTGCTTGCGTCGTTCATGGCGTTTCCTTTTCCTGTGTGGGATGACGGTGTTCGGTTTTCATCGGGCGCAGGAAGCCGGCCGCACGATGTCACGCCGCGCAATGCGTGCGCAGTTTGATGTATCGCAAGGCCCTCCAGAGTCGTCACTCGCCTTCCATGGTCGGCGGGATATATTCCGTCCGTCGCCATGAGCGAGGCAAATGCGGAGCAATCGGAAAATCCTTCTCCGCCCGAATCCATGGGAATAGTGTTGCGCCAAAGTCTCTCGCTCACAAACGATATAAATTCGCGACCTTGTGCGTTTGAGGAATGAACGTGAGAAGAAAAATTCCAAGTATTGAAGCGCTGATCGCTTTCGAGGCGGCCGCGCGCCATCAAAGTTTTACACGCAGCGCCGACGAACTGTCGCTGACGCAAAGCGCGGTCGGCCGGCAGATCGCCTGCCTGGAAGACTATATCGGCGTGCCGCTGTTCAACCGCGTGAAGAAACGACTGAGCCTCACCGATATCGGCCAGGTCTACGCCCGGCAGATACGCACGCACCTGGAACGTATCGAGCAGGACACGCTGGCGGCCATGTCCCACCGCGGCGCCGGCGGCGTGCTGGAGATCGCGGTGACACCGACCTTCGCCACGCGCTGGCTGATCCCGCGGCTGCCCGAGTTCTACGCGATGCGCGCGCACATCACCCTGAACCTCACCACGCGCGCGGAACCGTTCATGTTTACCGATACGCCCTTCGATGCCGCCATCCATTTCGGACAGCCGGTATGGCCGGGCACGGTCACCCGACACCTGTTCGGCGAGGAGATGACGCCCGTGTGCAGTCCGCGCCTGCTATCCGGGAGCGCCTCTCTGCAGCCCGCTGAGCTGTCCAACTTCACTCTGCTGCACCAGTCGGCGCGAACCGATGCATGGCGGCGCTGGTTCATGCAGGCAGGCATTCACGATGCGAACTGCATGAAGGGGCAACGCTACGAATTGTTTTCCATGCTGGTGGAGGCGGCGCGGGCGGGCATGGGCGTGGCGCTGGTGCCGAACTTCCTGGTGCTGCAGGAGCTGGCGAGCGGCGAGCTGGTGATACCTTGCGAACTATCGTTGCATAATGAAAAGGCGTATTACCTGGTGTATCCCGAGGCCAAGCAGAACTGCCATCTGCTGAAGGAATTCGAGACATGGCTGCTGTCGGCGGCCAAGATGTACCACGACGACAGCACGCAGCATCCGGCCAGGATGCCCCGGGCCGTCAGCGCTGCCGGCGAAGGCCTGGCCCGGCAGGCGGCAAGCTGCCCGTCGCTCTGATCGTCCGCCCTTTCAAGCAACGTCTGACGACTCCTTCCCCCTTGCAGGGGTTAGGTTGGGAGGGGGGTAGTG
>DATLIB010000021.1:0-22894 GCA_035539595.1 Noviherbaspirillum sp.
ATCGGTCTAGGCAGCGTTTCCACAAAGGAGTCGTCAAGACATCTATTGGACAGAATTAGCAAGGATAATTTTGTGCTTGGGTGTGCTCCTGTCGTCAATCTTTTCCGACAAATACCAGAGCCGATCCGCATGACCGGTACCGCCAGCAGTTATCCGCTGATCATTGATAGCAGGCGGCCTCAGGCCTATGAGGTTTATGACATCAAGCGCGTTTTCAAGGTTCGACAGGGAACGGATTCCGAAACAGTCAGCGAGTTTCGTCCTTTTTACTCGCTTCGCCACGGAGAGTCGCATCACGGTCCGGCCCGTTACTGGCATGCCAGCTATGTCGATGACGAGTTGGTGAGCAATTACACGATGGAGTTGTCGCTGGTCGATTCCACCCTGGATCCGCTCCAGGCAGAAACCAACACCTTGAGTCTCGAACTGACGTGTACCAATCGCGATTTGCCCTCGCAATTGCCGTTTGGTCTTGCCGATGGCGACCTGTTCATGGAGGGCGGTTCGGTCGCAAAGACAATACGGATGCTGCGTAAGCCGACGCCGAGCTATCGCTTCCCGCGAGGGCGAGGTGCCCAGTGGCGCCTGATTTCTCAACTCTCGTTAAATCACCTGTCGCTGTCAGATCAAGGCGTGGATGCTCTCCGGGAGATGCTTGCCTTGTATGACATTACACGTTCCATGACGAACGACAAGCAGATCAACGGTATTGTGGCGATCACCCATCGCGCTGCAATGGCAAGGATTTCCGGCAACCCATTCCCGATGTTTGCACGGGGTACTGAAATTCGTATCACCGTCGACGAAACCCACTATGCCGGGATAGGTTTGTTCATGTTTTCCCAAATGCTGGACCATTTCTTCGCGTTATACGTGCATACCAATAGCTTTACGCAACTGGTGCTTATATCGAAACAATCTGGACAGGAGCTGATCAAATGCCCGGCACGAAGCGGCGCATCCGCCCTAGCCTGATTCAGCGCCTGACTGATGAACCCCACCGGTTTGAATTTTTTCAAGCGGTCAGGGTGTTGTTGGGTTATCACAGACATTGTTCGGACAAGCAGGATATCGACGTCCTTGGCCAAGCGATACGATTCCGCAGTTCGGTGTCGCTTGCTTTTCCGCCGAGCGAGATCGAATCTCTGGAAATTGAATGGCATGAAACGGCTACAGCAGAGGGCGATAAGAAAGCGGTGAATCAAGGCGGCGCAATGCCGTTCAAACGAGCGACGTTGACGCCTGCTTTCATTGGCCTGACCGGGCCGCTTGGCATTCTCCCTCAGCATTACACCCAGCACGTTGCCGAGCGTGAAATTTATCATCGTGATACCGCAACGCGTGCTTTTCTCGATATTTTCAATAGTCGCGCTGTGGCCTTGTTTTACCAAAGCTGGTTGAAATACAGGTTGCATCTCCAGTATGAAGCCGATCGCAAAAACCGCTTTCTTCCCATCGTCTTGAGCTTTGCCGGACTAGGGCAGACAGGGCTGCGGGATCGTCTTGCCGATGATGCGAACGGAATTTCAGACGAATCGCTTGCGTATTACGCGGGTGCACTGCGTCAGCGTCCACAGTCAGTGCAATGGTTTTCTCGTGTGGTTGCCGATTATTTTCAGGTTTCCTGCAGTGTGGAACAGTTCGTCGGGCAATGGTTTGAACTGCCTGAGCACGAATGGACGCGCTTGGGAATGACGAATTGCGCATTGGGAGATACCGCTTTTTGCGGGGCGCGGGTATGGGACCGGCAATCGAAAGTAAGACTCACTATCGGCCCCTTGCGGCAACGGCAGTTTGACGATTTTTTGCCAAACGGCGCCGCCTACCGCAATCTTTGCCGCTTCTTCCGTCTGGCGGTCGGCGCCACCTTCGATTGCGAGGTTCGACTCATCCTCGATAAGCGCGATGTCACTGCTGCTTGCCTTGATTCGCAAGGCGTGGGAACCCGCCTCGGTTGGAACGGCTGGTTCAAGTCGCGCAGCATCTGGTCTGATGCGCGCGATACTGCATTTCTGATTAACGCCGATGGACATGCCTGAACGAATTTACTTTTTCTGAGTGAAAAAATGACTGCAACTTTGAAAGTCCTGATAGGAAAACTCGATGCAACGTGCAAGAAAGCGGCAGAGCAGGCCGTTCATCTGTGCGTTTCTCATGGCCATTACGAAGTCGATCTGGAACATTTGCTTTTGGCGCTATTAGAGAATCGCCGCAGCGACTTTGCACTTCTCGCCCGACATTACGACATCAGCCCCAGCGGGTTAGAAAAAGAGTTGCTCGAGGAGATTTCGCGATTCAAAAGCGGTAACACGCGTACACCTGTGTTCTCAGTGCATCTGTCCAAGCTGCTCCAGCATGCATGGCTACTGGCATCGCTGGACAGCAAAGCCAGCCATATTCGCAGCGGACATCTGTTGCTGGCATTACTGACCGAACCCGATCTGTCACAGCTGGTGCAGCGTGGCTCACGATTGTTCATGCGGTTTTCGGTGGGAGAACTGAAACACAAGCTGGACGAAATGACGTCCGATTATCCTGAAGCGCTGGAGTCGACAGCTCCTGCTGACGCTGGCGGAGGCCATACAACACGCGATGAGGAATCGGCAGCCATTGACGAGGATGAGGATGCTTCCGGGAGTCGCCCGAACACGCCGGCGCTTGATCAGTTTACGAGCAATCTGACCCTGCTCGCACGGCAAGGAAAGATCGATCCTGTCATTGGCCGTGAAGCGGAAATCAGACTCGTCATCGACATCCTGATGCGCCGACGCCAGAACAATCCGATCCTTACCGGCGAGGCCGGAGTCGGGAAGACGGCAGTGGTGGAGGGCCTTGCACAGCGTATCGCCGATAAGGATGTACCCGCCGCGCTTGACGGCGTCGAAATCCATGTGCTGGACATGGGCTTGTTGCAGGCAGGAGCCAGTGTCAAAGGCGAGTTCGAAAATCGCCTGCGCAATGTGATTGACGAAGTCAAACGGAGTGCGCATCCGATCATCCTGTTTATCGACGAAGCGCACACCATGATAGGGGCGGGCGGACAGGCAGGGCAGAACGATGCAGCGAACCTGCTGAAGCCGGCGCTTGCGCGCGGCGAGTTGCGTACCATCGCCGCCACCACATGGAGCGAGTACAAGAAATATTTCGAGAAGGATGCCGCGCTGGCCCGACGTTTTCAGGTTGTCAAGGTTGAAGAACCCTCGGAAGAGGTGGCCTGCGCCATGTTGCGCGGTCTGGCAGCCAAGATGGAGGCGCATTTCAACGTGCGTATTCTGGATGTTGCAGTGAGGGATGCGGTCCGCTTGTCCGCCCGTTACGTCAGCGGCCGGCAACTGCCGGATAAGGCGATCAGCATTCTCGATACCGCTTGCGCTCGGGTAGCGCTTGCACAATCGGCGACGCCGGCGGCAATCGAAGATGCGCGTCGCTTGAATGCAGCATTGAGCGATGAAATTGCCGCGCTTGACAGAGAACTTTGTACGGGGGGGGCGCATGCCAGCCGGCTTGCGGATCTGCACACCCGTCGCGAAGCCAATTTCGCCTCTTTGCATGCCGATGAAGCGCGTTGGGAAAAAGAAAAGCTGTTGGTTCGGCGTATTCAGGAAATACGCCTGCAGTTGGAGGCCGCGGCGGGGGCTGCTACGGACGCTGGGGGGCGCACCGAACAAGAGATACTCATTGCAAGGAAGAGTGCTTCAGGCTCGGAGTCGCAGTCGCAGCTGAAGGAACTTGCTTCTCTGCAGGAAGAATTGAATGCGCTGCAAGGTGAGAATCCCTTGATACCGGTATGTGTGGATAGTCAAACGGTTGGGGAGATCATTTCCTCTTGGACGGGTATTCCACTTGGGAAAATGGTCAAGGACGATATCAAGTCGGTTCTTCGATTGAAACCCTTGCTTGAAGAACGTGTCATCGGGCAGCCTCATGCTCTCGATCAAGTTGCTCAGCGTGTACGCACTGCTCGGGCAAATATTGAAGATCCCGCGAAGCCGAAAGGCGTTTTCCTGTTTGTCGGGCCTTCCGGCGTAGGTAAGACGGAAACCGCACTGGCCCTGGCCGATGCGCTATATGGCGGCGAACGTAACCTGATCACGATCAATATGTCCGAGTACCAGGAAGCGCATTCGGTATCAGGGCTGAAAGGTTCTCCGCCCGGATATGTCGGCTATGGCGAAGGAGGCGTCCTTACCGAGGCAGTGCGCAGAAAGCCCTATAGCGTGGTGTTGCTGGACGAAGTCGAAAAGGCTCACCCTGACGTACTGGAACTATTTTTCCAGGTCTTCGATAAAGGCATGATGGACGATGCGGAAGGGCGCGAGATCGACTTCAGGAATACGATCATCATCCTGACCTCGAACGTCGCTACCCAGGCGATTATGCAGGCTTGCCTGAATAAATCGCCTGACGATCTGCCCGACGCGGAAGCCTTGAGCGAAGTCATTCGCCCCCAGCTGTACAAGGCATTCAAGCCGGCCTTTCTGGGACGGATGAAGGTGATACCGTACTACCCTCTGCCGGACCCGATCCTGGTCGATATTATTCGTCTCAAACTGGAGCGAATTCGGAAACGGGTCGAGGAAAACCATGGCGCGACCCTGTCGTACAGCAATGAGGTATTGGAAGCTGTTCTAGCGCGCTGCACCGAAGTCGATTCCGGCGCGCGCAACGTTGATCATATTCTGAATGGAACGATGTTGCCGGAGATCGCTGAAGCCGTTCTCGCCAGAATGGCAGAGGACAGAGCGCTCAAAGGCATCAAGATCGCGGTCGACAAGAACGGTAACTTTAGCTATCGGATTAATTAAGGGAGGCGAAGAAGATCATGAATTCAAGATTGGAATGCATCCTGGAACCGATTGCAGATACTCTGCCATGCGGTGATGATTTGTCGTTTTCAGCGGAGTTCGACCGTATACATGAAGCGCGTCGGGAAGACGATCCGACCGTCGATTACGGCGAATGGCAAAGTACGTTGAAGCAGGCTGACTGGACGAGCGTTGTCAACGATTGCAGCGAACTGCTGCAGAAACGCAGCAAGGACCTGCGATTGGCGGCCTGGCTTACTGAAGGATTGGTGAAAACATCCGGATTGAAGGGCTTGCTCAATGGGGTGGAAGTCACATCAAATCTGATCGGCAAGTTTGGTTCTGCGATTCATCCGCAAACGGAGGAGGGGGAACAGGAGCGGCGCATCGGCACCTTGGCATGGTTTGTCATGCGTATGTCGCAATTGGTGCGCCAAGTGCCGATCACACAGGGTAAGGGCGGACAGTTCAGTTTGAACGATTACGAGTCGGCCAGTCACTTGCAAAACCAGTTGCAACGTAACGCCGACGCGGTGACCGATGTCGAAAACAAGGTGACATTGGAGAGATTTGCCGCCGCGACGGCAACTACCGATAACGCGCTTTATACGCAGTGGGTCGACGATGCGAAACGCTGCGCTGATGCAGTGACGGTATTGGCGCAGACATCGGACCAGTTGTTCGGTACCGAGGGGCCGTCCTTTTCTGTGCTGGCGGAAAGCATTGATGCCGTGTCACGGCGCTTGCAATCGATTGCCAAGGATCGTGGCCTGCTTGCGGCACCGGAGACGGTAGGGCAAGAAGCCAATGGGCAGACTGCTCTGGTCCAGCCGACGGAGCTGCCGACGGCGTTGCAGGGGCCGATCCGCACACGCGTGCAGGCGTTGGATACGTTGCGTCAGGTCGCAGCGTTTTTTCATACGACCGAACCTCACAGTCCTGTTGCGTACTTGGCAGACAAGGCGGTGCAATGGGGCTCCATGCCGCTGCATGCATGGTTGCGAGCAGTGGTAAAGGATCACGGCGCGCTCGCACATATCGAAGAATTGCTTGGAGTGGGGGCTGTGCCTGGAGAAGATGGCGCCAGTACCTGATACCAATCTGCCCCTAAAACATGACATTGCAGGAGGGCGGTGCATCAGCTGTTGATTCACCGCGTCGTCTTTTTTTGCGAAGAGGACGCATGGAATATCGCTCCTGCAGGCGCGACCGCAGAGGCAGGGCCGGTTGCTACTTACAGACCCCGACGATGCTCATGGCGCTGGGCAAAGCGACAGATCATTGGCTGACACGAAACTCGATGCGTCGGTTTCGCCTGCGCCCTTCATTCGAGGCATTGGAATCAATCGGTTGACTGGCTCCCATCCCACTGGTGCCGACTAGCTCTGGAGAAATGCCCTGCATTACCAGGTAGGTCTTGACCGATTCCGCTCGCGCATGAGAGAGAGCCATGTTGTGTTCGGGGATCCCGAGGTTGTCGGTATGCCCGATCACTTCAAATTTCTGTGCATTCGCTTTCTTTAATGCCACTGTCATTTCGTCGAGAATGGTTTTTCCCTCCGCAGTCAGTAATGCGCTGCCAGGCTCGAATTCCACAACACGGTTGTCGAGAACCTTATCCAGCAGGGCCTGGCTTGTGGCAGTGACACGCAAGCCGTTTTTGACGACATAGTTTGAATCCAGGGCGAGTGCAAAATCGCTGGCGACTGCCTGGCGCATCGCCTCACTGCCTACTTCTCCCCGCATCGATACGGTCATTCCGTCTACCCGAATCTGTCCTTTGCTAATCGATTTGAGATTCGGGCTGATCATTTTGGAGACGTGGCGTGACCAATTGGGTGGTGCAATGACGCCACCTACATTGATCTGGTCCACAATCTGGCCCGCGCCATAGAGTTCTTCCAGGCGTGCGATCAAAGCTGCCTTGGTTGCTTCATCCGGAACCGCGCCTGATATAACGATCCGCCCCGGCGAAACAGCCACCTGTTCCTGTGCTAGTGCCAGGGACATTGGGACTAGCATTGCTAAAGAAAACGTAATAAGTGAAAGCGGGGAGATGATCATACGGATTAATTCGGAATTGAAATGGAAGACATAAACGGACCGGGAGCAGTGAGTTATGCCGCGAACCCTTGCCGGAAGGTTTCAAGCATTTGGTGCAATGACAAATCTCCGTGCTCGAGATAGGTGGATAGCTTGGACGTGGCTGGATTCTGCTGGGAGTACTCGTCAACCCAGGCGGCTTCGGTTACATCAATAAAGCAGTCGACTGCGGCTTGCTCTTCGAACAGTGCATGAAAGGTGGACGGCGTTGTGCCATTAAACGTCACAATCAGTTTGGGACGACCATAATGAACGCACGAAAATGCACTCAAGTCGAATTCCGCCCGCGACAGAAAGACCGATATCAACTGAAGCCATAATGCCTTTACATGGACCAGACGCGCAGAATCGCGTGGTAAGGGAAGCGCAAGCCCCTTGTGTGGCGGAGCAGCGTAGGTGGTCAATACCGGCTCAAGTAAATAACCGATTGCGAGAATTATTTGACGGACGGTGACACCTCCGTGGCCGAGCGACAGCATACTTGCCAGCCCTGCGATTGAGGTGCTGCTTAGGAATTGCTCGAAGTTTTTCGCTAGTAAGCTTTTTGGAAATTCTGGCTCAAGAGGAATCTCATGCAGTGCCGACAGCGCTTCGACTGCATCATGCGTCTTGGCGGCGTGATGTGCCAGTGCTCTCTGGTGATTCACATGTCGTTCCAGAACGTACGGGCTAAGCGGCAGGAAATACAGTGAGTTGTCCACCTCAAACAAAGTTGCAGCGATAAATGGAAAGCGGCGGGTCGATGCGTCTCCGCTTGGCACCAGCGATCCGCAAATGGCATGCCGTTTGCGTGTGCCAATGAGGAGAAAATCGACGACACCGGCATTGTCGTAATACTCTTTCCAGCCCGGCGCTGCAATGAGCATGTCCATGCCTTGAGCGATCCAGTTATCGATCAGGGCGATCACCTTTGTCCCCGAGGTACTTTTCACAAAGTCGCCACGTGAGGAAATCTTCCCAAAATAGAAAGGCGTGGGGTTGCGTATCTGGATGACGGCAGTTGCGCTCATGGTTTCGTTCGCTTTAGTTGTTCTTTCATGTCAGCTTTCTCTGCCGACGACCGTTGCAGGAAGCTGTAGTCCGCGCAGTCCGCCGTCCGTCGTCCCTGAGGTATTGTTACCGGCACGCGCATCGCTAATAAGTCTGAAGTGCACGGACACGCTTGCTCCATTGCCGTTCCATGACATCGCAAACAGGCCGTTATCCAGTTTCTTGCGTTGAGCGGAGTTGATAAGCTTTTCCAGTCCGAATTGACCTGGAAAATTGACGATTTCCAGCGTTCTTCCATCGCCAGTAATTGCAGTGATTTTTGCGCCTGGCAAGCCGAGCGAGGATGGCCAGGAAAAGTTGACCCAATTCTGTTGGCCGTTGCGATAGCGCATGCTTTGGCCATCGATTTCCACTGTGTATTCGACTAGACCGGGTGTCGGCATTGGCAGTAGCTGAAAATTAGTTTGCGCTTGCCCGCTTCCTGCTGTGCCGCCGGCACCCTGTGCCGATATGAGGCGTGCCAGATTGGCGGCGAATGCCGGGTTCAAATTGACACCCATGTCGGCCCAGGTGCGCGCCGACAGCGTATCTCCGCGCCGTACAACAAGCGGTCCCATGGTGGTCTGTACAAATTTGGCGATCTCGCCGTTCGGGCCGAATAACTGGCCGATTTCGGCAGGCGTCGCTTCTACCCGCGAGTCGGGAGCAAAAGGATACTTGGTGCCGAGCGAGCGTCCAAACGGTTCGAATACCTGCGCGGTCCAGGTGCGATTAAGTTCCTGTTCGGTAGGAGCGACGATCACAGCGAACGCCTGCATCAGTGGTCGGACAAGCAATGGCCGTATCGTTGCCCGTTCCGTGTCCTGCATTCCAGTCAGCATGCTTTCGTCGACATACTTGAGCGCATCGGCAAGCTCTGAATTGCCACCCTCAAGCGTGGCCTGCATCAGATGGCGACTGGCGGGGCCGACATCGCCGGAATTTTTGATTTGATTGAACCTGGTTCGGATTTTCGATAGATGGGCGAGATATCCTTTCATCAGCGATGCGTCCTTTTGCTCGCCGCGTGTGACAACCAGATTGGCAATCGCGGCAAATTCCTTGCCGATCATGCCGGCCTGAATTGAACCTGGCTTTCCGCTGTCCTGTGCTGGCGACTGACGCAATATCGCGGTCCGGAACCAGGCGGAAAGACCGCGGCCTGCATTCTGCAATCCCTGATTGACGAGGGAGGGGTTGTCCCAGGAGGTCTCCTTGTATAGGGTGCGTGTCAAGACATCGAGTGGTGAAGACGCCGGGTCGCCTAGCCGGTTCATGCTCGCTACTGCTTTTTCAAACGAGCCGAAATCAGCAATGGTGATGCCTTGCATGAATTTCTTCCATTCGGCGGCATATTCTGTCTTGTACATGCGTACAAGCTCGCGTTGGATTTGTTCCGGACTGCCTTCTAGCGAGAGGTCGTCGCGCACTGTTGTCTTCAGCACCCAGTCGACGCTTTGCAGTTCCGAAGTGCTGGCACTCTTGATCGCCTCTTCGACGAACTGTTCCCATGCTTCCCGCGTAAAAGCACCTGATATGGCGTGACTTCCAGCGATGATGTCGTTGCCTTGGGCGCCGACGATGCCCGCTACCGTTACAGCCGGAAAACGTGTTGTGGCACGCATTTTTATTTCGCGGTAGACGCGCTCGCGCGCTGGCGTGCCTTTTACGACAACGCGCAGTGTGGCGCGGACCTGATCAACCAGTGCCAGCTTGTTCTCGATCAAGGGGAAATCCGGCTCCTGCGCCTGCGCCAGATAGAAAGTCATCAATTTCTCGGCGCTGCGGATGACTTGCTCGCGTGGCGCATTACCTCGATTGGTATCCAGCCAGTTGCGCCAGAAACGCGTGATCTGATCGCCCAGATGACCTGGGTCGATGCGATTGCGGTTGGCCAGCATGAGATAGGTCTTGAGCGCGTTATACGCATCTTCCGGGTTGACCGTCGACATGTCAGTGTAAGGTGATGAAATCGGCTTTGACGGCTTATTCTCACCTGCCGATGGCGGCGTTGTTTCACCAGTCGGTTGCCCTGGCTGATCAGGGAAATGGAGCTTTTCGGAATTGGCGTTGACGTCGGCAAGGAAGGTTTCAAGACTGGCGGTGACCGGTGCGAGCATCACTTGCTGCAATCCTTTGAAATATTCGGAGCGAAGCCTGTTTTCGACACGCTCACCCTGATACAAGCCGAAGCTGAGGGCCAGCGGTCTGTCGGCACGATATCGCTGAAGTTGCTCAAGGCGATCCTGCAGCACCTCGATCGCTTCCAGTCGCGATGTCAGGTCGATTTTTGCTTCCTGCAGTTTGAGCGCTTTTTGCAGGTCAGCCTCGATATTGGCTACATACTGGCGGTTGGCGACAAACGACCAGCTCCATCCGCCCAGCAGCAGGCCTAACCCAATTGCCGCGCAATAAAAAGCGGCTTGTCGCATGAGCAGCTTTTTGCGGCTGGCATATTGGCGTACTAGATGGCGGTCTGCAAAGATGATCGATGAGAATAAACCCTTGAGGAAGAAGCCGGTATTCGAGCTGATGCTTGCTGTTAGTTTTCGACCCGTCGACAAACCGTATTGCTGCACAATGCGGCGGCCGGTGGCATGTGTTGCCATCCCTTCCTGCACGGCGCTGGTGAAATAGAAGCCGCGGAAGACCGGTTTGAACTGGAACGGGTTCTCTTCGAACAAGGTGGCAACGAAGGTGCGCAGGTGTTGCTTGATACCATGGAACTCCATGGGAAAGGTCAGAATGCCGGGGCTCATTGCTTGGCCGCGGTTGAGCGACATGCGCGCAGTACCCAATTCCTTGATGCCATCGGTGAGCGTGTCGAAATGCTGGTCAAACAGGGCTACCGCGTTTGCCTTGCCGTCAGCATCGTAGGGCAAAGTGGCGCCCCACACACGGCTGCGTTCTTCAGCATCGGAATCCTCAAAAAAATCCACAAAACCGGCGATCAAGTCCATCTTGGTAAACACAACGTAGACCGGAGCGAACAGTTCAAGATGTTCGGTCAGTTCCTGTACGCGTTGTCGCAATTGCTTGGCGAGATTGATCGTGACATCGGGACGGTTGCCGGTCAGTTCGGCAATGCTGGCAACAATCACGATGCCATTGATGGGGGCTTTGGGGCGATATTTTTTCAGCAGACCGAGAAAGCCGAACCATTCGCTGCGGTCTTCCTCGTGCACCGCATAACGGCCGGCCGTGTCGAGAAGTATGCCTTCTGTCGTAAAAAACCAGTCGCAGTTCCGTGTTCCGCCAACGCCTTGGATGGCTTTTCCGCCATTGTCCGAAAACGGAAAATTCAATCCCGAGTTGATGACCGCAGTGCTCTTTCCCGCAGCCGGGTTGCCGATCACGATATACCACGGCATTTCGTACAGCGCTGCCGACCCTGTTGCCTGTCCGAGTTTGGACGTTTTGATGGTTTGTACCGCTTCCAGCAGCCGCTTGCGGAGGATTTCAACGTCCTGTTTTTTTTCTGCAGACGCGGAATTGACCGCATCGTCCGCTTGATTGTGGAACATCTGTTCCATTTCGCCGGAAGCTTTTTGCGCACGTTTCCATTTCAGGATGCCATACCCGAGTCCGGCTAAAAATACTGCCGCCAAGACAAGGAAAATCCACAGTGCAGGAACATGGAACGTCGATGCGACGACATAGATTGCAACAAGGGACAGGGCCACGCCGATGGCGGAGCCGCTACGCAGTTCTCTAAACAGGGAAAAAAGATGATTCATTGGTGATAATCGGTTAAGCAGCTTGTAACACTGTCGGGTGCATGTCTGGTGATGGCGTAGCCACTGGCAGCAATACTGCAGCAGCGCGCTCCGTTGGGTGGCTGACGTTGAAAAACAGGACTGGATGGCTGGCGTGGTGTGACTGGATGACTCCTGCGACGAACGATCCCAGTACGGATGCTGCGCCAAGATGGCCGCAGACCTCATTGGTCGCAAGCCGGTTCTGAATGGCGTCCAGATGAGGCGTCTGCGCCATCATTGTTCCAATGCATTCCAGGGTCCGATTCGTGCGGTGGTCGGAATCGCAGGCTACCGTACCAATTGCGTGGCCGTTCACTCTCCCGGAAGCGAGTGCTGTTGCCACGGTACGACTAAGACATTCATGGGAGGCATTGCCGGGCGCATCGGCGGAGGCCTCGCGGTTCGCTATGCCTGCGTGCGTTACCCAACATGTCGGTACTGTCAGCGCGGCGCTGACGGCACTTTCGTTGGCAAAAAGCGCTCCAAACGACGCTTCGCCCATCATCAGGCCGTTCGGGCACCTGCTATCGAACAATTGCCCTTTCAAGGACCAATCGTCCACTACGGATGGGCATAGTGCAGAGTCGCATGCCAATAGGAGCAGCGCCCTAGGTATGGTATCTCGCCCGGAATCGATGTTGAACTGATTCGCTATTGCCAGCGCGGCGGCGCCATCGCGACTGGGAACGAGCTCCAGATGCGGGGATTGTCCGTTTGAGTCGAGGTCGGACAATCGTTCTGCGACATAGGTCCGTGCAACGTCTTGTTCCTCAGAAGCGAGATCTTCGGAAACAAGCAAGACGATGCGTAGATGGAGCGATAGCGTTGCAAAAGATGGCAAGCCAGAGCTTCCACGGAGCATGGGGACGGTAACCTCCTGCTCCCTGCGAGAGTCAGTGTCCTTGCTGTCTGACCAAGGCCAGTCGGACAGCAGCTGATCCATGACAGCAGATAACAGAGACAGTGCGCGGATCGTGGAGTGGCGAGGACTGCCGGGAACCACGAGGTGAGGCAGCCTGCCATCCTGCAATGCCTCCTGTAGCCAGTTCTCCACTGAGACGATGTCGAGACTGCTCGTTCTTCCGGATAACACCGGAAAGCCATTCTGATCTGTCAGAAATGGGTCGGGTTGTGGCCGGAGCCGTTTTTCGGCGAGCGCTTCGACGAATTCCTCAGCGTTATTTGCAAAGCTGGTGGTCGCCCAAACAGACAGGACTGACAAGGTGGAACATCTCGTATTTTGGTCCAAATCGGCGCTTTGACTGGAAGGCGTGACATTCTGATTGTCGGCAATTACGGGGCCTTCTTTTCGCCTCGCCATGTGACGCGCAATGCTTGCGCAGATGATTAGAGCGCAAGGTAGAACAAGCAGATAAAGGATGGCGTCGTCAGGCGTAACAACCCGTTGCGTTATCTGCCACCAGATAACGACGGCAAGCCAGGTGACAACAAAAAGGGCAAGAGATACGACGCTCCATAGTGCGGCCGAGCGGAATGGTCGAGATGAAAGTAACTTGGACGGCATCTAGTAGGTGTATAAGGCGCAAAACAGCGAATTCGGCGGTTTAAACAAATTTGGTGATGCGACGTTATTCCGTGGCGCTCGGGAACTGGCTGGCGATAAGCGTGGCGCCGCATGCAGTTTTGTCGCCATGGCGTGCGGCCGGACGGCCATCGATAAGAACTGTCGGGTCGCCGGTCGCAATAACGGTTATGCCACCATGGCCATCCTGCGGACAGCTAACCTTGTCTCCAACCCGGGCAATGCGTTTTCCATGCGTGTCGGTGGTGGTGGCGCCACCTAGTACAGTGCCGCCATGGTCCGTGGCGTCACCAATCACAATAAAGGGACGGGGCATGTTGAAAGTGTTGCATTATGGTTAAGTTTGCATATGGTAACTTAGGCAATGCAAAAATGGCAATAATCTGTGAATCATTGCCGTTGCAGTACGTGTGGTCTCTTCAACTCGACATGACCAAAATCCATCATGCGCCACCGGCCGCCCCACGTCAGACCCACCGACTCTGCATAGGTACCGTATAGCCGATAGCCTTCCATCGCCCATGGATCTTTCTCTGAAATCCACACTTTTCCTTCGCGGTAAAACGCGCTATCGGCTGCTAATCCATACTGGTGATAGCTTTGGTAGGCGCGCGCGTTGGTGACGTGACTCCCGAGCTTGGCTAGGAGCGTTTGTCGTTCTGGGCTTCGGTATCCTTCGAGCAAGGTCATCTGATAGCCATGCTGTGCCATCAGCCGATATACGGCGAGTAGCCGCTGGCGAAATTCCGCGTCTAGTGCTTGCCACTCGCGACTGGCAGAGGCGATGTGCTGTCGTTCAGCTGCAATTTCTCTCGTAGTAAACACTTGGGGAGGCAAAGCGGGCGGCGGAACCAGGTGCTCGCCTTTGAGCAGGGCGGTAATAACCGGATCGGTGGCAGAGGGTAGCTCTTCGTATTGGGTCGGGCCAGTCCTGAATGCGAGCCAAGGCGCAATAACGGCCGGGGCAAGCAGCAAGATGCTAGTCAGCAATACGCTTCGCTTGTGTTGCCTGAGGCTTGTTCCCGAAGTTGCCATGGCATGGGCAAGTCGGGAGGTGAACAGTGTGCGTTTATGTGTCAGGGCGTCAATCCGGCTACCGGGCCACACGATAAAGCCGACGAGCGTGATACGCAATTTTGCGTGCCATTGGCGCCTACGGTCTGCACCCATTACCAAGCATGCTCCCGTCAAGAGGGCGGTAGCGTAGGCGGTGCCGACAATAATCAAGATCCACGTTTCACTCATTTTGCAGGCAACAAAAGTTGCAAAACAAATAATCAAAAATGTTATTATAAAGGCAATATTGTGCCTTTTGGCAGCGAAATGCCCAGCGTTGTCATGTATCAGTGGAAAGAAAAGATGAGAAGACAGAACACTAAAGAAATTCGGGGGGCGGTCGAGCGCCCCTCGTTGTACCGCAGTGCTTCGGAAAACGTGGACGCAGCAAAAAACATGAGCATTCTGGCTGCACTTGAACCGTGCGGTACATTTCGCACATTTCGACTGAAGAAGGCTCCGCTGGTCACATTGGCAGTCATTGCAAGTGCGGCGATGATAGTGGCATCGCTCCGATACGTTCAGACCGCCTCCGGTTGGAGCGACGCTATTTTTCAGTACTCTCCTGTTACACCCCAGTCAGGCAATGCTGTGGCACTGCAGAGAGCTCTACTGACTGAGTCGACAGAGATGCAGTCTCCCGCCACGATCGTCAACGATCAAGCCGATATGGAGGCTCCACCGCCAAGCGTGTCCGAGCCTGATATTTCGGTCAACTGGCAGCTCGCTCTTGCCGCCACTTCGGATCAGCATGTGCCAGAGGTAATCGCATCGTCCGGCAGCGCGAATGCCGGTGCTATAAATGAAGTTGGGAAATCGTCCGCGCAAATGAAGTTTGCCAAGGAAGGAAAAGGTGCCACCGGAGCGGTTGTGATCAAGAAACCGAATGGTTCGCCCAGGCAAAAAGGGAAGGATAAAGATGTGGAATTGATCGCGGCTTTGTTGTCGCATGTGTCGCAGCCCGACACGACCACAAAAGAGCCGGGGCAGAAAAAACTCATGGCGGTGACAAGCGCTCAAACGTCCCCAGTGGCGGAAAAAGAACCGGGCATTAACCGCGATGTCGTCGTCTGGTCGCGCGGTGACTCAGCGGAATCCCTGGTAAAGCGCTGTCAGGAGCTCGGCTTCATTGAGCGTGAATTGTGCCGCATGCGTATCTGTTCCGACTTGTGGGGCAAAACCCCGGCGTGCCCCACAAGCGAGCACGGCGTATCCGGCCAACGTTGAGCGCATTTCAAGAAAGCACCGGTAACGCCAGAACAACCTCGGTACCGCCGGCGAGACGGCTCTGCAGGCGTATTGTTCCACCGTGTTGCTCCGCAATATTGCGTGCAATGGTCAGTCCGAGTCCGGTCCCACCCGTATCACGCGAGCGTGAGCTTTCCATCCGATAGAAAGGGTCGAATACCTTTTCAAATTCACTTTCGGGAATTCCGTTACCGCCATCGGTGATGCGTATTACCGCCCATGCGCCTTCGTGTGCGGCAGTGACATTGGCGTAGCGGCCATACTTGACAGCGTTATCGATCAGGTTAGTGAGGCAGCGGCGTAAGGCCACGGGGCGAGCCATGAGCGCCGCATGCGTTGCGCCGGAGGCGGTAACAGTCTGTCCTGCATCAGCGGCATCGGCACACACGCTGTCGATCAGGGAATCCAGATTCAGACGTTGCACCGGCTCGGTCGAATCCATGCTGCGTACTAGTTCCAGGCCTTCGCGCACCATGCTTTGCATTGCCGACAGGTCGTTGACCAGCTTTCCCCGTAATTCGACATCATCTACTTTTTCCAATCGCAAGCGCAGCCGGGTGAGCGGCGTTTGCAAATCGTGCGTGATCGCCGCGAGTATGTGCGCGCGCTGCTTGATGTGGTGCCGGATGCGCGATTGCATCGCATTGAAGGCGGCTGCAGCTTGACGGATCTCCGTGGCGCCACGCTCCGGCAGAGGGGGGCGTTCGATGTCATTGCCAAGCGCTGTTGCTGCTTGCGCCAGTTGCTTCAGCGGGCGCATGGTCATACGTGCCACCATTGCTGCGAGCAGGCCGATACTGCACAAGAACAGAACGCCGAAGGTCGTGAAGTCGAAGCGCGGAACGAACGGCGGTGGACGCGGCGGTACAACGGATATCCGCAATCTCGCGCCATCGTGCAAGGTGACGAGGAGCGCTTCGCAAGCGGCGCGATGTTCCGCCGATCTCCGTCCGGTCGATCTGCCTGTCGGACGTGGGCAATCGGTGGGGCGGGTGAGGGTGGAGGCAATCCGATAATTCTCGGGCAGACGCCTGTCGAGTGACGTCGCCAGCGCTGAGCGAGTGGCGCTGATTTCATCGTCAGGGCCGGCAAGTGCGGCGTGCATGCCAACCCCAGCGGTTGCGGTAAAAAAAGGGGCACGTAGTTCCGCCGGAACTGTCTCCAGCGATAGTACAAACTGCGCCACGCGTTCAACCGCATGATAGTCCCGGAACTGCCCGACCATGCGCTGGCGCTCGCCAAATGCAAGACCGACGATGATCAGAACGCTGATGGCGATGCCGGCGATCAGAATCAGAAATACGCGGCTGGTCATCGACTGAAAAAGCGACTTCATTATTTTTCTACCTGCGTGGCGAGGACATAACCTTCGTTGCGCACGGTTTTGATGATTTGGGGCGCGCGCGCATCCTCCCCCAGCTTCTGACGCAGGCGGCTGATCTGCAGGTCGATGGAGCGGTCAAACGGGTCGGCGTCCCGGCCTGCGGTCAGATTGAGCAACTGGTCGCGGCTGAGTACGCGATTGGCGTGCTCGATAAAAATTCGGAGCAGGCGAAATTCGGCGCCGGACAGGGCAACAACCATGCCGTCAGGATTGATGAGGTGACGCGCAGTGTAGTCCATGGTCCAGCCGGCAAAGTGCACTTGTTGAGGTTGGGTTGTTTCCATGTTGGGCGGCAGCGCCTGCGTCCGCCGCAACACGCTGCGGATGCGGGCGTGCAGCTCGCGTGGTTCGAATGGTTTCGGCAGGTAATCGTCGGCGCCCATCTCCAGACCGAGAATGCGATCGACCGGTTCTGCGCGCGCGGTAAGCATGATGACCGGGATATTGGAGCCTGCGCGCAGGTTGCGGCATAGCGTAAGACCGTCGTCACCCGGCAGATTGAGGTCTAGCACGATCAGATCGACACGGGCTTCATCCAGCGCCTTCCACATTGCTTTGCCGTCGCCGGCAGTCAGTGTCCGGTAACCGTTTTTTTCCAGGTATTCAGCCAGCAGGGAGGCGATGTCGCGGTCGTCATCGACGATAAGTATTTGAGCCGGGTTTTCCATGAGCGCAATTATGGCAAGTCCAGGGGGACAAAGGCAGGCGAATTGTATCGTGCTGTTTCGAGCGGCAGGTTTGGTACAGAGCGATACAAACAGGCCGGCATCTGTTACTTGCCGCTACAACAAATCATATTGGTGACAATTTTTTATTCGATCGCTGGGGCAAGATGTGAACCGTGCACAGGGCACTTGAACACTCACGGAAAGGAATGAATATGCAAAACCTTCGTAAATATCTGTTGACTGGCGTCCTTGCGGTCGGACTGGGGGCCGGATCGTTTGCCGCGTATGCCGGCAAGCCGGATTGCGGACCGATGGGAGCATCGTTCGGCGAGCATGGAAAGCCCGGCGAACGCATGAAGGAGCGCATGGAAAAACACCAGGCCGCACTGCATGACAAGCTCAAACTGAATGCAAATCAGGAAGCGGCATGGAAAGCTTATGTCGCCAGGACAAGGCCAGATGGACCATCGTCGCGTCCGGATCGGGCTGAATTCGACAAGCTGCCGGCACCGGAACGCATGGAAAAAATGCTTGGGTTCATGCAGGAAAGGCAAAAAAAACTTGCCGACCACGTTGACGCAACAAAGTCGTTTTATGCAGTGCTGACACCGGAACAGAAAAAAATCTTCGACGATGAGTTTGTCAGCAAGCGCGGCTCTCGTCATCATCGTCAACATCGCGGTTAATGTTGAATGGTTGACGACGCAAGGCGGTTTGAATCCGCCTTGCGTTGCGACCTGGATGGCTTCAGTGCAACTTGATGCGTGGGTTGCGTACCCAGTTGATGGTTTCTGCCCAAGTTGCAAGCCAAGTATGAAATATGCCGTTGACTGCAATCTGGTGATGTTTGTGTAACCACCAATACATCCACTTGGCGATGTGCCCCTCTATGAATAGCGAGCCCTTGGTGAGGGCACCCATCAGACTGCCCACGGTGCTGTAATGGCCCAGCGAGACCAGCGAGCCGTAGTCGTGATAGGTGAATTCAAGCAAGGGCTTCCCTTTTAGCATGCGGATCAGCGACTTCGCCAGGGTCGATGCTTGCTGGTGTGCCGATTGAGCGCGCGGCGGCACCTGCGGCAGTCCGTCGTCTTGCGGACAGGCGGCGCAATCGCCGATTGCGAAGATCGATGGATCGCGGCTTGTTTGTAGCGTTCGCTGCACGACAAGTTGGTTGATGCGGTTGGTTTCGAGCCCGTCGATGTCTTTCAGGAAGTCGGGCACTTTAATGCCTGCGGCCCAAACCACGATCCCGCTCGGGATAAACTTGCCGCTCGCCATGCGAACGCCTTCCTTGGAGACTTCCACCACTTTTTCATTGGTGTGGATGTCGATGTCCAGGCTGCGCAACTCGCGCACCACCGAACCGGAAAGCCGCTCAGGCAATGCTTGCAGTATGCGCGGCGCGGCATCGACCACCACGATCTTCAAATCCTTTTCAGGGTCGAAGTTGACCAAGCCATAGCTGGAGAGGATCTTGGCAGTCATATGCAGTTCGGCGGACAGTTCCACCCCGGTTGCGCCGCCGCCGATGATGGTGACCGTAAAGCGGCCCTCACCGGGACGCTTGGCGCTTGCCTGCGCGCGCAGGCAGGAATTCACCAAGCGCTGGTGAAAACGCTCGGCAGCGGCGGGCGAATCCAGCATGATGCTGTTTTCCCGAGCCCCGGGAGTGCCGAAGTCATTGGTCTGGCTGCCGATTGCGATTACCAGCGTGTCATAGCCGATTGCCTGGCGTGGCAGAAGTTCTTCGCCGTCTTCATCCAGGGTCGGCGCAAGATAGATTTCTTTTGGCATGCGGTTCAGGCCATCCATCCGCCCGAGTCGGAAGCTGAAATGATGTTTTCGGGCCAGCGCAAGATATTCGATTTCATCCGCATGGCTGTCCAGCGTTCCGGCGGCAACCTGATGCAACAAGGGTTTCCATAAATGCGTGCGTGCGGCATCGACCAGGGTGATCTGGGCGTTCTTTTTCTTGCCGAGCTTTTTGCCCAAATGTACCGCAAGTTCCAATCCGCCCGCGCCTCCACCGACGATAGTGATCCGGTGCGGCATTATTTCTGTTGCTTGGCTCAAATCCAATCTCCCGAGAATGATATGTTGCGTTTGTTGCTATTAACGGTTTCATTATATGGCGCACTGGACGGGGACGAGATTGCTGCTTTTCCTGTCAGGCATGCAGGTCGTCACTGAGGCGGCGGGTTCTGGTAGAGTGCCGCCATGAGCACACTTACATTGGACCGCATCCTCCAGTCACAGGGCTTCGGCAGCCGGAAATGGTGCCGGGCACTGATCGCAGACGGCGAGGTTGCGATCGCTGGCGAAACCGTGACCGACTATCGCGCCAGCTTCGACACTTCCGGTCTATCTTTCACCATTTTTGGCGACGAGTGGGAATACCGTCAGCATGTCTACATCGCCTTGAACAAACCGCCCAACTATGAATGTTCACGAAAACCCAGCCATCATCCGGGCGTGCTGACCTTGTTGCCGGAACAATTTACCTGGCGCGATGTGCAGCCGGTCGGGCGGCTCGACCATGACACTACCGGCTTGTTGTTGATGTCGGACGATGGCGCATTCATCCATGCCCAGTCGTCGCCGAGGCGCCATGTTCCCAAACTCTATGTGGCAACAACGCATGCACCTGTGACGCAGGCGCTGGTGACGCAGTTACTCGGCGGTGTGCAGCTGCATGACGAGCCTGCTCCGCTCGCTGCCCAGTCATGCCGCGCACTTGACGAAAACCGCATCGAAATCGTGCTGGAGCAGGGCAAATACCACCAGGTTAAGCGCATGCTGGCGGCCGCTGGCAATCATTGCGATGCCTTGTGCAGGACCGCGATCGGCGGCCTTGCGTTGCCAGCGCTGGAGCTGGAAGAAGGGGAATGGTGTTTTCTTGAGGAAAAACATTTGGCCTTGCTGGCAGCCGAATAAATCTCTACCTGAATATTGCTCAAATACAAGATGGAGTGGCGTGCGATTTGCGCCTAATATATCTGCCATTGCACGCATTCAATGACCTCTGGCATGGCAGATAACGAGTACAAGCGTCTGATCGTCGCAGCAAAAGACTGCGCTCATTTCGGCTTTCTTGCGCTTGTGCAGCGCGCAATGCAGGATGCGGACGCCCATATCGTCGGCTTGCTTGCCAAAGGCCAGTCCGGGCGTGATCACGCTGCGATGACCTGGGCCCGCCATTTTCTGCGCCAGTACGGTACCACTTTCCTGCGTCGTATCGATCCGCGATTTCGAGACGGTCTCGAGCGGGCGATGCAGACCATGTATGTGGATATGCGTCCCGGCATGCGCAAATTGTCTGCCGACGAATTATCGCTGGTCGATGACGAGGTCGTGTCGCACCAGATTGAAGTCGGGCGGCTAACCGCGCGCATGCGCGACGCCAATGAAGAAATCATTGGGCGCCTGAATGTCATCATCGGTCAGTTGCATGGTGCGCGCGAAGCGCGCGAGCGCGAAAATCCCTTCCGCCCATACCTGCTGGCACGGGCCATGTACGATGCGGTTCGGGAAACCGTCGACGACGAACAAAAGGCGAAGGTACTGTTCGAGCATCTGTCGAATGCACTGATCGCCCACCTGCCGGCTTATTACAGTGCCATTCACGATGTATTCGGTGCTTCGGGCGTGCAAGGCAAGTTCATGGCGCAGCGTTCCAGAGCGGCTCATCATCAGCGCTATTTCGGTGCACCGCATCACCTAACGCCGCCTCCGACGGCCGCGCACATGATGCCGGGGTTGCAGCGTGCGTTGGAGGTGTTACAAACAGCAAGTAGTGCCGCGTCCATCAGTCCCGGGCCGGTTGCTTTACAAGATTTCATGCGCACAATGTTCGGCGCGTCCGAAACTTTCCTGACTCGCGCCGCCAACGGTGCCGGCAAGGGAGGCACACCGGCTGTCTTGCCGGTTAATCACTTGCTGACACAATTGACCCGGTACCAAAAGGAAGCCGCCAATGTATCCCAAGAGAGTGACAAGCCGGCAGATGACGCGGAGCAGGTAGCGGCTTGGCGGGAGCAGTTGAGCCTCGACAAGGCCTCGCTCACGGAGCGCATGACAGTGGAAATGGTGACAATGCTGTTTGCGTCCATCCTCGAAGACGAACAGATGCCGCCGGCACTGCGGCAGCAGATCGGACGCCTGCAGATTCCGGTCCTCAAGGCGGCGCTGTTGGAGCCGGAATTGATGCGCGAAGAAGGACACCCGGCGCGCCGGTTGTTGAACCGGATAGGCGCGGCAGCCATTGCAGCTGACCCGGAGACGTCGGCGGGGCAGAAGTTGGCAGGCGAAATCGAACGCGCCGTTGACCGCATCCTTGCCGAATTCGATACCGACACCGGCATTTTTGCCGACAGCATACAAGCCATCGAGCAGATCATGGCGGATTGCCTGCGGCAGGACAATAGGCAAGTAACGAACGGCATCGACGCGGTCGAAGCGGCGGAAAAATACAGCATCCTGCTGGCCAATACGACAACAGTGCTATGCGAAATCCTGTTGCCGTTGAACACAGACAAGCGCATTTCCGATTTGATCATCCATGTGTGGCCACATGTCCTGGTCCGTGCGGCGGAACAGGATGCGAGACAAGGCATTGCGTCAAACCAGCTGGAAAGTGCAGTACATCAGTACCGTGCCGTCTTGCCTGAGTTGTTGTGGAGCGTTCAGGAAAAATCGAATGCACATGAACGCACAGCGCTGATGCGTTTGCTGCCGGATTTGGTTCGGCGCCTGAAAAAAGCGTTGCAGTTGGCCCGGGTGCCGGAGGACGAATCGCGTCCCATCCTTGATCAGTTGGTGGAAATGCACACCGCTGCGCTACGCAGTGCGTCGAAAAAAGTGGTGAAAGAAGTATTGAGCCTGGATGATCTGCGTCAGGCTTTTTCGCGTCTTGTCATCGATCGCGAGCGGATATCGTGGGGGCTGGACGAGCCGCCGCAAGTACGCGCGGCAATCATCGAAGAAATATTCACACAGCGTGGCGTTGTTGCGACACTGCATCTTGATGCACATATCGCCGCTGCATCATTGGCAGACCGTGCGCTGCTTGCGCAAACGTATCTGCTCGGCACGCGCGTTGCTTTCCGCGCCGACGACAGGACTTATCTACCCGGGCAAGTGGTCTGGACAAGCACGCACCGGTCGCTCTACTTGTTCAAGAGGGAGCAGGACGGAGGATTGGTGTTGTATACCTTCGCCTCCTTGATGAATGCATTGCGCGACGAAGCGATCGTCGCAGCGGAGTCTGCACCGATATTTGAGCGTGCGGTCGACTCTTT
>DATLIB010000022.1:0-29505 GCA_035539595.1 Noviherbaspirillum sp.
TTCCATGTCCGACACATAACCGCCATTCCAATGCATTGCGCGTCTCCCAGTGTAATCGGTGCCAGCATGCGCTTGCGCCTGCCTGCATCGCAGTTGTCCTACTTCGGTTGAATACCTTGGCGAACCTACCGTCTGGTCAGACGTTCGCCATGATCGCGTGCGCCGGTCAAGGCGAACTCGAAGTTTGTGTGGTTATGCTAAAGGGAATGGTTCCGGTTGCGGCAATAAATTTGTGGGATGGCGCGATTCATGTCGCGCTTAGACGTCGCGCAAGAATAACTTGTGCAATTTGGCGGTCGTAGCGGGATGCAGTGCAAGGCGTCTGGCGCGCCGCGGTACCAGTACTGCATGCGTCAGGGAACGGAAAGGGAAAAGTGCCGCCGTGTGCGGGCAGCACCGTCACGGCTAATGCGAGATAACCGCAAAGGGCCGCGCTTTCGCGGCTATCCCTTCTTTGGCAATCTCCGGATGCGGTGCCACCGGAATCCATCTTCCAGAACCGGCGTACCGCCAGACTCGACATCTGTATTGCTGCCGGCAACGTCCACCGGCGTATCCAGGTCCAGGCCCGGCAAGATAGGAGGGTTCATAGTAGTCACGCAATAAAAAACGGTTCACAGGGACATCGTGCCGGATATCGGCACGCAGGCCGGCATCCTCATGCATGAGTGAACCGAAGCGCGCAAGCGGTTCCATACGCGCCCATTATTTTGTGGGTTTGCGCATCGTCGCAGACACAGGACAAGCGCTTTTATTCGGCGGCGTTCGTGCGACTCCAGCGATGCTCGCGGCGTAACCAATGTGTGGTGGCGGCAGCCATGCTTTGTGCGCCCTGCGTGTCGTTGACAGCGAACGTCTGTGCGCAAGCAACAAAGAAACGCTTGAGGTGCTTGTAAAGTGTGCCGGGCTGAATGCCGGCTTGCGGCGACCATGGCGCACCTTGAGCTCGGTCGATGGCCTTACCCAGCAGGAAAGCTCCCTTGTTTCGAGCGTGCGTCGGGTCCGGGTCGAGTCCGCGCGCCGCCAGGTAAGTCGCCAGCTCATCCATGAACGCATGCGGGACCGGTAGCTTGCGTTTCTCTTGCTTCTTGCCAGCGACGGTGAGTGTCCAGGGCATTGCCGTATCGGTGTCCTCCGCTGGCGGCACAGCGTGCTGCAAATCATCGACCCGTACCGCAACGCTTTCGGCCAAACGCAGCCCGGTCGCTTGGAACAAGTGCAACGCACAACGCAAGCGGCGATTGGCCAATGTCATCGGCAAACAATCGAGCTGTCGTTCGATGAACTTCCATTGCGCATGGGTGAAATTGCCATTCCTGGCGACGGCCTGGGGCAAAGCAATGCCACTCCATGGATTCCCCGTCAAATAGCCCTGCTCCACCAGAAAGCGGCCCAGGCTTTTCAAGATGGTGACTGCCTGGCGTTGCGCGCGCGGCGACAACGGCCCTTCGAATGGACGCCACAATGGACTGCGGCGCGGATGCCCGCGTGGACCGCACCAGCGCTGTGCCGGCTGCGGATCGGCGAGAAAGGCGCGATAGGCCGCGCAATCCTCGGCCGTTATCGACGACATGGGTATGTTGCGTTGCACGACCGCCCATAGCAAAAAGCGCTCGGCCTCCTTCAGATAGGCGCGTTGCGTATGCGACAGGCAGTGCAGCCATGCCCTTTCCGCTTCCGGTTTTGCCGAGCCGCTACTGCCCTCCTGCTCGACTGCCCCTCCCGACACTCCCAATCCGGCCTGACGGGATTTGACCCATGCGAATACGGCTTCGATATCGTTACTGGCCGTCAGCCGACACGCGTTGCGCGATGCGCGGTACAGACCACCGCTTCCGTCCAGCGTCGCCGGCATAATGCATTGTTCCAGCGGAACGATTGCTAACACCCAAGGCGTTTCCTGCGCCGATCCTTGTGGAGAAAGGGAAGCGGTGTTGGCATTGGCCTGCACAGCGACCGGCAGGCCGATCTCCGTCTCATGCGCAGCCAGCCATGTCGTGATGCGCGCCGCTTTTCCGGCCCCGATGGCGCGAATATCGTGCCACCATCCGCGGCCGCGGCCGTTGATGCGATCAATCAGCTGGCGCAGGGTAAGGATTCCCGTCGTTTGCAGATGGGCGGCGAGGTCGGGATGCAGCCATGAGGCGACAGCATCTTCCGCCTGCGGCCTCTGCGCGACCTGCTGTTCGAGCCAGAGCAAGGCGTCGAGCTGCCTGTCAATTAACCGGCTGCGCCGCGATTGCCGGCGGCTGGCCGCGCCGTGACATGCCTGATATTGCGCGAGTTGTTCGCTCTGTGAAAAATCCTGCAAGCCATGTTCTTCAGCAAATGCTTCCAGCGTCGGCAGCGCCGACTCACGTTCGGCGATACGGCGCGCATCGAGTCGGACCAGCCGCGCGATGCCATGCCGCGCATGACGCTTGGCAGCAGCAGCGAAGGCATCGCGCATCCAGGCGATGGTGCGATTGATGGTACGCACATTGTCCTGCCCGCCTTCCATCTGTAGATAGCGCTGCCAACTGTCGCGCACGTCCAAACCTTGCACCACCGCCCGCATGAAGGCGAAGTGCCCCAGATGCAGTTTGCGTCCGCGCGTCTGCCCCGGTATGCCGACGCGCGTGTTTTCAGGCGGCCCTGCTGCCGCAACCGGTGTGTGCTCCGGACGTCCCTGCTCTTGCATTAACCGGCACCACTGTCGTCGACGTCTTGTTCTTTTTGAAGCTCCGTTTCCAGTTGTTCGATGCTCGGCAAGTAGCCTGCCAAGTCTTGTGGCAGCTCCAGCCGGTATTCGGCAACGCCAATGGGTTGCGTCATGCCGCGCAGCGCATATTCTGCAATCACACGGTGCTGCTGCTTGCACAGGATCAGGCCGATCGACGGCTGGTCTTGCGCGCTTTTCAGATGCTCATCGACCAGGGTCACGTAAAAATTGAGCTGGCCGGCATGTTCCGGCTTGAATGCGCCGCCCTTCAGTTCGACGACGAGGAAGCGGTGCAATCGGTAGTTATAGAAAAGAAGATCGATGTAAAAGTCTTGCCCATCCACCTCGAGGTGTACCTGACGCCCAGCGAAGGCAAACCCCTCCCCCATTTCCATCAGCAAGCGTGTCACGTGACGCGTCATGGCATCTTCGATGTCGCGCTCCAGCGCTTCGTTACCGACACCGAGAAAATCAAATAGATAGGGATCTTTCAAGGCTTGCTGCGCCAGAGCGGAGTCGGCTTGCGGAAGCCGCTGCGCGAAATTGGTCAAGGCATTGCCTGCGCGCTGGTGCAAGGCGGTGGAAATATGGTGCCACAAGACATTGCGCGACCAGCCATGTTCAACCGCCTTATGCAGATACCAAAGGCGTTGCTCCCGGTCTTTCAACTTGCTGAGCAAGAGCACGTTGTGCCCCCAAGGCAATTGTCCAACAAGCTGTTGGACAATTGTTTCGTCGTCCCACGCTTCATAGAAGGCACGCATGGACATCAGGTTGGTGCGCGAAAAACCTTTCATATCTGGAAATGCGGTGTGCAAATCCTTGGCCAAATGCTCAATCACCCGTGCGCCCCACCCCTGTTGTTGTTGACGCTGCACGATATCCCGGCCGATCTGCCAGTACAGCAACACCAGTTCCCGGTTGGCAGCCAATGCCGCCCGTTGCCGGGTGCCGGCAATGCGTTGTTTGAGGCCGGCGAGCCAATCGGCATAGTCGGGAGGCAGCACAAGATCGGGTTTATTCATAAGGGTTTCCTTGATGGGAAAACGGCAGGCATTTTGGTGGAAATCAGCCATACGCTTGTGACGATAGGTCTCTCATATATAAGGTCTTGATTCCACGTTACTTTTAGCGAGCTGATTGTTTTCGCCGCAATTTTACCCTTGTTTTTATATGGCTTGATAATACTCATTTTTATCATGGTGGCCGCGGCAAGACCTTCAATCTTGCGGTTCATCTACCGCGGTGAAAATGGAACAGGCAATCGCTTACACCACATGCCACCCATTCGCGCACGCTTGGGTTACAAAGCAAATCGGCGTTCTGTTTCCAGGGTGGCGAGAACAAGAGCGCCGCTTTCCAGCCCTGCAATCCATGGTTGAAAATCGTTAAGCGGTGCCGTACCGGGCCGCTTGCCGCCGATCACCTGAACAAACTGGGCGCGCGCATCGATGCGGTACAGCTGCGTTTGATCGCGATTGGTCAACGCCGTATTGCGGAATCGGGTTCGGAAAATCTGGACCTTGCGTTCGAAGGCTTTTGCCTGTGCGGCATTGGCCAAGCGTTGACGTTCTTGAACAGCAGCCACCGCAAAATCGGTGGGGCCGTCTACCAATTTTGCAAGGTAGGCGTATAAACGGCCTCCGGTCAGTTGTTGAAGATAGGGGTGCGTGACGATAGCGATATCCGACAAGCGTTTGCCGCAGCGCTTTGCTTTGCCCATTAATTTGAAAATTCCCGCTCTCGATAATCCATTCCCTGTCATCCAGGCCAAATCTTCCGGCAAGCCGTTTTGGGTGCGCTGGCGCGGTTGATTCTTTGAGATAGTGGGTTCAGATAACGTATGGCCGCCTGCCATTTTGACAGACGGTGCGCTGGGGATAAGTGCTTCTTGCGCGTTCTTGCAGGCTGCTGCGGAAACCGGCGTGACCTTGCCTTGTGCTTGTCCGATAACCTGATTGTCGCTGTCGGCAGGATTGACGAGGCTGTCGACTGCCGCAGAGTGCGCGTCGGACGCGTCGAAGCAGGCAATTTCTTCCGGTGCCTCGATAAAAGCCAGCAAAGCAGCTGCTTTGCGAGTAAGGCGAATGCGCGATACAGCGAACCTTCCGTTACGGCTCTTGCGGTCCTGGGCCAAGACTTCAATCAATTGTTGTTCCCGCAGGCTTTCCAGATGGCGGTATATCGTGCGCTCGGAAGCACCGATACGGGAGGCGATGGTGGCTTTGTGAGCAAAGATGGTATCGAAGGGGCGATCCTGGGGGACAAAGCGACACAGTTCGGCCAAGGTGTCTTTGACGCCGCGCTTCAATCCGACCAGATGTTTGGCATTGTCGAATGCGCGCAGAATACGGTTGGGCAGGTTCTTGCGTTTTGCGGGGGCGAGTTGAACCCCGGCCGTTTCATGAAAAGTCATGAATGCTCCGTGAATGCAGGATTTAACGAAAAACTCCTTGCACCTCGGGCATCTCCACAATAGAATCACGAATGTCAGGTCGTACTCAGTTGTTTGCGGAGATTTCCCAGGCAACTTGCACAAAAGCCCGGTTCCCGCCGGGCTTTTTGCTTTTCAAGGGTTTGAAAATGAAAGGGTCAATCTGTCATTTAACGTCCTCTTTTGCGCTCTCTTTTTTGTAAGTCATTGATTTAAAAGGAATCTCAACTTGAGATCCTAGGGATTCTTGGCGAAACGGTCTAAAACATCCCGAATTGCCGACTCTACGGCCATCCGTTCTTCTTCCGTACGGAAATCAAGTCGCAAGGTCTGCTTGTTCCCCAGCATTTTGCAGTACACCGATTTTCCAGAACGAATCGTGACCGGTTCGGGGCGTACGGTTGTTGCCGGCGGCGTCTTGCCGGTTTTTGCTAGACGCACGCCTATTTCTTGAGTTACTTGGCCATCCACAATGGCTTTCACTGCTTCCACCACCGATGCAGTCTTGCCATCCTTGGCTAGCGCGGCCAATGCCATTGCTGCCGTGCCGCCCAACTTATCCGGCGCAGATTCAATGAGTGCCAAGGCTTCCGTCGGCAGGTCGCCAAAAGAAAGCCAGCGGGAGACAGATTTTTCATCTGCTCCCGAATCGGCAGCAACTTCCTTTTGGGTCTTTCCTGTCAGCAATAACAAGCGTTTGAAGCCAAGATACTTTTCATAGTCGGATAAGTCCGACTGGAATAGGTTGGCATAGAGTGCGCTGGCCTCGGTGACATAGTCGTCCGCGTCTTGCAAGACAATAGCCAAGATGCGCTCGCGTCCCAGTTCCCTGTATATGGCTACACGGTTGTGGCCGGAAATGATTTCATAGCCGCCACCGGCCCGTCGCCGTACCGTCACCGCCTGTACCAGCGGATTGGTGCGCAGGTTGTCGCGCAACTCGCTGTATTGCTCCGGCGTCAACCGCCTGCGGCGGCCTTCCACTTCATGCAATTCCGCTACGGGTAGTTCTAATTGGGGTGCACTCTTTTCCGCTTCGCGCAACTTGCCGCGCAACTCTTCGATCTCCCTCTCCTTCTCTGCGAGAAAGGGCAGGGAGGACATCAGCTGGCCCGGCGCCGTCTTTGGCGGACGGGCGGCAACCGTTTCGGGGGCAGGGCTGGTGCGGGGAGTGGTGCCGATGCCTGCCGCTTTTGCGGCAAGCCGATCTTTCATGCTCATGGGGTGTCCTTCTTCTCGGTCCACAGGGCAACGAGTTGTTGGTCAACGATTTCCGCCAGGCGGTCGTAGGCTTCGCGCGCCCGCTGGTAGGTTTTCAGGCTGCCTTCATACTTGGAAATGTCGTAGACGGTGCCGAATTCGGCGGCTGCGCTTTGCGTCACCGTGGTGGTAGGGACTTCAATCGGCAGTACGAGGCCTTCATATGTCTTCTTGATCCATTCGCGCACCACATGCGTTGCCGCCTGGCTGGAATCGACTTTTGCCAGCAGCACATGGATGAAGTCGAAACTCTTGTTCAAGTCCGGCGCCACTTGCTGCATGCTGTTCGACAGATCGGAAAAGAGATTCCAGAACTGGGTCGATGAAGCATAATCCAGCGCGCTGGGCGGCGTTGGCACTACCAAGCCGTCGGCTGCCATGAACGCATTGATGGTCATGTACGACAGGGCAGGGGGGGTGTCGATAATGATGGCGTCGTAGCGGTCGAGCAGTGATTCCATGCCGCGATTGAGCACGTTCCAAAACTGGAAGGTGCTGTCCTTGGATTGCTTGAAAGGCAAGAAGAACTCGGCGCCGAACAGGGCGGCGCTAGCTGGAATCAGGTCAATCCCATCCCAATAGGTGGATTGCACCGCGTACTCCAGATTATCTTGCTCGCCGTAAATCAGCGGCAGGGCGGTCTGTTCGTCCGTCACTTCGCTGTCGGCCAGCAGGCCAGTGAGCGCGGTCAGCGAGGCTTGCGGGTCGAGATCCATGATTAGCACGCGCCGTCCGAATAGTGATAATCCCTGTGCCAGCGTCATCGCCGTGGTGGTCTTGCTGACCCCGCCTTTAAAATTGCCGATGGCGATTTTCTTGCCTTTGGCGCCGGCCGGGCGCTTGGTGAAGGGCGCCACTTTGTCGATCCAGATGCGGGCTTCTGCCAAACTGAACTCGCGGCTGCTGCCTTTGCCATGGGAGGTGCCTGCGGGCAAATCCAGGTCGCTGCGAGCGGAAAGATAATAATTCGCACGCTGCCGTTCGATCCGGCATAATGCGGCCACCTGTGCTGTGGTGTACACCGGTGGATTCTTGCGCGGATGGGGGGCCAGCATGCTTTCGCGCACCTCGACCAGCATGCCGCTGGCCCGTTCGGCAATCGCGGTAATGGCGCTCAGCGGCATTCGGTTCACGGCGTGAAACTGCTCGGGTTGGATTGACACCGCCGGCTGGGGCATCTTTACTCGGGATGTTGTTGTCATACGCGCAATCCGTCAAAAGTCGGTAACAAGTCAGACACTCGCTAAGGTGGTCAACACTTTTTGTGATATTTGACGCTAAGTGTCTAATTCTCGACAGGTTAATGAGTAAACAAGCAGATTGCAAGTTAACAATTGTTGGATGTGGCGTATTTGCGGACGTGTTAGCCCGTTTGCTTTTATCGTGGCAGGGATGCAGCTGTCGCCGGTAGAGCAGGGAAGGGGGAAAAGAAGGGGTATCCGAGTTCAGGGATGAGGGACCGGATGCGCAAGAAGGGATTGGAGGGCGCCGCTGCGTTACAGGGGATTGCTGCTTTGCCAAGACCGCGGGCAATAACACCTGCTGAAATCATCAATACTGTTGCTAAGAAGCAGATCGCCAGGACGGCACATGAGCAGAGCCGACAGATTTTCAAGCAAGATGCGATGCTCCTGCCAATCAGATGTCGTGGTGCCCTCGACTATCCTCCGATGTCTTGATTGTCGGTTTTGTTTCTGCCGGCGTTGGTGATGGCTTCTAGCGGATTATCGGTTGCGCCCCCGGTAGCAGCTTTCGTTATCCCGCCGATCGCCATATCCGCCAGGAGCTGCATCGGTGTGATCTTGCCTTTCTTGATCACGTCCACCACCCCTTCGGCAGCGCCTTTCAAGCCGCCGCCGAGCGCGCCCAAAAATCCGCCTTCAGAGTCGCCGATGCCCTGCAAGGTCTTGCCGACAATCGGGATAAACGACAGTGCTTTGCCGGCCTCTCCGCAAAACCACTGGAAATTGTCCTTGTTGCTGCCGTCTTTCTTCACATGGGTATCGTTAGTCGTATCCAGGCGATGGTCCTTTTTCAAGGCGCCGTAACCTTTTTCCGCAAAATCTTTCAGGTTGCCGGCTTCTGTTCCATGTCGGGCATCCCCGTCTTTGGTAATGCCTTCGATGTTGCCGTCGCCCTTGCCATTCTTGACCTTCGAGGTGCGGTCGCCCCCTTCGTAATCCTTGGAGCTGTCGATATGCTCCAGAACCTTGGATATGCGATAGGCAGCATCTGCCCGTTTTTGCGGGTCAGGATCGTTTTCCCAGTCGCCACACTGCTTTTTCAACTCGTCGCGTTTGATGTCTTTTTGATTGCCAAGGTTTTTCAGCACCGGGCAATCGTTGACGATCTGCTCCGCAGTCCTGTTATCACCAGGTGGCCGCTTGTCGTCGGCGGACGGCATCTTGTAGGGGGGCGGCGAGGCGGCAGTACTGTATGGCGGGGGCGATGTATCCGCATGGTAGGGCGGCGGTGCATCCGTGTGCAATTTGCCGGTCGGGTTACTTCCTCCGAGCGCTCCGCCAGAAGCAAGCGTTTTTAACAGATCCAGCAGGCCTTTCAGCGAAAACTGGTCCAGCGACAGCGAACCCTGTTTCTGCTGCAGAGGATCGACAATATCGCCTGCGTCCTGCTTGAAACTTTGTTTGCCGTGCATGTGGTGGGGCTTTGTCGCCGAGCCGGAACACATATCCGTTTTGGACAGGTCTAGATGGAACAGGTTGAGTATCGACATGGCTTACTCTCCTCAATTCTGGCGATGGATAACACTGGAGGTATCTGCGAAGGTGATAAGGGCTTCAGCTCTGCTGTCGCGCATTTTCATGTGACGTGCTGTCGCCCCGAGCGAGGGGCGCGAGCGAAACACAAGTTCCATGCTTTGCCGGAGGAATGCTGAGTGGTGGTATCTCATAGGTAAGCTCGGTATGGACTATGTCGCATTTGATCGGGCATCGTCAAAAGAGGCTTTGACGGGCTGCCGTTGCCTTTGCAGCAGAAGCATGAAGGTAGCGCCCTCTTTGATGGCGCGTTTCGTGAAGAACAGATCCTGTGGTGCGCCTTGCTGTTGCGCTGCGGGAGACGCAGCTAGGGGGGGGT
Source organism: Noviherbaspirillum sp. (assembly GCA_035539595.1). Lineage (GTDB taxonomy): Bacteria > Pseudomonadota > Gammaproteobacteria > Burkholderiales > Burkholderiaceae_D > Noviherbaspirillum. Next base: position 9,492 of record DATLIB010000022.1, read on the forward strand.
GCTGTGAAGGCTGAGGCCCGGCCTCTACGACCGGGTGTTTATATATCTTGTCTGGTTGGATAAGGCGTTCGCCGGGGGCGTTCTTCGGAATATGCTCGACCACCTTATGCTGCGGGCCTTGCCGCGTGCTCAAACCGGGCACACCGCCATGCTCGTCTGCTGTTGCTCTTGGCGCTGCCTTTCCCGATCCCCTGTTGCCAGTCGATCTCAACTGACCGATGGAAAACCAGCGGTTGCCTCTGGGATTAAGTCCAGCCAGCTTTGGCGCTGCAAGCAGCGATGCAGCGGTGTGAGCTTGGGTGTCCTTGCAGTTTCCAGGAGCGCGATGATGGTCACTTGGCCGGCTTGATGCCGCCATTCCCGTGACTAAACCGCTGATCCTGTGGCTGAACATGTCGTCTACATCCCGTTTGGCCCGCTGCTCGGACCGAAGTGATTGCTCTTATTTACTGAAGAAGAGGTCGTCCGGTGGCAAATCCCATGTGCCAGAAGGCCCTCTGATCAGTTCGCAGCCGCCACAGCATTCCTGCGGCTGCGCTCTGGTTATCGGCAGTCGCCGATGCCGTGCAGGCCATCGGCGACTTCTTCAACGGTACTGCAATTGCATTTGATGGAAACTTAAGCGGCTGCCGCAGCTTCACCGATGATTCCATCCTTGATGGCTTCCTTATAGTCGCCCTTGCCCAGCTTGCCGTCGTAGTTACCGTCGGTAGCGGACTCCAGCTTCTTGAACAATTCGCCATTGTTCTCCATGAGTTTCTGCGCGGCGGCCTGTACATTAGGCGGCACCTGGATGGTCTCGCCATTAGGCAGCTTGCAGTAGCCGGTCTCGGCCATCTGCTTGACCTGTGCGACATTCAGCAGACCGATGTCATGCTTGTTCTGGAAGTCATTGACGGTCTTGGCGGCATCGGAAGAAGACGGCAAGCCGTTTGCGCCATCAGTTTTCGACAATCCCAGAGCCTTGAGCAGAGCGTCGATATCAGCGGAGCCAAAGCCGGACTTGGGCAAATCCTGCGTGCCAGGCTGACCGATGGTTCCATCCTTGATGGCGTCCTTATAGTCAGCTTGGCTCAGCTTGCCGTCATAGTTGCCGTTGACAGCGGACTCCAGCTTCTTAAACAGCTCGCCATTGTTCTCCATGAGCTTCTGTGCGGCGGCCTGTACATCAGGCGGTACCTGGATGGTCTCGCCGCTAGGCAGCTTGCAGTAACCGCTCTCGGCCATCTGCTTGACCTGTTCGACATTCAGCAGACCGATATTGTGTTTGCCCTGGAAGTCATGGATGGACTTGGCGGCATCGGAAGAAGACGGCAAGCCATTGCCACCATCCTCGGTAGACAATCCCAGAGCCTTGAGTAGAGCGTCGATATCAACGCCACCAAAGTCGTTCTTGGGACGATGAGTCTCAGTGAGGCTGCCTTTGGCAATAGTGCCATCCTTGATCGCTTCGCCGAAATCACCCTTGCCCAGCATGCCGTCGTGTTTGCCGTCGGTAGCGGACTCAAGTTTCTTGAACAGCGCGCCATTGTTTTCCATCATTTTCTGCGCCGCCTCTTGTACTTCCGGCGGCACTTGAATGGTCTCGCCATTAGGCAGCTTGCAGTAGCCGGCCTCGGCCATCTGCTTGACTTGATCGACATTCAGCAAACCGATGTTGTGCTTGTTCTGGAAATCGTTGATGGTTTTAGCTGCGCCATATTCGGACGGTCGGTTGGAGGAGATCGAACCGTCCATGACGAATTTCAGGAAATCCTTGCTGCACAAGCCACATGCCTTCGGCAGATCACGCGTGCCTGGCTCGCCGATGGTTCCATCCTTGATGGCTTCCTTATAGTCGCCCTTGCCCAGCTTGCCATCGTAGTTACCGTCGGTAGCGGACTCCAGCTTCTTGAACAGTGAGCCATTGTTCTCCATCATCTTCTGTGCAGCGGCCTGTACGTCAGGTGGCACCTGGATGGTTTCGCCGTTAGGCAGTTTGCAGTAGCCGGTTTCGGCCATCTGCTTCATCTGTTCGGAACTCAGCAGGCCGATGTTGTGCTTGTTCTGAAAATCGTTGATGGACTTGGCAGCATCGGACGAAGAGGGAAGATTGCTAGGTGCGGGTTGGTGTCCGAGCAGATCTTTGATGAGATCTTTCATCCATTTCGGAAGCGGCAAGCCATCGATGATGTTGTTTTTCCCGCCGTGCGAGTAGCCGCCACCACCCTCTCCAATATCGGTTTCGTCATGTTCACAGCAGTCATCTCCGTGCGAAGGGAGCCTGCCTGGGAATTTCTCATCTGGTATGGTCGTCGTATAGGTTGTGACGACAGTTGTGGTTTGTATGGCCATGAATTTCTCCAGTATGCGATCTCGATATCATTAACATTCCACACCTGGAAGTGCGGAATTCGACTTTGTGTTCAATACACCTTTAACTACGACCCATAGACGTTCAGCATGTTTTAACAGGCTTGATCCTAAGTGGCTTGTCAAAACCGATAGTTCCATTTGCTGCCAAGCCGGATTGGAACAGCCCTGCATGGAGGGATTTGGAATAAGAAAGGGGCGCAGCGGACGGGAATGATGACTGCTGTCGTACAGGGGAAATAGCGCGTACGGACAGCAAGCAGGCAATGCATTTTTCAGAAAATATCACCAGCGGCGTAATGGAAAACTGCGCTTGATGCACTGCAGCTCAAAGAGAAACACCGTGCAAAAGGGCTTGCCTGTTTGCGCAGTGAAAAAGCGGCCAGCGGTATCAGCAATGCCATAGCACCGGCGTGCTTCCGGCAACAAAGACCGTAGCGGAATCTGGAACGATATTAGAAGCGACGTCTATCTGCCAGTTGATAATCGACTGGCAGATAGACGTCGCGAATGACATTTATTGAGCGGCCTGAGCAGCCTCTTCTGCCTTCTTCACCATTTTTGAGAAAAGTTTCACGGAGTCGATACCCTCCGCAAGTCTCTCCTGCTCTTTGATTTCGGCGATGCCCTTGAGGGTTGCACGAGTTGCTGCTGCATTTGATGTGGAAATGGACATGTTAATCTCCCATACGGAAAAGTAGAACTGGAGGCCACCGATGCATGGCGGCCTGCCGCGCGATAACTGAAGTACGTCGTGAAGAAGGGGCTGTGACCGCAGTTGGCGAATCATTGGCTGACATCGCAACCGCCTGTGTCATGCCACTGTTTGGCACAGGCAGTCTTGGTGTCGTTGCCGAGGTGATGTGCATGCCGTGATCCTTCAGGGGCAACTCGACATGCTCCCCTCCATTCCAGCGCCGCTCCACAACGCTTACTGCTGATCGTTGATTGTCTTTGCCATGGTATGGAAGACTTTCAGACGAGCCAGCGAATGCGACTGTGACGAAGCCCATAGCTGAAATGCCATGGCGTCCTGGGCATTTTGCTGTGCTTGCATCGCGGCGGGGGTAGCAGGTTCTTTTGAAAAGTTGATACTTTCTCGGGCTGTGAAAACGCTTTGTGGATATGACATGACATCTCTCCTCGATAGAGTTTCTTTACGACGTCGCCACATGGGCGAAAAGCTGGTCGCCGCAATAGGGCGGATTGATCCGTCGCTGCGGTCGAATATGAGTGGACGGCGTCAGGGGATAAGTTCCATTTCATGCAGCGCGGACCGCAAAAATTGCGTCGCTGCGGATCCGCACTGAGCAGCCGGCGCTGAGTAGCCGGATATATCAGCGCAGCTGCACGGATATATCCGGCGAGGAGGTAAAAAATCTCTTGAACAGCAAACTCAGGCTGTTGCGTTTTTCATGTAGACGTCGAATTCGGTGCCTAAAAAGGGATCGAAAGCCAGGATGTTGCAGGCGTTTTTGATTCCCTTCCCGGTACGGCGCAGGTCAAGCAGCTTGAACAAGCCTGTCTTGGCCGCATCGAGCGCTTTTCTGGCGACGTCTTCTTCCGGAACGGCCACACCCGTAGCTGTTTTAAGCATCGTCGGCGACGAATCCAGAGGGTCGCCACGAAAGACGTTGTGACAAGAGATGATGTGAAAACCGCTTTCAGGCAGCACCTTGTGACGATGCAGTACCTGCTCCAGTTCGCCATCGAACAGCGTTTTTGCAAAGTCCATGGTCAGTTGGCGAAACCGGCTTTTGTCTTCCTCCGATTGTGCCTGGATTTCAAGATTCAGGCGTGAACCATTATCGCCCACACCCAAGGCCCACGCCGCTCTAAGCAACCATGGCTCGTAGCCGGACAAGAGGACTTCCAGCGGCATGCCTTGGGTCTCAGCGGCCGTCCGAAAGCTGGCCTCGTCCGCGGCAAACAAGATGTCTTCGTTGTTCTCGGCGCCGCCGCCGATATCCAGAATATGCAGCTCTTCCATAGGCGGCGCGTTTTCGCAATCCTGCTGCATCTTGGCGTAGATTTGCAGCAGTCGTTCGATGGCAGCATTGAAAAACGCATTGGTTTCCCAGTGTTGGGGTATTTCTCTTTTAAGGACGGTCGGTTCAGTTTCAGTATTCATGGCTAAGGAATAGAGAGGATTTGGATAAATCCGGACCAAAATAAGACAAGCAGTGCGGCAGGCCCGTTTTGTTCCGGCAGTATCGATGTACCTCGCTCGCTTATCCGTGCAGCTTCCGAGATGCGCGCTACTGCATCTCTAGTGCGGAGCAATGGCAACGGCCAAGACGAACCGGTATCTTCATGGTGCGGTTTTCTGCACCAGGAAGCCTTTTAAAAAAGAAAAAACAATGCAATTGCCGCATCGTTCGCGACAGGTGAAATTTTTACCAAATGTCGTTGTACATTGAGTCAACTATGCCCTTGTGGATTTTGGCTTCCAGCTGTGTGGCTTTCAACGCTTCTGCCAATTTGTCCTGGACCTGGGTGTCGGCAATGCCTTCCGTGCTTGCTTTGATAGCGGTCGTATTCATAACGCTTGACATAATGATTCCCCATCAAAGCTTAATAAAGGACCGCATGATATAGAACGCTACCGTAGGTGAATTGCGGACGAAGGCCCAAGGCAAACCGCTATCTTCGTGGTGCGGCTTTTTGCTCCAGGAAATTTTTTGAAAGAAGCGCGATTACTGCGCTCTTGGGCCAGGTCAAATCCTTACCAAAGATCGTTATAAACTGCATCTCGCACACCCTTGTTGATTTTGGCTTCCAGCTGTACGGCTTTGAGAGCCGCTGCCAATTTGTCTTGAAACTCGGTAGAGGCGATCCCGGCGGTGGCTGCTTCGGCAGCAGTTGCATTCATGCTGCTTTTTTGGGCAGCAGTTGTGTCCATGCTGTCTTCGCTGGCGGCAGCTGCGTTTGTGATGCGTGACATAATGATCTCCCATCAGAAGTTAACTAAAGGGCCGCACAACATAGAACGCTATCGTATGTGAATGGCGGACGATTATCCAAAACAAATCGGTATCTTCGTGGTGCGGTTTCCCGCTCCAGGAAGGTATTAAAAAAGGCGCGATTACCGCGCCCTCGGACCAAGTCAAATTATTACCAAATATCGTTGTAGTTTTGATCTCGCACACCTTTATGGATTTTGGCTTCCAGCTGTGCGGCTTTTAGGGCCTCGGCTAATTTGTCTTGAAGCTTGGTGTCGATAATCCCTTCGGTGCTGGCTTTAAGAGCCGTTGAATTCATGATTGATGCCATGATGATCCCCCATCAGAAGTTAATTAAAGGGCCGCATAACAAAGTGTTTTGTTTGAAGCGGTCGAACATAGGTGGCTCCCTTCCAAGGCACAGTTCCAATTTTTTCGGAATTTTTATTTGAATGGAAGGCTGGGGGGAACACGTACGAATAGACGTGCTGTCGGAGCCTGCCGTTTCGCTCCACCACACAAAATAGAAGCCGGAATTTTTATGGCAGGTGCTGCTATTTTTGTTCTACCATAAACGTGGGATTGCACATCATAGAGTGCATTGTTCACAATCGTATGCAAAGGGCGGCCCGTTTGGTAGCAGATGATAAGAGGGCAGGCGAAGCGGAAGTTACTCCACGCATGCGACGCCTTATTGTCCCCGATGGGATCAATTAGTTACGGGGTTCTATGAGAAAACTCTTTTGTCTCTTCGGCATCATCATTGTTTTTTCCGATTCTGTCCTCTGGAGCATGTCTTCGCCGTCTATCCCGCAGTCGCTCAGTTTCGGTGAATTCATGACAGTATTTATTCTCGGCTTGGTGATGATCATGCCAGAGGTGCTTTCTCAGGCACGTCGATTCATGCGGTCCGGCAGATCAGGCCCCAACGACGTTCCTTTTTAATTCAGGCGGTTCGCCGGTTTGCACGCCCCCGAACAGTTCACTGCTGGCACTAATCAAGCATACCGTTTGTCGGCTGGGTCGGGGTAGCCGGACTGTGCACCCAATATCTATTCCTGACGATAGAGTCACGCTATACTTACTACCCATCAATACCGGGACGACTCGGCTACGACGGCACGTCGTTCTTCCATTGGTATTCTGGCAATGACGCCACTGTCTTTGCGGCGACGTGCCAGCGTGAATTGCCTTGATGCCGCACCCATGTTTCTGATCGCTTCTGCCAAGACCATCCTCAACTCTAGGTGAATCATGTCCAACGACTTTTCTGTATCGCGTGATTTGTTATATGAACTGATCTCCCTGGTGAATTCCGGTCAGAGCTTTTCGGATATCCATATGGAACAGGATATGCCGATGATGATCAAGACCCCGCGGGGATGGCGGCAGGTCGGCGATGAGCCCGTCACCCTTGAGGATATGGTTCCGGTCCTCAAGGCCATCGATGAAGACTGGGAAGACAAGATCATCGACAGTGCGATCGATCGTCCCTTCGTCCTGACGGAGTACCGGTTGCGCTGCAATGTTTACCGCATATCCAGCGGTTCCAAGGTGACGATATCGATCCGCCGGCTGCCACTGCATCCAATCCCGCTGGACAAGACCGGTCTTCCACAATATGTGAAAACCATGCTGGAAGCGACCAAGGGTATCATCCTGGTCACCGGGCCTACCGGCTCGGGCAAGACCACGACAATTGCCTCCATGCTGGACCAGATCAATGCGACGCGTAGTGCGCATATCGTCACTATTGAAGAGCCGATCGAATATCAGCTGCAGCGCAAGCAGTCGATCATCTCCCAAAAGGAAGTGCCGGCGGATACGGCGAGTTTTTTCTCCGGGCTGCGCGAGGCGCTGCGTCAGAAGCCGGACGTCATGATGGTGGGGGAGATCCGCGATTTCGATACAGCCGATACGGTGCTGCATGCCGGTGAGTCCGGACATCTGGTACTGGCGACGATGCACACCAATAGTGCGGTCAGCGCGATCACCAAACTGCTGGGTTTCTTCCCACCGGAACAGCGCGAGCAACGGGCCGCCGCTCTTGCCAATTCGCTGATCGGCGTCATTTTCCAGAGTCTGCTGCCGACCGAACAGGGCGACGATGTGGTGCTGGCCAATGAAATGATCTTCAATAATAACCAGCAAGTGGCACCGTACATTACGGACCTCAGCAAGCTGCATTTGATCGCTGAGTTCATGCGCCGCAAGGAAGACAACATGTCCAGAAGCCTGAATGAAATGCTGGCACAGCTGGTGGCAAAAAAGGTGGTGAATGCCAAGGATGCCATGCGGGCGACTTACAACCGCCTGGAACTGCATGAAATGTTGAACAGCAAACGATAAGGCCGCAAGGTCGTTCTTGACGGCCATCCTCGCATTCCGGTGCCTGCACGGACGCCGGAATGCAATTCCCCTCCGAACTTTCCTCGCCCATCTTCGACCGCATTGGTCGTTGACCTTCCTTATCTCCACCTGACTTATCGTTGACAGGACGGTGCGCCGGTGAAGTGAAGCCTATTCTCTATCTATTTATTGCTATGCAGAAGGTCGTATCACGCCCTTGCGATGCATAGTGGGATGCCAGCGAGACATAAAAAAATGGAACTGGAGCGACTATAAACATCACCTATAGCTGCTCACAGAGCATTTCTTATTTACTCAATTGGAGGGCATCATGCCATTTCATATTCCTTTGTTGTTAGGTGGTGCAAGCGCTTTGTTCGGAGGCATGTCGTTTTTGCAAAACAGGAAGCAGACGGCTGCAATGGAAGAAATGCGGGCCAAGCAACAGACTCCGGACGATATTCAAGATCCACAACAACAGTGCGCCCATAAGCCCCACAGTGAAAGTAAAGGCAGCCTATTTGACAAAATTATGGATAAGGCTGCAGAAAAGTTACTCTCCAATATAAAACCACCAGGCATCGATATCGGGGGCTAATTTTCTTGAGCTGCAGAGATGGTGAGACAGAATGGACTGCGTCGGCGAATCGGCGCTGGCGCAGAACTATCTGCTTCATCTCGTTTGCGGGACGATTCCTTGGTAGCCCCCTCATGGGATCGTCTTGCGTAATGCCAGCTCTGTCAGTGGAAAATGTGATGTGATGCAGACGGATGTCTTCACCGATGTCCGTCTTCATTTCATTTGATGTTCACAGAAAAACTGCTGTCTTGCGCAGTTGAGATTGCGCCCGGCCATTCAGTCGGTGGCAATGCCCTGGAATCTTGGCAAGGGGCGACTTCTTATCCCTTGTCGATACATACCGGCCATACCGGCGTGCCGGCATGCCGTTGCGCGAGCGCTACACGGTTGCGGCCAGCTTGCTTGGCTTGGTAGAGCGCCGCATCGGCAATACGAAACAATTCGCCAGCATCTGCCAGTCCGGTGGCATCGCTCAGTTCCGCCACGCCGGCGGAAAAGGTGGCGAAGAACTCTGTGTCGTCGGCTTTGTGCCGGATCTTTTCAAATGCTTCTCGTATCTCGTTGAGCACGCCCGATGCGGCCGCGGCGGAAGTGACGGGCAGGATTACGGCGAATTCTTCACCGCCGTAGCGGCCGACGAGATCGCCGTGACGCAGGCGTTGCTGGAGAATCCGGGAAATCGCACGAATGACCTGGTCGCCGACCGGGTGGCCGTAGCTGTCATTGATCTTCTTGAAAAAATCGAGATCGACCATGGCCAGCGCCAGCGGTGTCCCGTCGCGTTTGCTACGGGCGATTTCGCGCACCAGGTGTTCCTTGATCGAGGAATGGTTATACAGCCCCGTTAAACCATCGCGCATGATGAGGCCGCGCAAGGCGCGCGACCGCTCGACCCGGCTGGAGACCGAGAAAACCAGGTCCTCGGCTGCGATTGGCGTGAGCAGAAAGTCGTCGGCGCCGGCATGAATGGCGCTGCGTCGCGTCCTTGGATCGCTGTCTTCCGACAATACAAGCAAGGGCAGATCCAGAAAGCTTTTGTCCTGCCTGATCAAGGTCGTCAGGTCTATCCCGGTGCATGCTGCGGCATGCACGTCCATCACCACCAGTTCCGGGCGATATTGGCTGAGTGTGCGGAAGAGATCGATGGGTTTCTGTAGCCCGGCGACTTCCATGCCGGCCTGCACCAACATATCTTCGTAGTGGGTCAACCTGGCGCTATCGCTGCCGACAATCAGAATGCGGTATGGATGCTTTTCCTTACGCAAGGTGAGGGTGTCGATACGATCGGTCAGCGACACGATATCCACCGGCTTGATGAGGTAACTGTCTACGCCGGCGCGTACCGCGGCCAAGCGCGCTTCAAAATTACTGCGAGAGGAAAGCAGCAGTATCGGCACATGCCGCTCGCTCAAGGAGCGAATGCGCGCAATATCCTCTGGCTTGGCAAAGGCGCTGTCTCGGTTGCCTTGATCGAGAACGATGCAGTTAGGCAGCCGCTTCGCGAATAGCGCCGCGAGCTGGTCCAAGTGCGCGGCAATGACGACCTGGTAACCAAAACATTGCAGCTGGAGAGCGGCATCGCGGGCCAGCAAGAGGTTGTCGTTGACCAGGTAAACCGTTTTGATCGCTACCTCCGGAGAGGCGGAAGTGGCGTCGGTGGACATGCGTGCCGTGGCTTCTCGGGGCGGAGTCGATGACAGCCCATACAATAATTTTTGCAGTTCTCCTACGAGCTGTGCCATTTCCGGCTCCGTCACGGTCTCGGGAAGAATGCAGGCTTCAACCAGTGTCGTGGCTTGTTTTGCGTTTGAACCCAACTGAACGGAACCTGCTGCATGGGCCGATTCCTGCAAGATGCACAGTAGGCGATGCACGTTCTGCAGATGCGTCTTGCGCCCGTCTGCTTCCAGGCAGGCGTGTAAAGCGCTGCCGAGTTCGCGCATGGTTTCCTGTAAGGCCTGTTGGTCGTTCATTTCCTCTCCGTCTAAGGCATGCTCGCCGCTTTCCTGGCAGACGACAAAGTCGCTGTCGGTGCCATGGGCGAATGCGTTTGCGGATAGTGTAGCGCAAGCTGTATCCGCAATTAGAACGTATTTCAGCGTAAACAAGACCAATGCCTCCAAGTTTTGCGGTGAATTTGTCTCACCCGTCCAGTAGTGTCTTGGCCGTTGCTGGCATCTTGCGTGTGCCGGTGGTAGGCGCTGGTACCGGCATTGCGGAATCCACGCAAAAGAAATAGACGTCCCGCCATTTTTTTGCCTGTGCGGCATAGTGCTGCAGTATTTCCAGCAATAGCCGGCCTGTCACATTACGCATCGGCAGGACGCTGGAAGCGAGTACATGGCCGCTTGCATGATTCATGCAGAAGCTTTCCCGGCCGGCACTGCTGAAGGCGGCGACATTGGCTACCAACAGGGCCTTGACGACTTCAGCATGACGCTCCTTGGGCGGTCTGCCGAAGTCGCAGAACATGACGATACTGTCGTCATCCGCACTGCCGTTGTGCATGAGCGAAAACGATACGCCATCTATGTCCAGGTTGACGGTGGCATATGGCCCATCGGATTTTGGTGTCCCCGCCAATGCACGTAATTCGTCCGACAATGCGCAAAATTTTTCGTTGCTCATGACAGGCTCCTTGTTCTGGTCGTCGTGGACACCGATGAAAAATCGTAGGTATCGTAATCGTCCACAGTGGAGAGGGAATAATGCCGCCGCCATTGCCGTGCCTGGCGTGCCAGCTTCTGGAGCAGGTGCAGCAATCCTTCCGGACTAAGGCCTGCCATCGGTATTGCACCGGCGAGAATCACTTCTTCGGTCATGGGATTGAAGGCAAAGCGCAATCCGCCTGGCTGCATGAGGGTGAGATTGGCTTCGAGCAGGCGCTGCAGGACTAGATCGGCATCTTGTTCCGGCGGTGAGCCATAAGTGCAGAAAATGGCGATCCGGTCTTCGTTGTACTGACCACCATGGAGGATGGCGCATTCTTCATCGTCAATGGTCAGTTCGGCCAGTTCGTAGAACTGCTTCGGATCGGCGACACCGATCATTTCGCATAGACCGTCAATCAACTCGCAATAGTTTGTGTAACTCATAGTAGTCCTCCGAATAGTCAAGCCGAGATAACGGAGTGCGGCGAGTACATCTTAGCCGGTGACCCAACATCGCTTCAGCGGATTTCCGCCCGGTGCACCGAGTCTGCCCACCTTACTCTATCAGTGACGGCAGCGCGATGCTGGTTCCTTTTTGCTGAAACCAATGTTTATTTAATCGGGGGCTTGCGATGAGCTGCCTGAGGAAGCTCATCGCAAGCGAAAAAGGGGCATGTGGTTTCGCCGGCATGGCCAGTGCCAACCATGTTGTGCAGCAGGTATTCAAATTGGCGTTTTTAGAGGATAGTATAGGTGGCGATGCCGTGTACCCCGCACATCGTTTTATATCTCTGCCGGCCGGCAGTTTGATTCGGTAGCCACCAATGCACTTTCGATCTGGGACAAAGATGGATATTCACAAGCTCACATTTTGCAAAAATCTTGTATTGGCGCTTTTCGCCACTACGCTACTGGCAGCATCCGCATTGGCGGATGAGATCTCGAATGTGTCCGCCTTATTGCGGGCAAGGCAGTTTCCTACTGCGTTGACCCAGGCCGAGGCTTATCTCCAGCGGCAGCCGGGCGATCCCCAGATGCGCTTCCTGAAGGGGCTTATCCTGACCGGCATGGAGCGGCAGGCAGAGGCTATTTCCGTCTTTACCCAGTTGTCGGTTGATTATCCGGCGCTACCGGAACCGTATAACAATCTCGCCGTCCTGTATGCTGCCAGCGGCCAGTACGCCAAGGCGCGCACGGCACTGGAAGGCGCCGTGCAGGCCAATCCGGGTTACGCCAGAGCGCATGAGAATCTGGCTGACATATATTCACAGCTGGCCAGTCAGTCTTATGCATTGATGCTGCAGCTGGAGCCGGACAATGCGAATGTTCGTGCCAAATACGACTTGATACGCTCGGCCATCGACCGCGGTGGAGAACGCCTGCCGCTCAATATCGCAGGCACGACCGTAACCAAGCCGGTGGCAAATAGTACCGTATCACCGTTGGCACGCTCGACAGAGACAACTGCAGCGGATGCACAGCCGCTATCGGACGTTGATGTCGACCGTGAAGAGGTGATCGCTACCCTTAATGAGTGGGCTAAAGCCTGGAGCGCACGCGATGTGGCGGCCTATCTCGATTTTTACAGTCCTGATTTCCGGACGCCGGGGAAACAGCCACGTGTCAAGTGGGAAGCAGCGCGCCGCGCTCGCATCGAAGACAAAGAATTCATTGACGTCAAAGTATTGTCGCCGGCGGTTTCCATCGATGGCGACAAGGCAAAAGTCAATTTTCATCAGAACTATAAATCCAATCGCGTTTCTTCCAATGAACGCAAAGTGGTTCTGCTGGAAAAACAGGACGGCAGTTGGAAAATCGTCCGGGAAGGCAGCGACAAATAGAGATTGTGAGGGATGCGCGCTTGCAGAACGCGCATCCCGTATTACGTCGCGTTCAACTGCGCGATAACAGTTTGAACTGCGCCTGGGGATAGACCGACGTTATGGCTTCTTGCAAGCCGAGTAACCCATCGGCTATGACGATCGGGACGTTAGCCAATCCCCGGCTTTTCAGTCCGTGCACCACGTTGCCCCAGAAAGCGGCATCGTCAGTCTGCTCCAGCCAAAGACCAAGTGCCTCCCTCTGGCCGTCAAAGCGCACACCCAGAACCAGATGTACACCTCTGTTTTTCAATGCGTCTTCCGTTCGAATCTGCAATCGTAGCGTGTCGACATAGACGAGCGCATACGTTGACTCCAATGGGCGGGCCTGCCATTGGCGAGTGTGCGCCAGCAATTCATCGGTCACCGTCGCGATTAAATCGCGACAGATTTGTGTATCGTATAACGCCAGTAAGTGGGCCTGAATCTCGCTAGTGCCGATCCCGTGCGCATACATGCTGAGCACATTGTCATCGAAACCGGGAAGGTGGCGCTGATATCTCGGAATCAGACGCGGCTCGAAGGTAGCAAACCGGACGCGCGGGATGTTGAGTTCCAATTCGCCGGATGGCGTGAATACGGTCTTTGGGGTACTGCCGTTACGGTAGTTTCCCCACTTGGCAGCGCCTTGGGCGGCTTGCGTAAGCAGATGGTGTTTGAGTTCTGCATCCAGCATGCACTCGACAAGCTGCTTCTTCAGCCGGCTGCTCAGGCCGGATTTGGCGAGCATCATGCCGGCGTCATTACCTTGTGCCTGCACAAGGAGTTGATCCAGCAGCATATTGGGAGAAGGCAGTGTCGCCGGGGCTATCGCCTTCTCGATTTCGCTAATCGCGTCCGTCATGGCGTTTTCCTTCCGGTCTCATCTCACGGCTCCTTCACACGGATAATGTGACATCCTCATCGGGCAATCCAATGGTTGGTTCATAAAAAACCTGACAGGTTTCCCTGTCAGGTTTGGTAGCCGTAGGACAAATCAGACCTCGTTATTGTCTTCAGGTGCCTTTTTGCCATACGCCTCGAACGTCTTGTTAATCGCTTCCGGCGGCATACCCGATGCTTGCATCAAGCCTTGCAGCTCTTTCATTTCCGATTCTGTAATGGTGCCGCTCTTCAGTTTCTCGAGCAGCTTTTTAAGTTTGTCCTCCTCGTCTTCACTCAAACCCTCGACGCCGCCAGCGCCGTTAGCGCCGCCAGCGCCCTCGGTGCCGCTTGTTTCTTTCATTTTTTCGAGCAGGGCATTCCCGATTTCCCTGATTTGTTCCGGGCTATATGACGAGTTGCCGAGCATGCCGATCAACTCGTCGGTTGATTTCCCTTTTAGGCTCTCCTTAAAACCGGCATCGACTCCGCCGTTGGTGGGGGTATTGGTTACATGACCTGGACCGCCGATTGGTGCGCTCATAATCGTTTCCTTTCAAAGAAGTGAAATATTCTCGTTACTGCAGCCATGTGTGGCGGCTCGCAAGGAAGAGTTCCATGTTCAAGTTGCAAGTAAATCGCGATTGAGTTTGTTTCGCTCGCGGCGCGGGGAAAAAGGCGGATTACGGCAAACTTTTTTGTTTGCCGTGCGGTGCCATATCGCCTGGAGACAGTTTGATGCCACTATGGTGGACCACCTGCAGCAAGCAGAAGAGAGCGAAGGGGACGTTGCGAGGAGGGGCGGCACAAGGCCGCAACACAATTGGCGTGTTAGTGCTTGTGGCGGGAGAATTTTGCCGTAAGTTGACTGAGCTTTTCGGCACGTTGCTGTTGACGTTGTGCTTCTTGCTGTTCGGCTTTGCGCCGCTCCGCTTCTTTCTTGAAACGCTCGCGCAGTATTTCGGTGGCCCTGGCACGATGCGCCTCACTGACTTCTTCCGCCGCATTGCCGTCGAGATGATGCCTGAGGTTTGCGTGCATCATTCCCTTCTGATAGCGGGTCGAGTTGGTGTGCAGGCCCAAGGCAATCCTGAGCGTCTTTCGGTCCAGCTCTGGAAGCGTCGACAGAATCTGTTTGTCTATGCCGATCGCCAACGGCAGGTAATCGCGAAAGACCGGAAATTGCTCGCGAAGCTGCTTGAGTAAGTCACGTGCTGTGAGGGCAGGATCAACGGTTGACGACGGCGGATGATTTTGATTATGCATGGGCTACGATGATATATATGACGTTGACGGCGCAGAGCATATCATCGTGCGTACGCGCTGTCCCGCACGAGCGGGACAAATATCATTTTGTCTATGTCGGCTTGTCATAAACGCCATGACCATGTTGGCCTAGCCGCTGCCTAGATGAATAATGTTGAGGATTGCCCAGCCCGGCTGGCAATCTCGCATCGTCGATATACGAAGCTACTGTTGTATTTTTTTCCCAACATCGGACTGGATTGAATGTCGCGGGATTGTACATTCCGCCTGTGATGTACCGAGGCGAGATAAAAATAAAGAAGAATCGAACTTAGTCCTGTGTGCCGCCACTCATGGGAGAACGCGACGCCATAGTGGCGTTCTTTGTTGTCAATCACCGCAAAGGATCGAGTATGTCTCATAACGCCAACCACAATCCAGTGCTGAAAAGTTTACGTCACTTGAACGAGAAGTATGAGAAAGTAACGGAACAGCAGCATGACTTCATGCGTCGCCAGACGGAGGGTGAAAAACCGGACCCGAGCGAGTTCACCAAACTGCTCGAACAACAGTCGGTTACTCACACCGCGATGACCGCGCAATTCGGTCTGCTTCAGAAACCGTTGAAAACAGTGATAACCGATTCGCGTTAATACTATGCAGATCAGCGAATTAGAACAGTGGCTGCAAGGACTCCCGCTGGACGAGCCGGTCGATATCGACGGCGAATCAGTGTATTTGCGAGTAGAGGTGGGAGGTGCTGAACTGGGTGCTCGCTTCATCGATGCGGTGACTGGTCAGCAGCTTCAGGAGGCCATGAAACAGGGTTTTCAAAGCGCGATGGAGTTCGACGCTGGCTGGGGTCTGTCGACGGATGGAGGCACGCTGTTGCTGACGCAATGGCTGCCCGGTGTCAGCAGCTGGACTGAAGTACCGGAGCAGCTGGAAAAACTCTTGAACCAGGTCAGTGTGCTGCGTGCAGTGATTTCGCCCGTCAAGGTAAAGCTGGATGACATGCCGAATCGCGACGAACAGCGTGGCCGAAGCAAGCTAATGGGGGGCTGACAATGAATGTATTGGGCGTCATGCGGTGGTGGCTTACGGTCACGACTGTTGCAGTCACCCTCTTGTGGGCACCTGCTGTGCAAGCAGCGGTGCCCGCTTCCTGGAAAGATACCGGCTTTTCGATCGACCCCGCCGGTATGACGCTGCGCAGCGTCATGGAACAGTTCGGGCAAGTGTATGGCGTGCGTCTTTCGTTCGAGGTGAAAGATACTCCAGTCAGCAAGGAACGGCTGAAATCGGATAGCGGCACGGAATTTCTCGACCGCCTGGCTCAGCCCTACCGCTTCCGCTGGTTCGTCTATGGCGACACACTCTATATTGTTCCGCGCGACGATAATGCGTCGGTTCGGCTCGAAGTCGGCGAAGATGCGGTACAGGATGCCAAGGGGGCGCTGGTTGGCATGGGTTTGTTCGATAGCCGCTTCGGTTGGGGTGAGCTGCCAGACGAAGGTATCGTGATCATCAGCGGGCCGCGTGAATATGTCAGGCTGGCGCGCGAGATATTGCTGCCGGATGCAGCAAAGGCTGCGCTGAAAGGCAAGCAGATCATGGTGTTCCGCCTGAAGTATGCGAGTGCCACGGATCGGGTCATCAACGCCCGCGGCAGGACCGAAACCATCCCCGGCATCAAGACCATTTTGAATAACCTGGTTTTCGGTGATGCGGCGGCCAGTAGTTACGAGGACCCTTCTACCAGGTTCGATGCTGACCGCAGCAAACGCTCATACACGCCAAAAAAAGGTAGAGGCGAAGCGCAGGAGATGCCGAGAAGCCCCTTCTCTTTGAGCGGTAGCCACGCGGAACGCACAAGCGAGCCGGAAGAGCCGGCAGCACCACGCGCCTCGAAAACGAAGACGTCCTCGAGCGACTCGCGCCCGCGCATTGAAGCCGATCCCTCGCTCAATGCCATCATGATCTACGATCAGGTGAACAAGCGCGAGATGTATCAGGCACTCATCAATGAACTGGATATCCAGCCACAGCAGATTGAAATCGAAGCGCTGATCGTCGATATCGACCGCAGCAAGCTGTCTGAACTGGGTGTCGAGTGGGGGGTGCGTAGCGGTGGAGGTAACGTTGTCGGGCGGGTGAACAGTACGCAGTCCGACTCGCAAGGTGTCGATCTGCCGCTGCCCGGCGCTACTTTATTGATCAGTAACGCCGCCCGTTTTTATGCACGCCTCAAGGCAATGGAAGGCACTGGCGAGGCGCGTGTCCTGGCAACACCGACCGTTCTAACGCTGGATAACGTTGCCGCCGTTCTCGACCTGAGCCAAACCCGGTATGTGCCGCTGCTCGGCGAGCGTTTTGCCGACCTGGCCGATATTACGGCAGGCACCATGCTCAGAGTGATTCCCCGCATCGTGCAGGACGGGCCGGCTACCCGTGTGCGATTGGAAGTAGATATCGAGGATGGCGCAATAGGCGATTCTGCGTCGCAGGCTAACGTCACGCGCTCGACCATTAGCACACAGGCGATCATCGAACTACAGCAAACACTCATGATCGGCGGTTATCGTTCCGAGTCCGTCTCCTCCAACTACCAGAAGGTGCCGGTGCTGGGCGATGTTCCTCTATTCGGTAACTTGTTCCGCAATGAGTCCAAGTCGCATGGTAGCCGCGAGCGTCTGTTCCTGATCACGCCGCGCTTGTTGACCCCGATTGGCGTTGCTGCGGCGCCGACTTCCAAGGCGTCCGATGTCGCACGCAAAAACATACCGCCACAATCGCCGTTGTCGATATTGCCGAGCGAAAGCGTCGCTGTTACTGAAATGAGTAGCAACGCCCCAGCAGGAAGCTTGGCTAAGGCCGTCGCGCAGGCGGATACGAAGCCTGCAGCCGCTCCTGCCGCAGCGACGGTGCCACGTATTGAAGTGGCGAAGGTCGAAGAGACGCGCGATAGCAGGCCGCCTGTGGCGTCGAGGCCGGTTGCCATGCCATCGAAGTTCCCCGGCGGCATGGAGCTCCAACTGGCCACCGCGTTTATGAACGTCAAGCCCTCGCTTTTGACCGCATCGTCGGCGTACTCGGCATATAAGTGCGGACGCGCGAAAGGCCCCAGCTCGATACCGGCCAGAACGCAACTCTTCTAATCGGCAATGTACGGAAAGTGCATTGAAAACCAGCGTTTACCGTGCCAGTAAAAATTTTACGGCGTAGTGTATTCACTGCGCCGCTTCTCGTTCCCCTCCAATCTTTTTGCAGGCGTCATTTTCCCTGACTCTTCGTGTCGTTTCCGTGGCCTGACTGGCCGCCGTGCTCTCGTCACGAGCTTATGTCCGTTGCATGCGTTGATACCGACTACCGGAGGCGCCGTTTTGGCAGCGGCGCATATCTACAACGCCCGTCTGGCGGGGAGGGCCATTCTTTTTCAAGAAAATGCATATCGTATTAAGCACATGTTGCGGCGGCGACACAGTGTGTGTCTCTCCATCCGCATGTCCTTTCCCATTGTTTCCTGGTCGCTGAAATGCCGGTCAGACGGTAAGTGCGGAAGACAGCACTTCATACGGGATTTCTGTGGTGATATTTGTTGAGAGATATTTGTGTGGTTTGTTATTACCATCAAATAAAACTGCTCCAAGGCAATATGAAGCTGTTGCGCTAAAGCAAGAAAGCAGGATAATGTCTGTACTGTTTCTGTAACGAAACATTACAGGACTTTTACAAAGTCGCTCACGCAGGAACCGCCGGAAAGCAAAGGAAAGGCGCCGTAGTCGCGACTGTGGAGACATCGGGCAGGAAACATTTCGCAAGACAACGCGCATAGAAAAACTGTCAATATGCGTTGCTGCAAAAGAACGAATTTTCAAGAACAGGAGGCGAGCGATGTATGCAACAAACACTCTACTGCGGTACGCGAAGGTGTCCGTCCCATTGTTGAGCACCGTGGTCTATTGCATCTGCGCGAGCGCCTACGCAGCAGACCAGCAGCATACAAAAGCTCCTGTTCAAGCGGCCAACCATCAAACCCTGGGTCTGAAACTCGACCTCGGCCTGGCGTTGGGCGGCGACGACTGCGAGGAAGACTATGCAGACTTGCTGACTGCCGCTGCGATGTCGGACAAGCACACTTTGTCTGCGACCATGCAGCCTCCTGCAAAAGACGCCGAGATGGTGCTGGCGAAACTGGAGCCGGTCGAAAAGTTCGACACCAGCCATGCAGTCACCGCCGATATCGCGCCAGCCAAGAAAGTGGTATCCGTTCAAGCCGCGCGTAGTGCGCGCCCGTCGGCCGTCAGCCCTACAGCCGCACCGGCGCCAGCCGCCGCACCCGTTTCCGCTCCAGTCACTACTGCCCCTGTCAATACAGTCCCGGCCGCCGGAATGTGGGAAATCGTCCCGGCCGACAAAACCCTGAACACCGCCCTTGCCCGTTGGGCAGCTACCGCAGGTTGGCAGCTGTTATGGGAGCTGCCGGTCGATTACGCCGTCGATGCGCGCACCAGTGTGCCCGGCACCTTCGAAGAAGCGGTAGGAATGGTGGCGGAAAGCATGGAAACCGCTGAAATACCGATGAAGGCGATTTTCTATGAAGGCAATCGTGTGTTGCGTATCGTGGCAAAAGGGGCTGAATAATGACTATCAAACTGGCAGTCGGTATTCCTGCGCTGTTCCTGTTATCCGCCTGCACCGGCTTGTCGGAAAGGCTCGATGGCAGCATCGATGAAACTGGCTCGAAGGTTTCTACGCTGGTGAAAGATATCGGACGCACGGCGCCGGGGGTGGTCATGAAATCCGCTCCTGTGGTGGCGCGTGAAAAAGGCATCTGGCTGGGCAAGAACATCGTCAAGCTCGGCCAGCCGGCTTTGCCATCGATTTTTTATGAAAATGCCGTATTCGATCGAAGCGTCAATTCGCTGTCGGAACTGGCGGAGAGAATCGCCCTGCGCTCAGGGGTGCCGACCAAGGTCACGCCCGATGCACTTGCCGTCGCAAGCGGGCCGTCGAACGCCGCCCAGAGTGGCGAGGCTCCGGCCGGGCCGACCGCAGCAGCTCCTGCAGCAAGCGCTGCGGCGATGCAGACGCCTGTCCGTATCGCCTACACGAACGGCAACTTCAAAGGTTTGCTCGATACCGCCGCCGCAC
>DATLIB010000023.1:0-13859 GCA_035539595.1 Noviherbaspirillum sp.
ACTAGATGACCTGTCTGCGGCAACACGCCTTGCTGGATCAATTTTGCGTCAGTCCTGACCTTGTTATCCCACGGAGGCTCCCAGCGTTTGTGCCAAATACTGCTGGGCACTGAAGGCCGCCTGTTTGCCGCGCGGCTTGCGCCTGTGATAGCGGCCGTCCGCTGTCAGTTCCCAGGCATTCGCATTGTCTTTCAAGTAGGGAGTCAAGCCCTCGTTGATGACGCGTTTTTTCAGCGTTTTGTCGAGCACGGGAAACGCCACTTCAATGCGCCGGAACAGGTTGCGGTTCATCCAATCCGCGCTGGCAAGATAGACATCATGCGCCAGGTTGTTGCGGAAGTAATAAATGCGGCTGTGTTCCAGAAAGCGGCCGACGATGGAGCGCACCCTGATGTTCTCGGACAACCCTCGCACCCCGGGACGCAAGGCGCAGGCGCCGCGCACGATCAGATCTATCTTCACGCCGTCAGCCGAGGCGGCGTAGAGCGCCCGAATGACGGATTCATCCAGCAAGGCATTCATCTTCGCAATGATGCGGGCAGGGCGGCCTTGGCGCGCGATGTCCGCTTCGTTGCGAATGGCCTTGATGATTTCCTTTTGCAAGGCAAACGGGGCCAGCCAGAGGTGCTGCAGTTTTTTAGGCTTGGTCAGACTCGTCAGATGAATGAAGATTTCGTTCACTTCGGCCGTCAGCGCCGGATGTGCGGTCAGCATGCCGAAGTCGGTGTAATGCTTGGTGGTGGTCGGATGATAGTTACCGGTGCCAAGGTGGGCGTAATAGCGCAGTACGCCGCTTTCGCGCCGCAGCACCAGTGCCAGCTTGGCATGGGTTTTCAATCCGACGATGCCATAGACGACCTGGGCGCCGACACGCTCCAGTTTTTCCGCCCAGTTGATGTTGGCTTCTTCATCGAAACGCGCCATCAATTCGACGATCACCGTCACTTCCTTGCCGCGCTTGGCCGCAGCGATCAAGGCTTCCATTAGGTCGGAATTCATGCCGGTGCGATAAATGGTCTGCTTGATTGCCACGACATTCAGGTCTTGTGCTGCGGAGCGGATGAATTCGACAACCGGTTGGAACGACTGGAAGGGGTGATGCAGCAATACATCTTGTTGCTTTAATAGAGAAAACATGTCGCCGTCAGCCAGCGTGGCGGGCAAGCCGGAAACAAATGGCGGGAAATGGAGCGCCGGTTGCGGCACGTTGTTGATTAATTCCAGCAGACGCACCATGTTGACTGGACCGTCCACCGCATACAGGCGGCTCTTGTCGATGGAAAACTGGTCGAGCAGGAAGTCCGCGAGATGGGGCGGGCAGCCGCGCGCCACTTCAAGCCGGACTGCAAAGCCGAAGTGGCGGCTTTGCAGTTCGCTTTGCAGCGCCTGGCGCAGGTTTTTGACTTCTTCTTCGTCCACCCACAGATCGCTATTGCGCGTGACGCGAAATTGCGAGAAGGCAACTACCTGGCGTCCAGTGAAGAGGTCGGCAATATGCGCATGGATGATGGACGACAGCAGGCAAAAGGACACCCCCTTGCCGGACAAGTGGTCCGGCAGGCGGATGACGCGTGGCAATACCCGTGGCGCTTTAAGGATCGCGATGCCGGTACCCCGGCCGAAGGCATCCTTGCCCGTTAGTTCAACGATGAAGTTCAGGCTCTTGTTGACCACCTGTGGAAACGGATGGGCAGGATCGAGGCCGATTGGCGTCAGCAGCGGCCGTACCTCATGGTCGAAATATTCCTTGACCCAGGCCCGTTGCGTCTCATTGCGATCCTGATGACGCAGCAGGTGAATACCGCAGGTCGATAACTGCGGCAGGATTTCCTGATTGAGCAGCTGGTATTGACGCGCAACAATCTCGTGACATTCGATGGATCCCATGCGTCCAAGCGTGGTCAGGTGCGACGACTCGTCCTGCTCGCCTTGCATGCGCTGATGGGCCAGCAGGCTGGCCAGACGTACTTCAAAGAATTCATCGAGATTGCTGCTGACAATACATAAATAGCGCAAGCGTTCCAAGAGCGGAAGGCGGCTGTCCTCGGCTTGGGCCAATACGCGCCGGTTAAAGGCCAATTGTGACAACTCACGATTGAGATAAATGCTTTCCGGATGCGGTTCAATTAGCGATGGTGCCGCGGATCTTGTCTTTTTGTTCATAGGCTGCTCCATGTACTCGCTAGGCAGTGTAGGCAAGCCGTATGACAAGTCGATGACATGGATTTTGCTTCGATTGCACTTCATGACAGGCTTTTTGTCAGTGTCATAAGGCTGTCATAATTCTTGACTAGAGTTCGGCCTGTCTTCTTTTGACAACTTTCATGGAGCAGATATGCGACTGAACAAATTCCTCACCTCGGTAGCTGTGGCTGCCGGTTCTGCCATAGCATTTTCCACCGCTGTCGCGGCCGATATCACCGGCGCAGGAGCAACTTTCCCCTATCCGATCTACGCCAAGTGGGCAGAGCAATACAAGGCTGCCACCGGTAACGGTCTGAATTACCAGTCCATCGGCTCGGGCGGCGGCATCAAGCAGATCAAGGCGAAGACCGTTGACTTCGGCGCCTCCGACATGCCGCTGAAGCCGGAAGACCTGGATGCGGCGGGGCTGATGCAGTTCCCGGCGATCATGGGCGGCGTGGTCCCGGTCGTTAATCTGGAAGGTGTTGCTCCAGGTCAATTGAAATTGACCGGCCCTGTATTGGCTAACATTTATCTGGGCAAGATCGCGAAATGGAATGCGCCGGAAATCGCAGCTCTGAACGCCGGCGTCAAACTGCCTGCTGAGGATATTACCGTCGTGCATCGCGCGGACGGCTCCGGCACCACCTTTGTGTTTGTCGATTACCTGTCCAAGGTCAGCCCTGAATTCAAGTCCACAGTGGGTGTCGGCACTGCGGTCAAGTGGCCGGCCGGTGTGGGTGGCAAGGGTAACGAAGGCGTTGCTGCAAACGTTCAGCGTATCAAGAACTCGATCGGTTACGTCGAGTACGCCTATGCAAAACGCAACAAGATCGCCCATGCGCAACTGCAGAATCGCGACGGTCAGTTCGTTCAGCCGGACGACAATACGTTCAAGGCCGCCGCTGCAGGTGCGGACTGGGCTAAAACACCCGGTTTCGCCATTGTGTTGACCGATCAGCCGGGCAAGACCAGCTGGCCGATGACGAGCGCATCCTTCATCCTGATGCACAAGGTACAGGCGGATGCCGCCAAGGCGAAGGAAGTGCTGAAGTTCTTCGACTGGGCCTTCAAGAACGGTAGCGCCATGGCCACGGAACTGGAGTATGTGGCGATGCCGGCACCGGTAACCAAGCTGGTCAATGACGCTTGGAAGACGCAACTCAAGGATGCGTCCGGCAAGGCAATCTGGTAAGCCGGTAACATCTTCTTGTCGTATGTCCAGGCTGCGCGCGATGCCGCTTTCCGGCGGCATCGAAGCGCGGTTTTTATCGCCCGCATGGGCAACCAGCTTATGACCGCAAACCTATTTTCGATGACGGTGCCCACGACGAATACTGAACAGAAAATCACTGAACAAGATGCCGCTGCCAAGGCCATGGGTTCCACCATGCGCAAGCAGCGGCTTCAGGATTTTCTATTCCATCAGCTCACGCTTATTTTCGCGTTGAGCGTTTTACTGGTGTTGGTCGGCATCATCATTTCCCTCGTCATCGGTGCCTGGCCGGCATTCAAGGAATTCGGGCCGGCCTTTATCACCACCGTCGAGTGGGATCCTGTCAATGACCAGTACGGCGCATTGATCGCCATTGTCGGTACCGTGGCTACTTCCTTGATCGCCTTGCTGATCGCTTTTCCCATCAGCTTCGGCATCGCCCTGTTTCTGACGGAAATCTGCCCGGCCAGCCTGCGCCGTCCCTTGGGCACCGCAGTCGAACTGCTGGCCGGCGTGCCGAGCATCATCTATGGCATGTGGGGCTTGTTCATCTTTGCCCCCATGTTTGCCGACTACGTGCAACCGGCATTAAACAAGACGCTGGGCCAGCTGCCTTTAATCGGCCAACTGTTCAAAGGCCCGATGATGGGCATCGGCATCCTGACCGCCGGATTAATCCTGGCAGTGATGATCATTCCTTTCATCGCCTCCGTCATGCGTGACGTCTTTGAAATTGTCCCGGCGGTGTTGAAAGAGTCCGCCTACGGCCTCGGCTGCACCCGATGGGAAGTCGTGCGCAAGATCGTGCTGCCTTACACCAAGACCGGCGTGGTCGGCGGCGTCATGCTCGGTTTAGGGCGCGCACTTGGCGAAACGATGGCGGTGACTTTTGTAGTCGGCAATGCGCACAAGCTGTCGTGGTCGCTCTTTGCGCCGGGCAACAGTATCGCGTCCACGCTCGCCAATGAGTTTGCCGAGGCAGAATCGACGCTGCATGTCTCCTCGCTCTTTGCACTCGGCCTGATTCTGTTCGTTATTACCTTCATCGTCCTGTCCGGCGCCAAGCTGATGCTGATGGGACTGTCCCGCAAAGAGGGAACCAAGTCATGAATCCTGTTTATCGCAAGCGGCTCTGGCTGCACCGTTTCGGCATCGCGCTCTCCGTTTTCGCGATGGCCATCGGACTGTTTTTCCTGGCGTGGATTCTGTTCACGCTGCTGATCAAGGGCATGGGCGCATTGAGTTTTTCCATGTTCACCGAAACCACGCCGGCTCCCGGCAGCGAAGGCGGCGGCTTGATGAATGCCATCGTCGGCAGCCTGTTGATGGTCGGCGGCGCGACACTGCTCAGCACCCCGATCGGCATCCTGGCCGGCGTTTATCTGGCGGAATATGGCGAAGAAAGCTGGCTCGCACAGGTAACACGCTTCGTCACTGACATCATGCTGTCGGCGCCGTCCATCGTGATCGGCCTGTTCGTCTACGCAATTTACGTCGCTAACGTCAAGCACTTTTCCGGCTGGGCCGGTACCTTCGCGATTTCCCTCATCGCGGTGCCGGTCGTGGTGCGCACCACCGACAACATGCTCAAGCTGGTACCGAACAGCCTGCGCGAAGCAGCCTTCTCGCTTGGCGCGCCGCGCTGGAAAGTGGCGATGATGGTACGCCTGCGCGCCGTCAAGGCGGGGGTGGTAACCGGTGTTCTGCTCGCAGTGGCACGCATATCCGGCGAGACTGCCCCCTTGCTGTTCACTGCGCTCAACAACCAGTTCTTCAGCGCCAACATGAATGCACCAATGGCCAATCTGCCAGTGGTGATCTTCCAGTTTGCCATGAGCCCTTACGATAACTGGCGCGACCTCGCATGGGGCGGTGCCCTGCTCATTACCTTCAGCGTGCTCGGTCTGAATATCCTGTCGCGCACCTTGTTCAGTCAGAAAATACCGAACTAACATGCATAACTCAACGACTCCAATGATGCCAACGGTGCCCGCGATGGAAAAAGCCACGCTCGAAATCTCTGATCTGAATTTCTATTACGGCAATTTTCAGGGGCTGAAAAACATCAACCTGAATATCCACGAAAAGAAAGTCACGGCGTTCATCGGTCCCTCCGGTTGCGGGAAATCGACGCTGCTGCGCACGCTCAACCGCATGTACGATCTGTATCCGGGCCAGCGCGCCGAAGGCAAGATCATGTACAACGGCCGCAACATTCTCGACCCGAGCCAGGACGTCAACATGCTGCGCGCCAAAGTCGGCATGGTGTTCCAGAAGCCGACGCCGTTTCCGATGTCGGTGTATGAAAACATTGCATTCGGCGTGCGCCTGTATGAAAACCTGTCCAAGGGCGAAATGGACGAGCGCGTCGAAGCGGCGCTGAGCAAAGCCGCGCTATGGGGCGAAGTGAAGGATAAATTGAACAAGAGCGGTCTCAGCCTGTCCGGCGGCCAGCAGCAGCGTCTGTGCATCGCGCGCGGCATCGCCGTGAAACCGGATGTGCTGCTGCTCGACGAACCGACTTCCGCGCTTGACCCGATTTCAACCGCGAAGATCGAAGAACTGATCGCGGAATTGAAAGAGGACTACACAATCGCCATCGTCACCCATAACATGCAACAGGCGGCGCGCTGCTCCGACTTCACCGCGTATATGTACTTGGGCGAGTTGGTGGAATTCGGTGAAACCGACCAGATATTCATGAATCCGGGCAAGAAGGAAACCCAGGATTACATTACTGGCCGCTTCGGCTAACCGGCTTCGTCCGCGTTATAGCCATCATCTAACAGAGAGGAGAACCTGATGCCAGGCGACCATTCTTCAAAGCAGTACGACATGGATCTCGAAGCGATCCGCTCCAAGGTATTACTGATGGGGGGGCTGGTCGAGAGCCAGTTTGCCGATGCCATCGCTTGCTTCCGCAGCGGCGACCTTAGCAAGGCCGAGCAAGTCATCAAGGCAGATGACAACGTTAACCGGCTGGAGGTCACGCTGGATGACACTTGCAGCCACCTGATCGTTAAGCGGCAGCCGGCTGCGAACGATTTGCGCACCGTCATGGCAACGCTCAAGGTAATCACCGATCTAGAACGGGTCGGCGACGAGTCGACCAAGATCGCCCGCACCGCAAAAGACCTACACCAACGCGGCACGGTGGGCGTGCTCAATCATTACGAATCGATCCGTGTGCTGGCGGCTGACACCGCTGATTTTCTACACGATGCGCTGGATGCATTTGCCCGCCTGGATGAAAAGCAGGCTGCCAAGCTCATTGCCAAGGACGACGTGATCGATCATGAATTCCGGTCGATCATGCGCACCATGATTACCTTCATGATGGAAGATCCGCGCACCATTTCGGTGGCGCTCGATACCCTCTGGGTGGCCAAGGCCATCGAACGTATCGGCGACCATGCGAAGAATATTGCTGAGTATGTGATCTATATCGTCGAGGGCAAGGATATCCGGCACACGGATTATGTGCATACCAAGCTGGATAGTGCCGTCTGATCATGGCTGCCGACAAAACCACAATCCTGATCGTAGAAGACGAACCCTCGATTGTTGAACTGGTGTCGTTCACCCTGAAGGAGTCAGGGTGGAATACTTATGCAGTACACAGCGCCAACGAAGCCTGGGAATCGCTGCAACGCCGTACACCTCACATGCTGCTGCTGGACTGGATGTTGCCGGACCAGTCAGGTATACGGTTGCTGTCGCGAATCCGCAGTGACCGGCAATTGCAGGATCTGCCGGTCATCATGCTAACGGCAAAAAGCATGGAAGAGGACAAGATCGCCGGTCTGGATAATGGTGCGGACGACTACATCACCAAGCCGTTTTCCCCGCGTGAGCTGACATCGCGCATCAAGGCGCTGTTGCGGCGCAAGGTGCCGGAACATGCGCAAAACATGATGACTGCCGGGCCGGTACAACTGGATCCGGTTAGCTGCACGGTATCGCTGCAT
The DNA here is from genome assembly GCA_035539595.1 of Noviherbaspirillum sp. GTDB lineage: Bacteria > Pseudomonadota > Gammaproteobacteria > Burkholderiales > Burkholderiaceae_D > Noviherbaspirillum. The sequence continues at coordinate 7,369 of DATLIB010000023.1, forward strand.
GGCGAAAGAATAGACATCGGGCATGCGGAATTCAAGCTGCTGAAATTCTTCCTGGCGCATCCGGAGCGGGTGTTTTCTCGCAGTCAGCTATTGGACAAAGTATGGGGCGACCATGTGGTGATCGAGGAGCGTACGGTCGATGTGCATGTGCTGCGCTTGCGCAAGGCCTTGAAGGGCGCGGAATCGCTGATCAAAACCGTGCGTAGTGTAGGCTATATGCTGTCCGAAAAATAATTTCCCGCCTCCATGAACTCCCGTTTGTTATTCTGGATTCCGGCCGCGCTGCGCATGTCCATCGTTCTGCTAGGCGCCGGTATCCTGTGGTATTTTTTCGGTCTCTTCGTCGGCCTTGTTGGTGCCTTGGTCACGATGGGCGGCATGCTGGTGGTGCAGTTGCACTACCTGTATCAGCTTTCCGACTGGCTGGAGCATCCGTCCAGTGCGCGCCTGCCGGACGGGTGGGGGGCGTGGACCGATATTTTTTCTCGTTTGTACAAGTTGCGTCGCGACGACGAAAAAAATCAGATGGAATTGGCCGAATGGCTGGCACGCTTTCGTCAGGCAATGAGTCTGCTGCCGGACGGTGTGGCGATCATGGACGACGTCCTGTTCCTGGAGTGGTGCAATACCGCCGCCGAGCAGCATCTCGGTCTGCGACTCGACCGCGACAAAGGCATGCGTGTCACCAACCTGATCCGCAATCCGGATTTCATCGATTACATCATTCTCGGTCGTTACGAACAGCCGCTCACGCTTAGCCTGCGCGAGCGAAAATTGATTGTGCAAATCATTCCATTCGAAAACCGGCGTCAAATTTTGGTCACGCACGACGCGACCGAAACAGAGCGTATTGAGATGATGCGGCGCGACTTCATTGCCAACGCATCGCATGAGCTGCGTACCCCTCTGACCGTCATTAACGGCTTCCTGGAAATCGCCCATTCCCAACCGAATCTCGATGTGCAGACGCGCATGTCGCATATAAAACTGATGAGCGAGCAGGGTCACCGCATGCAAAATCTGGTCGAAGACATGCTGGCACTGACGCGCCTGGAATCGATTGAATATCCGCTGCGACCGGAGCGCGTCAATATCCGCAGCTTGCTGGAACAGGTCCTGCAGGAATCCATTGCCTTGTCAGCGGGACGTCACCACATCACGCTTGAATCCGATGGTCCGGACATCAAGGGCAGCGTTGAAGAGTTGCGCAGCGCTTTCGGCAACCTGTCGTCCAATGCCGTGCGCTATACCCCGGAGGGCGGCACGATCCAACTTTCCTGGAAGCTGCACGAAGCAGGGCCGCAATTCTCAGTCAAGGATAGCGGCATCGGTATTCGCCCTGAGCACATATCGCGCTTAACAGAGCGCTTTTATCGTGTCGATAAAAGTCGCTCGAGGGAAACACAGGGCACCGGCTTGGGACTGGCGATCGTCAAGCATGTTCTGTTGCGCCATGACGCTTCGCTGGTGATCGATTCGGTGCCGGAGAAGGGGAGTACCTTCACGGTCAAATTTCCGAAGAAGGCGATTTGCGAGGAATAAAAACGGAAGAAGGTGGCAATCCGGCCGCTGGCCGGATTGCTTGCAACATCTGCTTACTTGTAGCCGACGCGATCCAGAATGCGCTGTGCAGTGATCTGGTTCTTGCCGATCGTGGCAATGGAAACGTTTTCCGCTTTGAATTTGCCAAGACCCTCAAGAGTCGGATTCTTCGTCACCGCTGAAGGAACCACAGGCCATTCGTTGTTACCTTCTGCAAGGTAAGCTTGCGCTTGATCACTGGCCAGATATTCCAGGAACTTCACTGCCGCCGCGCGATGCGGAGCATTCTTCGCTACACCGCCGCCGGAAATGTTCAGGTGCGTGCCGGAGGTTTTTTGATTCGGCCACAAGAAGCCGACTTTGCTAATCAATTCCTTGTCTTCCGGCTTGGTCGAGCGAAGCAGGCGAACATAGTAATACGTGTTCGCTACGGCGACGCCGCATTCACCCGATGCCACACCCTTGATCTGGTCGGTGTCGCCACCGCGCGGAGGGCGCGCGAAGTTGGTGACCATGCCCTTTGCCCATTTTTCCGTGGCTGCTTCGCCATTGCGTTCGATCATCGAACCGATCATCGACAGCATATAAGGGTGTGAGCCGGAGCGGGTGCAGACCTTTCCCTTGTTCTGCGGATCGGCCAGCGACTCGTAAGTCGCTACCTCTTCCGGCTTTACCGTTTGCTTGTTGTAGACGATGATTCGGCCGCGTGTCGAGAAGCCGTACCACTCCGGCCCTTGGCCGTCATCCTTGCCACGCAGGTTGGCGGGAATGCGCGTCTCCAGGACTTTTGATTTCACAGGCTGAAACATGCCATCGATCTGCGCACGCCACAGTCGAGCTGCATCAACCATCAGAATTACGTCGGCTGGACTGTTCTTGCCTTCGTTTTTCAGGCGCTCCAGCAATGCATTGTCATCCGCTTCAATACGATTGATTTTGATGCCGGTTTGCTTAGTGAAATTGGAATACAGCTGTTCGTCGGTCTGGTAGTGGCGGGCAGAGTACAAGTTCAGAACGTTTTCCTGCGCATGGGCAGAGCCTGCGGCAAACATTGCCAATGGTGCGAAAGCGGTTATGGCAATCTTCTTCTTAATGGCGTGTTTCATTGAGCGTCCTTATTGAGAATGATTTTCAATAAGAAAAGTATAACGGGTTTCTCTGTGAATGGAAATCGTTCTCATTTTTGTTCTATGGATTTGTCTCACCAAGACATCCGCTACAATGCTTCCAAGAAAGAGGTTAGGTGTCGCCTTTTCATTCCCTCATTGATTATCTCGCTGTTGTCCAATTCTTCATGATCCGCGTTTCCTTGGCTGTATGGTGCTTCTCATTCCTGTTGCTTGCTGGTTGTGCGACGACTGTCCCTTCTCAAGTGGATCCGGCAGCTCAGCCCAAGCCGGTACGTAACCTCAAGATCGGCCTTGCCTTGGGAGGTGGGGCTGCGCGAGGGTTCGCGCATATTGGTGTCATCAAGGCGCTGGAAGCGCAAGGGATTGTGCCAGATTTGGTCGTTGGAACCAGTGCCGGTAGCTTGGTCGGAGCCTTGTATGCTGCCGGCAATAACGGTTTTACCTTGCACAAATTGGCGCTAGAGATGGATGAAGCGGCGATTTCCGATTGGTCGGTGCCATTCTTCGCCAAGGCTACCGGCGTCCTCAAGGGCGAGGCATTGCAGCACTACGTCAACCGCACTGTTAACAACACTCTCCTTGAAAAGCTGAAAAAACCTTTTGGTGCTGTGGCAACCGATTTGCAGACCGGGCAACCAATTTTGTTTCAGCGTGGCAATACTGGTGCGGCCGTTCGTGCCTCGTCTGCTGTGCCTGGCTTATTCCAGCCGGTCAAGATCGGCGAACGTTCTTACGTTGATGGAGGATTAGTCTCTCCGGTCCCGGTTCGATTTGCGCGCGAGATGGGAGCAGATTTCGTTATCGCCGTGAATATCTCTTCGCAGCCCGAGGCACAACCGTCGTCCAGCTCACTCGAGGTCCTGTTGCAAACCTTTGCAATCATGGGACAGAGCATTAACCAGTACGAGCTGAGGGAGGCGGATATCATCATCCAGCCGCGGTTGGGCGGCATGAAGGGGAATGATTTCCCGGGAAGGAATACTGCCATTCTCGCTGGCGAACAGGCTACTGCAGCAGTCTTGGCTGAACTGAAACGCAAACTCGCAGCAAAGCGGGAACAATAACCATAACCGACTGAAAAGTCGGCCTTATTCTATTCAGATTGATTGATGCGGCGTGCGCCATTGAAGCGTTTCTTCCAATAGCCGACATCCATGCTTTCGATGCGGACCTGTCCACCGGAAGAGGGGGCATGGACGAACTTGTTATCGCCCAAATAAATGCCAACATGGGAAAAACCGCGCTGTAGCGTGTTGTAGAAGACCAAGTCACCTGCCTGCAGGCTTCGGCTATCGACGTGTTCGCCAAGCCGACTCATTTCTTCCGAAGTGCGCGGCAATTCGGCACCCCATACTTTCTTGAAAAGATAGCGGACCAGCCCGCTGCAATCCAGGCCATCTTCGGGTTCATTGCCTCCGTACTTGTAACGAATACCGATCATTCCCATCGCCTGCATGACCATTTCAGACGCCAAGGTACTTAGGCCATTGGAGCGTGGCGTGTTGCTGGTTTCGGACGAAGCATCGGACGCGGTAGCCGTTCCGGAAAGGATAAAGATAAGCGCGCCCATGCAGATGCACCACGGGAATCGGCTAATTTGGCGACGTGTTGTCATATGGCAACCTCAATAATCTGACACATGCAATGTAAGTGAATCGCTTTACCCTGTCAAAAATTGCAGCAGGGGCGTATGCTTGCAGAAAGGCAACTTTTACCGATATGTATGAGCTTGTATGCCACGCCAGACGTTTCCGTTAAGCCAAGGGTGTTGATTGCAGACGATTCCCGCATCGTGCGCGTGACGCTAATCAAACATATCGAAGACATGTTTGATTTCCGTGAGGCGCTGAACGGCGAGGAGGCGTGGGAAATACTGCTGCTTGATCCAAGTATCCGTGTTGTCATCACTGATTTGATCATGCCAAAACTGGATGGATATGGCTTGTTGCGGCGGATTCGCAGCTCAAAAGTCCGCCGAATCCGTGAAATTCCAGTAGTGGTTGTTTCCGGCAGTGGAGACCGTGAAGAGCGCAATCGTGCCAGGGTTGCTGGCGCCACCGACGTCATTACCAAGGGAATTGACGCGGCACAACTGCTGCCCCGCCTGGGAGTCCTATCCCATCGGGTCAGTATGCAGCATGAGTTCGAACATAATCTTGATGCACTGCTTGCCAAGGCTGTCAAAGCACGGAAGAATTTTGTTCTCCTCAACGTCTGCGTTGGCTTGAAAGAGGTAGGCCACGACGATCCGGCAGTATGTCCTGCTGCCTGTGTAGTGGCTGCTGTCGGTCAGTTGTTGTTGCGTGTGGTGCGTCAGACCGATCTTGTTGTAAAAACCGGTGAGGCGGAGTTCACCCTCGCAACCGGCAGCATTAATTTTGATTCCGCACGCAGTTTCGCACAACGCGTCTGCCGCGTTATAGAAGCTGCGCACTTGGCCAAGGATGAGTCCATGTCCTTTATCGTGAGTTGCGGCTTGGTGTCCCTGAGCGACGACGGGAGGGCGCCGAAAGCCGTAGTCTTGGCCGAATTGCGCAGCGTGGCACATAGACGCGCCATGCTCGGATTGAACCGTGCGATCACTGGCGTGGTAGGCATACAAGAAGAACAAGCGTTTGAACGTGGTGAGGTGGGGGTGGCCCTGGAAGATACGTCCGGCGGTAACGTCGGTAGTTCTTCCATATATCAGCACGTCGCACCGGACCTTGCTACGCTCCTGCAATGGATCAGAGATGGACGGCAGAGTGAGGTGTTGCCCTACATTGAAAATTTACCCGTTGAGTTGCAACCCTTGCTTGATCTCATATCGCAACAAGAAAGACGCTGATCGACGGCCTCAATCCACGTCGAGCATTCGCGATCTGGCTGGCGTACAATCCTGCCTTCTTTTTCAGGAGGAACCATGCAATCCAAATCGATACTGACTCTCGATGATGTCAAAAAAATTGCTGCCGCGGCCGAGGCGGAAGCAAAAAGTAACAACTGGCCGGTCACTATTTCCATCGTTGATGACGGCGGTCACCTGTTATGGTTGCAACGCCTCGACGGCGCTGCGCCGATCTCGGCACACATCGCTCCGGCCAAGGCTAAGACGGCCGCACTCGGTCGTCGCGAAAGCAAGATCTACGAGGATATGATTAATAATGGCCGTTTTTCCTTCATGACCGCGCCTGCGCTGGAAGGCATGCTTGAAGGTGGCGTTCCCGTTTTGATCAACGGCGAGTGCGTCGGCGCAATTGGCGTTTCCGGAGTCAAGTCCTCGGAAGATGTGCAAATCGCCAAGGCAGGCATTGCCGCACTTGGCGCCTAGACGCCTTTGGTAGGCATCTGCGGCGCCAGCCGCATTTGCCGCTGTGCGTGCGTGGACTAACGCATAGTTCGGCGGAATCGCTCTGGCTGCAGCCTTTCTGGTTTGCGGGGAAGGGCGTTCTCGGCTATAATTGCGAGGTTTATCCAATTCAGTCCGCCGTAGCGCATACCCCTTCCATTTCGTCCCAAAAAGACCCACGACACCCAGCGCAAGCCGTTTGGTCGGCGGTCGTTCTGGCGCGGCGCAGCGGCGGTAACCATCTCAGGAGTTACCCTTGCTGCCATTTTTTTCTGGCCAATCAGTTCCGGCCATCCTCGCGCTTGCAGATGGGTCGATTTTTCAGGGTTTTTCAATTGGTGCTCCCGGTCAAGCGACCGGCGAAGTCGTGTTCAACACGGCGATGACGGGTTACCAGGAGATACTGAGCGACCCGAGTTACAGCCGCCAGATAGTGACGCTGACGTATCCGCACATAGGCAATGTGGGGATCAATGAAGAAGACGTGGAAG
>DATLIB010000024.1:0-24415 GCA_035539595.1 Noviherbaspirillum sp.
CTACAAGCGAATGGGGTACGCAACTGCGGCTGAATTCGTTAAAGCTATGTCTCGCTCAGAAAGAGAGCAAATCAGAGCACTTATCCTGTTTTTTAAACGTATTGATCCCAGCCTTATTGGCGCCATGAAAAGTAAGAACTTTCGACAGCTAGCAGAAGGCTTTAATGGTCCCGCGTACAGGGAGAACCTGTATGACGAAAAGCTTCTGAATTCATATAAAAAATGGAATAAAAAATGACATTGCGTTCGCTCCTGGCCATTCTATGGTTCACAGCATTTCATGCGAATGCTGAATTACCACTGCATCAGTTGCCGTCGGGTCTGTACGGTGAGTCATTGGAACTCGCCATTAATCCAAGCGAAAAAACTGTTTCAGGTTTTTTTGAATCCGAGGGGGGATACAACCCGCAAACTGATCGCATGACGTGGCGATGTAGCTTTTATTTTTCAGGAAAAATAAAAACCGATGGCGACAGCGACATAGTTGCCGTAGCAGTTGGGCTAATGAACAAAGGCATTTTCAGCAAAGGGACTCTAACGACGGCAGAGACACCAACTCCCGCAGTGATGTTGAAACTTGAGAGGATCCTACCTGGCTGTTCTCGCGGTGAAGATTTCTTGAGTGAGAATCCACCCACGATATTTTTCTCCGAACGAAAAAAATGGATTGAATTCCGCATGGTCTCTACAAGGCAGAGCTATTTTTATAAAACCCCTTTCGTTCAAAACCAGACCAAGGCTTATGTAACATGCGGTGATATTGTGGTTGTAATGGATAAAGAGCCGAAAAGCGATCGCGTTCAAGTAGATTATCAAGGTTTGAAAAGAGCGACATCAGGCTGGATACGCCAAGCAGACCTGTTAAACATTGGTGAGACTCCGGCGTGCCGTAGATGACGATTCGCCTATTTTTACTAATCTTCTTATCGCTATTCACGGTCATCAGCGTGAAATCTCAAACAACTGTACGGGTCTTAACGCCTGATGAGATCAACACAGCAAAAGCGAAAATTACTTCGGCTTTCACGGATAAAGTTTCCCAAGATGGAACGCATTTATTAATAGACACATTCCCTCGGCAAAGCTTTGTATTAAGGATGCCGACAGCAAATATTTATATCATGCCGGTTAGTGTTCAATTTAATGAGAAAGAGGTCCGCTCATGCGTTCTCATGACTTTTCTCGAACGCATTGAATCACCAACGTTCACTGTCCTCTATGAGGATGATGAACAAATCGCATCCTGCATGGCCGTGTCCGCAATGGGATTTGATGATTTGAATAACGATGGTATTCAGGATGTGGTGGTGATTGCGGCTCTTTCAATTGGTGGAAATGCTTATGAAAAAGTAGCATCAGTCGCCATATGGAACAAAGCAAAATTGAAATTCGAGATAGACCAGCTACTCACAACAGAGGTTCGTGCAGAAAGAGCCTCGACTATAGAGGCAGCCAGAAGGGCCATCTTTAAGCATAAAAAACGTACGACAGATTGAAGAAGTGAAAAGAATTTCAAGTCTACCCACGGCGGGCGTATGGTTGATCTCCATCATCATGGGACAACAAGCCCTCGCTGCTAACACTACTTTATGCCTTGCTGATGAACACGACTATTTTTCCTGCCATATCGCCCAATCCAATAAAGTGATTTCAATATGTGGCTCGTTGCCGGACACGGCAGATAAAGATTTGCAGTATCGATTTGGGTTGCCGAACAATGTGGAATTTGTTTATCCGCAGTCTTTAAAAAATGGTGGGGACAAGTTTTACTTTGCCGAATACGTTCGGTCCAAAGTAACCAAGCAATCACTTCATTTTAAAAACAAGAGTTACGTGTACGTCGTCGAGGTAAATAGCGATGCTGAGGAACAACCCTCTCAATTCGAAGCAATCGTATCCGTTGAGGGACCTAAATCAGTAACCTTAAGCTGCAAACCAAAATCATTTAAAGGCATTGACTCTGCAATCTCGAATATTACGAAATGCGATCCGGACAGTGCTTTGAATATTGGGAAGTGCGTTAAAAAATAACTCTTTGGTCAACGTGAACTCGCCTTGACCTATAGACAGTGTTTTTTTTGATATTTCAGTATGGGACTTACTGCAGTACAACACCAACCACAGTTCGCTTATTCTCCGTTGAACGCCACCTCTCAATCCAACCTTGTGCGCAAGTTTTCTGCCAACAGAGATACCCTATACATTGCTGTGCACTATGACCGACAAAGTCCTTAAATTCCTGTCGTTTTCTCTTCTTCTTTTATCGTCGATTACTGCTGGAGCAGATACCAAACCTATTGACGGAGTATGGGCCAATTCCCCGCTCGGAAAATGTTATTCATCTTTAGACCAGTATTTAATAAGCACTTATGGTCCCGACTATAAAAATGACGAAAATATCCAAACAGATGATGTTTTAGAGAACAGTCACAAGTACAAATGGGTACGTGACATCACTCCCGGAATAAACATTACAAGAGTCATGTTCGAGCTGCGGAAAGATCAGCATGCATGTGCAACTCTATTTATTCCATTTGCCAGCACAGTGCGAGGAATTGGAATAGAGAAGGCTACTGGATTGCCCGCTAAATTTCTCGCATTAGATTCTCCACCACCGGGATTTCCTGCTACGGAAATACTGTATCAATTTGATGCAAAGACGAGTACTTATTTCCCCAAACATTGCCTGAAGCGTTTTTTAACCGGGAAAAAACAGAAGGTAAATTGCGCGTCGGTGTTCCGGTAGACAGGTTGGTATCAAAAATCTCATAGGAGATAACTAGATGCATCGTTATTTAGCCTCCGTGCTCGCCATGCTGTTTGTTCCCGCATGGGCATCTACGTCCTCGGTGGGAACAATCGAAGTCAACACAAAAAACAAGCTCTTTTTCGTTCATTGGGAATGTGCTGTTGCAGCACATGAAAACGTAGTGATATCTCTACGGACTTCCGTCTTGAATACTCCTAATACGACGCAAAAAGCGGTTTCCTCAGTCCGTATCGAACCTGCTGAGTCTTGTGGAGATCTACTTTTCGAAACAGAAGACATTGATGGGGACGGTGTTCTTGATATTGCCGTCAACACTACCGACACAGGGCTGCATAAGTCGAGAGCAATTTTCCTCTTTGACCCAACAGAAGAAGAGGTTGTTTATGCGGGGAAATTGCCGATTGCAGCCGAGCCGATTGCCGCGCGCAAATACGCTCTTGTTGAGTCGCAAGGGGGAAGCCTCTTTGAGAGTTTGTTTGAAATTCACGATAAAAAAATCAAGGCATTTACTCAAAGGGAATTAGTGTTGGATGGCGAGGTTTGCATGTCCAAAGATAAACGTGTTATCTCCTTTGACCATAAGTGTCCGGCTTTAACAATAACGGCGACAACGCACAGACCGATATGTATTGATCATCGATTGGATGTACCACATGTTGTTTCCAAAATGGCGTGTAAAAAATTAATCCTTCCATCATCGCGTTGACCATTCTATGGTCCACAGAATTTCATGCGACCGCTTCACAAGCCGCGCAACAGCATGTGCGTATCGATCACGCGCACGGTGCCGCGCACAAGCACTCCGTTTTCCAAAAACCATCTTTGCGCGACATAGGGACCGAAGCCGGTTTCTTCGCGGAGCGCGAATTGAAAGATGGCGTCCCAGTCGCTGTCGCGGGGCGTTGCCCAGACGACTTGCCGGCCAATGTCGGCGCGGATACCTGCATGACGCAGGTTGGCGCGCATGGCGTCGGCGCGTTGTTCGCGGTTTTGCACATAGATGCCGTTGGCATCCGGCATCGGTAGTACTGCCGGCACTCTTTTTTGCACCAGCGCGGCGGCACCGCTGCGAAATTTCGCCCACGGTCCGATCAGCGTTTGCGTGACGAATTGCAACTCCTCTTCGGAAAGCGGTTCGTCCAGGTAGTAACAGGAGAGGGTCAACGGCATGGCAATGGAAAAAAGCGCCGCAACTCAATCGGCTGTATGGGTAGCATAAACCGATTTCAGCGCAGTGAGCAGGTGTGAGGCGTACCTGGATACTCACTTATTCTTGCTCGACTCCTTATTTACCTTTACCCCAGGGCCGGTTCTTGTCCAGGATGGCATAGAGGATCAAGCCATAGGACACTAGACGCACCAGGTAGTAGGCCGGCGCATCGTCGCTGGTGATTGATGACGGCGCAAGCAGCAGCCGATCCAGGCCGTCGATCAGGAAAGACAGTGCAAAGAACAGGAAGAAGCGATCGCCGGTGGTACGCCAGAAGCGCAGGAAAAACAGGGCGACAACGAGGGAGGCTGTGACAATCGCGCCAGTCAGCAAGTCGGTCATCGTTTCACTCCTCTTCCCAGATCAAGCCGTACAGCAACGGCAACAGTGCCAAGAGCGCCGCCACCAACCGCCAACTGGCAAGGTCTACGGTGGTGGGGAACACCACGCGGTCCAGAATCAAGAGGACATTGTTGACCGACATGCCGGCGAAACACAGTCCGCTCCATAACAACAGTCGGGAACCGGTCCTTTTGTAGCTGCGCAACAGCAATCCGCAGCACAAAATGGAAGTCAATGCACACAGGGCATAGATTACGGAGCTCAATGTCATTTCATGGTTCCTTTCGCCATTTGAAGGCGTCGGCAAATTGCTGCGCCTTTTTGCTGGTCTTGGAATGGATCAAGTTGGTCACTTCGACCAAGTGCTGATAATAGACCTCGGCCAGACGATCGATCATCTGCCGCAACTCGTCGGAACTCGGCGCATAAACGTAGGAAGTGCGGGCATCGGAAGGAGGGGTAGAGTGGTGCTCAGCCTCACTCAGGACGCCGGCTTCCTGCAGTTCAGTCAGCAGCCCGTCTGCCGCTTTTTCGGCAAGATACAGCCGCTGGGCAAGACGCACGCCGTCCCACCCCACTCCCGCCTCGTAACGGAGCAGAAGCATCGCTTCCAGGTAGGGAACGGAGGGGATGCTGGTAAGAACGAAGCGTCTGACATCGTCGGGGATGTTGGCCCCAGTCGTCATTTTTTCGGTTTCCTTGCGTGAAGATGCTTCTTGAGAACACAAAAGATTACTAAGCACACGCATGACTGTCCACGGTAAACAAACGGTGAGGCAGGGCAGGAAGGCACTTTTTGATATGGCTCAAACTCGGGCCGTCTTTCACTTGTTGATGCCATATTTTCGCGGTGGATTTGTTCCGTTTCTATATTGGCCGCCAAACCAAACTGCCAAGACTTTGTCCAAATTTCAACGACTGTGACAGGGGATGGAAGTGGACGAGGAGTATCGACAGCAGCACGCACCGCAGCATTACCGGGAAGAATCCAGAAAGCATGTTTCGCGCTACCGCGCCATACGTCGGTATACCGTTATTGTGCTGGCCTTATTGGCGATTCTGTTGAGCATCGCCTTGACCGCCAGCGCGGTCTATGTGTGGTACACGGTGCCGCAAACACCGAGCGTCGCAGTCTTGCTCAAGGCACGCGATGCGCAGCCGAGCATTCTGTTGTCGGCACAAGAACGCCCCATCGCCACTTACAGTCGCGGCCTGCAGGAACGGGTACGGCTGGACCAGATTTCACCGCATGCGATCAATGCCTTGATTGCGACCGAAGACCATCGCTTTTATGGGCATCGTGGTGTCGATGTCGGCCGCACGCTGGCAGCGGTGTTACATACCGCACGGGGCGATGCGCAAGGCGGCTCGACGATCACGCAGCAATTGGTACGCAATCTGTTTCCGCAAGCCATCGGCCGAGCGCGCACTATTAATCGCAAGCTGCGCGAGATCATTACCGCCCTCAAGATCGAAGACGCCTATACCAAAGATCAGATCCTTGAGACTTACCTCAACAACGTACCCTTCCTCTACAACGTGGTGGGCATCGAGATGGCCGCGCGTACCTACTACGACAAGAGAGCTTCTGAACTGGACGTCCTGGAGAGTGCAACGCTGATCGGCATGCTCAAGGGCACCAGTTATTACAATCCCGTGATCAACCCGGAGCGCGCCCAGCGGCGACGCAACGTGGTGCTCAGCCAGATGCGCAAGCATGGCATGTTGAGCACGGCGGAATACGACGCCTTGCGCGTGCAGCCGTTGCAGGTCACGTTTACACGGCAACCCGATCCGCTCGGCGAGGCCCCCCATTTCGCGGCCCATGTGCGGCGCCAACTGCTGGCATGGGCGCAGCAAAACGATTACAACATCCATACCGATGGCCTGGTGGTTCATAGCACCCTGGATGACGCATTGCAGGCAACGGCAGCAGCGGCCGTTGCGCGACAGGCGCAGGTGTTGCAAGACATTGCCGATGTGGAATGGGGACGCAGCAGCGAGCGCGTCGCTTCGGAAACACCGAGTGCATACGCAGCGCTGCGCAAAAACGTGGAACCGTTCCGCCACTTTTGGCAGGAACGCCCGGATTTACTCGATGCATTTATCCGCGAGAGTCCGGAATACCGGAAAGCGACCGCGGCCGGAGCGGACAAGCAAGCAACCCTGGCCAAGCTGAAAGCGGACAGCCGTTTCCTGCGTCGCTTGCGCACTTACAAGACGCGCCTGGAAGCCGGCTTTCTGGCCATGGACCCGCGCACTGGCAACATCAAGGCGTGGGTCGGTAGCCGCGATTTTCAGCGTGATCAATTCGATCATGTAGCCCAAGCCATGCGTCAACCGGGTTCGACCTTCAAGCCCATTGTGTACGGCGCAGCACTGGAACAAGGCCTGCGTCCCGACAGCATTTATCCCGACGGCCAGGTGGAAATCCGTTCGGTCGATGGCAGCATCTGGCGTCCGACCGACATGTCGGGTTACAGCGGCCGCATGATGAGCATGCGCGAAGGCTTGATCTTTTCCAAGAACACGATTACCGCGCAGGTGATGCAGGATGCTGGCTTGCCGCAGGTCATCAATCTGGCGCAGGCGCTCGGCATCAAGCGCAGCCGGCTCAATCCGGTGCCGTCCCTGTCGCTCGGCACCAGTCCCGTCACCTTGCTGGAAATGGTGTCGGCGTATGCCACCATCGCCCGCATCGGCGAATATCGGGAACCGCTTTGCATCACCAAAATCACCGACCGCGAGGGCAATGTGCTGGCTGAATTCGACACCGAGTCACAGCGTGCGATGTCGCAGGAGACAGCCATCGAACTGATCGACATGATGCGCGGCGTGGTGCGTTATGGGACCGGCACCGAAGTGCGCAACCGCTTCCATCTTGTCGCCGACATTGCCGGCAAGACCGGCACTACGCAAAACAATACCGACGGCTGGTTCATCCTGATGCATCCCGACCTGGTGGCAGGCGCTTGGGTCGGTTTCAACGATTCACGCGTGACCATGCGCAGCGACCATTGGGGGCAGGGCGGACACAATGCGCTGCTGCTGGTCGGCGATTTTTTCCGCGATACGCTCAAGACCCGGCGCATCGATACCAAGGCCCGCTTTCCACAACCGGAGCGGCCACCGCCATTGATGGTCACTGCGCCGCTGGAAGAGTGGATCGAGCAGGCCCAGGAAACCATGGGCGCGTTGCCGCCCGGCCATGGCGTCGTTACCCGGCATGCTAGCGGCACGACGGTAGTGGTCGGCCCGGACGGTGTGCAAACGGCAGAGCGAAACCGGGACACGGTGGGTGATGACGCACTAGGGCGTTTTTTGAATGGCATCGAACGCGGCATATCGAGTAGCGGCAGCAACGGTCGCGCCGGTCGCAGCGACAGCAGTGATAGCTTCCTGGAAAGTGCCAACGATCGTCTGTTTCCCGAGGTCGGCAACTGAATTGGCTTGGTGGCGCGCGTTGCCCTTGTTCATTCTGCGTGGCAAGATGAGCGGCTTCCGGGCCGTGCTGCCCAGCCAACGCCACAGGATGGAATGGATACCCTCACCAGCATGAAAGCCTTCGCCGCCGTGGTGGACACCGGCAGTTTCGCTGCCGCGTCGGATCGTCTTGCCATGTCGCGTGCCATGACCTCCAAGTATGTGGCCCATCTCGAAGAACATCTGGGTACCCGATTACTCCAACGCACCACACGCAAGCTGACCCTGACCGAATCCGGCACGGCCTACTACGACCGTTGCGTACAAATTCTGGCCGACATCGCCGAGGCGGAAGAAGGCGCCGTGCATCACACCGAATCGCCACGCGGCACCTTGCGCATGACGATACCGGTGTCGTTCGGCAACCTGCATATGGGACCGGTGATCGCCGATTATCTGAAGCAGTATCCCGAGGTCAAAATCGATATGCTGCTTACCGACCGCCGCGTCGATCTGATCGAGGAAGGACTCGACCTTGCCATCCGCATTGGCACCTTGCCGGAATCGGGCCTGATCGCAAAGAAACTCGGCTCCGACCATGTTGTCATTTGCGGTGCGCCCGACTATCTGGAACGCCACGGCATTCCCAAGACACCAGCCGAGCTGGCGCGGCACAATTGCCTCACTTACAGTTATTCCTCTTCTGGCGACGAATGGAAACTGAACGGCCCGGACGGCAGCCATACGGTCAAGGTCTCGGGCAGCTTGCGCGCCACCAATGGCGACATGGTGAAGCTGGCGGCACTGGGCGGCGTCGGCCTGATACGCCAGCCGACTTTTCTGGCGGCGCAAGACATCCGGGCCGGGCGGCTGGTGGAAGTGTTGAGCGAATACACGTCGAGCGAACTCGGCATCTATGCCGTCTATCCGAGCCGCAAGCACCTGTCAGCCAAGGTACGCTCCTTCGTCGATTTCATGGCGACGGCGTTCGACCTGAGAAGTGCATGGTAAGGAACGAGCACCGGTTTCCGAGGCGCAATCCCCCTAATAACCACCTGATTCTTGCGCTACCTTGACGGCCTGCGCGATCACGACCATTACCGGCATGGCGGCCAGCACTGTCACCGCTACCCAGGAAGCGGCACCGCCGTTGCGTCGACGCAGACGATGGATAGCGGCTACCAGTGGGTCCGCCAGCAAACCGCTTATCAGCAGCGTCACATAGGTGAGCGAGAAGGCGGCGTACACATATGCCGTGAGCAACAGCATGCCCAGCAGCAGCACTGCGGTGCCGGTAGCGCTGGCGGAGAAGACCTGTCGCACACGCGGCAGGTTGAAGGCGACGCAAGCGGCGAGGGCAGCGGCGAGCGCACCACTCAACTGACCGACCGCCGCGCTGGCATCGAGCATCAGCGTCAAGGCAGCGCCACCCGCCACCACCATCAGTAGCGGCGCCGCTGTCGGCCGGCGTTCGCTGGCATGCGCCAGCCCTGTCCAGGCCACCGTCACGAGCAGACCACTTACGGCAATCAACAGCGCCGCTTGTTGCGCACCCAGACTGCCCAGTGCCGGCCACACCACGAGTGCGGCGCTGCTCAGCGCGAGCGCCAGCCGCATGAACATGCGCATCTGGCACAGCTGCTGTGCCGCTACCGCTCCTGCACTGCCGAACACCGCGATCCATGGCAGCCAATCCAGCGCGGTTTTCGGGATGAACGACCACTGCGCATGGAACACCGTGAAATACGAAGCGAGAAAGCCGGCTGCCAACGCGAACGTCACGCCCCATTCGCGCCTGTCCGGCTGGCGCAGCACAAGCAGCAGCGCGAGGGCGACGGCGAACGGAAGCAAGCCGCTTTGCAGGAACAAGGGGAGGACGAATGACAAGTCAGGCATGACCGGCTCCTTCAAGACATTACTGCTTGATGGCTTCGATGTTGATGTGCAGCTCGACTTCATCGGTGGCAGCCTTGGGGATGCCGTAATTCATGCCGAAGTCGCTGCGCTTGATGGTTGTTGTGGCGACATAGCCGACACGGGTATCGCCGCGCGGGCCGGGGCCGCTGCCAATGTGCTTGAGCTTGAAGCTGACCGGCTTGGTCACGCCATGCAGGCTCAGGTTACCGGCGAGCGTGCCTTCGCCTGCCGCATTCATTGTCACTGCGCTGGACGTAAAACTCATGGTCGGGAACTGCACCGCATTGAAAAAGTCCGGGCTCTTCAGGTGCTTGTCCAGGCCATCGTGCTTGGTGTCCACGCTATCGACCTTGACCTCGACCTTGACCTTGCTCTTTTCCGGCGTATCGACCACCAGATCGCCAGCGATGTCGTTGAAACGCCCCATGAAACGGCTGATGCCGCCGGCATGACCGACTTCGAAATAGACGACGGAGTGCGATGGGTCGATCTTGTAGTTGCCCGCAGGCGCAGCAGCCGGGGCGGCAAAGGCTGCGACGGACAGGGCAACACCGGCAACGGCAGCCAGCGAACGGCGATAGATAGTCGTGATAGGCATGTGAAAATTCCTCTCGTGATGACAATATTGGTTCAAAAATCAGGGGGAAGCGATGGTCGCCCACAGCAACGCACCGCACTTTAGGATGCATTCTATTGCCCGGCGACTATCGGATAAACAGCATAACCGGAATGACACAATTTCTCCGATGTTGACAATTTCCTTGAAAATTCAAGACTCTGCATCAGTTGTCAACGAAGAGGAAACAGTGTTATTCGTGTTTGTCTCTTTATCCGAAGCGCAGCCGCGCCTAGAGTGATGGCATCCCATTTCTCCTATCGCTGCAGGGCTTATCAGCCGGGGCCGGTATTGTCGTTGGACGGGCCATGGTGCTCGACCGCCTTGACGGTGCCCAGGCGCAGAAGATGCTGTCCGACGTCACCGTGGTGTTCGCCCTGGCACCGGCCATCGCGCCCATTCTCGGCGGCTGGCTGCAGGTTTGGTTCGGCTGGCGCGCCGTGTTCGTGTTTCTCGCGCTGGCCGGTTTGCTGCTTGGCCTGGTGTGCCGGCGGGCGCTGCCGGAGAGCCTGCCGGCAGCAGAACGGCAGGCGTTTCATTACCGCCGCATCCTTGCCAATTACTGGATGGCGCTGCGACACCCGCGCCGCCTGCTCCTGGCCGGCTACTTGCTGGTGGCTGCGGCGGTGGCACCCTTGGTGGGCGACAGTGCGCTTGGGCTGGCGCTGTTTACGGCGGCATGTACGGCGGGCAGCCTGGCCTGCATGCTGGTCTTGAGCTGCCTGCCGCGTCCTGCACCGGCACAGGAAGTCATTGTGCGGTGGGGCGGGGCGCCAGTTCAGTGCATCAAGGTTTCCGGCGCCGCAGTCTCCAGCGGCTCGCCGAAGCGATTGGCGTCCTTGCCTTTTTGCGCAAGGAAATAAATGATGATGATCCATCCCACTATCGGGACAATGCCAATCAACTGCCACCAACCGCTGCGGTCGGTGTCGTGCAGGCGGCGCGTAGCTGCCGAGATCGACGGCAATAGAGTGGCCAGGTAAAACAGCATGCTGACCGTCTCGCTGACGAAAGAGAGCCCGACGCCGACGATGACGATAAACAGCGCGAACCACCAGTATTCGGAGCGGCTGGCGCGGCCTTCGAAATTCACATACTTGGACAAACAGGTTTGGATCGATTCGGTGAATGTCATGCGGCCTCCAGGTTAAATGTTTTATGCCTGCGCACAGGCGTGATTTTGCCGACAGGATAGTAGCCCGGCTGTCGCATTCTGCACTATCCCATCGATATGGGGTGTGTTTGATATGCCCCAAGTCGCACTAGTGCTGGAGGAAGCGGCATGTCGTTATCATGGGACAGTGATACTCCCATGACTCCCATGCGAAAAGCGCTCCGAAAGTAAGCATGACAGACGACAACCCCAGCATCCTGTCGCACGTATCGATCGGCACCAACCACGTCGAACGTGCGACCGCTTTCTACGACAAGGTGATGGCAACGCTTGGTTACCGGCGCGTGATGGCGCATCCGGGTGCCGTAGCATACGGTAAGCAATATCCGGAATTCTGGGTGCAGCAGCCCATCGACGGCTATCCGGCTTCACATGGCAACGGTACCCACTTCGGCTTTATCGCCCCCTCGAAAGAAGCGGTACATGCCTTTTATGACGCCGCCTTGGCGGCTGGCGCCCAGGATGGCGGGGCGCCCGGGTCACGACCGATGTATGGCGCGCCGTATTACGGCTGCTTCGTGCGCGATCTTGACGGCCACAAGATCGAGGCGGCGTTCTGGGATCAGACGCTCGCTCCCTGATACCAATCTGGCCCCCGATTGCATCAAGCCTGATGGATTCGCCGCGAACGCGCACCGTCCACGACAGTCGGAATAAGAACACAACCCTGACGAGGAGAAGAGAACCATGGAAATCGATATCGGCATTTCCGAACAGGACAGACACGCCATCGTCGACGGCTTGTCGCGTCTGCTGGCCGACACTTACACGCTGTATCTGAAAACCCACAACTTCCACTGGAACGTGACCGGGCCGATGTTTCAAACGCTGCATCTGATGTTCGAGACGCAATACACGGAGCTGGCGGCGGCGGTCGATCTGATTGCCGAACGGATTCGCGCACTCGGCAGCCCGGCGCCGGGAACCTACGCGGAGTTTTCGCGCCTGACGAGCCTTGATGAACCGGATGGTGTGCCCCCGGCGCAAGACATGATCCGGCAACTGGTGCAGGACCAGGAAGCGGTGATTCGTACCGCCCGCAGCATGTTCAAGGCCGTGGATCAAGCCGGCGACGAACCAACTGCCGATCTGCTGACACAGCGCATGCAGATACACGAAAAAACGGCCTGGATGCTGCGTTCCCTGCTGGAACACTAAACAACAGGCGTAGGGTGGGGCATCCGGCGGCGCTCGATGCGCTGGCGAATGTTGACCCACAAGCGGTCGTGCAAGGGCATGATCAACACGTTACCGATCGGTTCAAGAATCGCCGCCACGCCACCGAAAGCGACCGAACCGGTGACAAGGTACAGGGTGACAAAGGCAACGGCCATGTGGACCAGTACCTGGCTGGTGGTTTTTGCGGCTGTGACCATGAGGGCTTCCTTTCTTGTCGATCAACGATCCATGCATTAAATGATATTGATTCTCATTTGATAGATCAAATTGATTCACCAAAGGAATTCGATAGTCAGGCACTATTTGATTGCATCACGACCGTGCTGTCGTTCCCTGCCGCCCGTACAACTTGCCAGCCATAAAGCCATAAAAAAACCCCGCAAGGCCAAGGCCTGCGGGGTGAAATCCCTGGAGGAGGGAGGAGACACCTGTGTCGTCTTACGCTTTGAAGTCGTCCTTCAACTTCACTTCAAGTGGCGCAAAACGGTGAAACTATTTGCCAAAGTAACACGGGCAGAAGCGTCGGCAATCTCGTTAATCGCCAGTCCCGATGCCTGTACGCTGCCCGTCTGAGCCGGTGCCGATATCGCCCGCTACCGCCGGAGCCGCCAGATAAGTCACCGGAAACGCCATCGGCCAGGCTGGCGGGTGTTTAGGCGCGAGCGGCAATCGCGCGTAACTCGGTGGCCAAGCCGGGCTGGCTCGAATCGAGTTCGCGTGCCATGCGGTTCATCATCAAGACACCTTTCAGCGTCGCTGCCGACCGGCGGTCTTCGAAGGTTCGGCGCGGCCTGATAACCAACAACGCGGCGCGCAGCAAGCCAACCAGCAAAGGCTTGAATACGATCAGCAGCGCAGCGACGATGCCCAGGCCGAGCAGCGGACGAACCAAGGCTAAAGTAGTTGCGGCAATGGATTCAACTGTAAAACCGAGCGTTAGGACAGACATGATTTACTCCTTGTGTAAATTCGGGTAGGTTTATTTTTCCTCGTTTGCTGCGGTGCAGTATATGAACGCTTCAGTTATAAAACCAATTTCGGTTTTGCATATCAGATATACTTTTCGAGAATAATGCACGGCAATATTCTTTCCTTAATACCACCTTGAATACAGGCTAAACCATGAGCTTTTTGACCCTGGATTTGAACCTGTTACGCGTCTTCGACGCGGTGATGAGCGAACAAAACCTGACGCGCGCCGCCGGCCGGCTGGCCATGACGCAACCCGCTGTATCCAATGCACTACGTCGCCTGCGCGACTCCTTGGGCGATGAGTTATTGATTCGGACCGCGCACGGGGTCAAGCCGACGCCGCGCGCGGAAACCCTGTGGCCGGCAGTACAGCGGGCCTTGTCCGAACTGGAAGAAGCGATTGCGCCGGAACAGAATTTCGATATTGCGGGGGCACGAACAACTTTCCGCATGGCAATGGCCGATGCAACTGCGGCCCTCTGGCTACCGGCGCTGGTGCGCTCCATCGAACGCGAAGCGCCGGGCTTGACGATCCGCATGGTGCCGCTAACCACACGTGAGCCGCGCCCCATGTTGCTGCGCGGCGATATCGACTTGGCGGTGGGTTTCTTTCCCGGTGTGACGGCGCAACTTGCCGGGGCGCAGGGCGCGTCCGTATCGCCGATCCGGCATGAGCAGTTATATTCAGGACGTTATGTCTGCGTCATGCGCAAGAATCACCCGTTGGCAAAAGAGGAGTTGACGCTGGACAACTATTGCGCCGCCAACCATTTGCTGGTCAGCTTTTCCGGTCGTGCGCACGGCTTGGTCGACGAAGCGCTGGCACCGCTCGGGCGCGAACGCCGCATCCTGCTGACGGTGAACCAGTTCTTTACCGCCGGCCGGGTCGTGGCCACCTCGGACTTGATCACGGTGCTGCCGCGCCATCTGATTGCCTCGACCGGCATTACCGGCTCGCTGGTCACCAAGGAATTGCCGTTTACCTTGCCGAACGTACACATCGACATGCTGTGGCACGAGCGCGATACGCGTAATCCCGCACACAAGTGGCTGCGCTCACACTTGAGCGGCATGACGAAGGAGTCGTTTGTGAAATCCGGCGCTGCGGCATAAAACCAGCGTCGCAGTGATAAAAAGCCCGCCTTCGTAAAAAGGCGGGCTTTTTGTTGGGAATTAAGGGCAAATTGCCGCATCGCGAACTGCAAGCGTGTCATGGCGGCCCGTACTCCCACGCGAACGGAACCATTGCAACTGTGCATCTCACTCATTCCCGACTGACCAGCTCAACGGGAGAAAAACATGTTGCTCGAAACAGCACAAGAAGTCCGCACAGAAGCCCTGTCGCCTGCTGCCATGCTGCAAATGGCGCGGCAGTATGCGCTTCTGGGTAATCCGGAAGAAGCGGAACGCTGTTATCGCCAAGTGTTGGCGAATGCACCGGAGAACGTGGAAGCGCTTTACCGGCTTGCCTCACTGCTGCAGCAAACCGGCAATCGCCCGGAGCAAGCGTTGGCCTTGCTGGAAAACGCCCTTGCACTGGCGCCCGGAAATGCGGCACTGCATGGCACGCGTGCCCTCATCCTTAACGGCATGAACCGCCCGCTCGATGCATTGGACGCTTTCGCAGATGCCTGCTGCCTTGCTCCGGACAATGCCGACATGCTGTACAACATTGGCCTGTTATGCGCCGAGCTATGCTGCCCCGCGCAGGCCGAAGTGTATGCACGCCACTTGCTTGAACGCTTTCCGGATCGTCCTTCCGCGCATTATCTGCTGTTGCGCGCGTTGACCGCGCTTGAGATCGACAGCGCCGAATTGGATGCCCACTACGCCTTTTTGATCAAGGCTGATCCGCTCAATGTTTCGCTGCGTTTTGCGCGCGGCCTGTTGCAGCTCAAGATGGGTGACTATGCGGCCGGCTGGGATGCGCAGGAATGGCGCTGGGAACTCGAGCCGGTGAAGTCCTCACGCATCGTCTGCACCCAACCCCGCTGGGCCGGCACGCCGTTGGAAGGAAGACGGCTCTTGATTTTGGGAGAGCAGGGGTTCGGCGATGTCCTGCAATTCGCACGCTATCTACCGTTGCTGGTGGCAAGAGGCGCCCACGTTACGCTGCAACTCGATGACAATCGCGCGCCTCTCGCCCGCTTGTTGAAACAGATCGAAGGACTGGAAATCGTGATGGGGAATTCCCAACTACCAGCATGCGACCTGTACTGCCCGTTAGCCAGTTTGCCCTACGTGTTCGGAACGACAGTCGATACCATTCCCGCCTTGCCTTATCTGAAGGTGGATCCGAAGGACGTCAATGTATGGAAGGAACGACTGGCGCATCTGCCGCGTCCGTGGGTGGGACTTTGCTGGGCCGGCTCGCAAGAACACAGTCATAACGTTCGGCGCTCGTTGCCCTTATGCGCCGAAAGCCGCCTTTACCACGAGAGACAGACACGCGAACAGCGCATCGGCATGGCAGCAGCACGTGTTGCCGCCGCCCTGAACCTTGATGCTTTGAATGCCGCCGCACGACGTGATGCCGAACCGGCCTTTTTCACAATGGAGCCGCTTCTGCGCCGCACGGCGGGAAGCTTTGTTTCCTTGCAGATTGGTCCGCATGCCTCGGAAATCGAAGAATTGCCGAGTGACTTGCGTTCACGGACCGTGGCACCGTTGACAGGAAACCCGGATTTTTACGACACCGCCTGTCTCGTACAAGCGCTGGATGAAGTTATCACGGTCGATACGTCGGTAGCGCATGTCACCGGCGCTTTAGGACGTCCGGGTCTGGTCATCAAGCCGGCAGCGCCAGAATGGCGCTGGATCGAACGCAACGGCCGGTCGCCGTGGTATCCGAACCTGCGTCTGATGGCACAGCATGCAATCGGTTAAAACCGATTTGCTATAAAGACTAACGGCCCGCAAAACGGGCCTTTTTCTTTTGTATATCGAAAAAACAGGGAAAAGCGTGCCTTCAGCGGATCGGCAGTCGAGTGGTGTTCTTCACTTCTTCCATCACTGCGTAGGTATGCGTTTCACGCACACCTTTCAATTGCAGCAGCGATTTGCCAAGGAATTCGCGGTAGGCATTCATGTCTTTCACGCGCGCCTTGACCAGATAGTCGAAACCACCCGCAACCATGTGGCATTCCTGCACTTCCGGGATCACTTGCACGCTGCGCTTGAAGGCGTCGAACACTTCCGGCGTCGTGCGGTCGAGCACGACTTCAATGAATACCAGCAGTGATACGTCAAGCAGTTGCGCATTGAGCTGGGCAGTATAGCTAACGATGTAGCCGGCTTCCTGCAGTTTGCGCACACGTTCGAGGCAGGCAGCGGGCGAGAGGTTGACACGGGACGCCAATTCGACATTGCTGATGCGTCCGTCGTTTTGTAATTCGGAAAGAATTTTCTTGCTGATTTTGTCGAGCATGGCGTCGCGCAGGTAAAAATTTTGTTCGGTGTAATTCTCCCATAAAAAAGAAAATTTCGATAGCAGACCTTATTTCAAGAATTAATCCTTAACCACCCTCACTACAATCGAATCTTAATTTTCCCCCTGCTTGTTCATCCTTTGTACGGAATCTCATGCTAAGCGCTACCGAAACAATTTCCCTTCCCGCCATCACCCCTTTCTCCGCATTTCATGCGGACATCGAACATGCGCCGACACCGCTACGCGCGGCGATCACGGCCGTTTACCGCCGTGACGAATGCGAGGCGGTGCAGTGGCTGCTGACACAAGTCACGCTCAACAGCGCCACCCAGCAGTCGGCGCAGTCCTTGGCACGCGGATTGGTCGAATCGGTGCGGGAAAAACGCACGCGCGCCTCCGGTGTCGATGCACTGATGCACGAATTCTCCCTGTCGTCCGAAGAAGGCGTGGCGCTGATGTGTCTGGCCGAAGCGCTGCTGCGTATCCCTGACCACCAAACCGCCGACCGCCTGATCGCCGACAAAATCAGCAAGGGCGACTGGCGCAAGCATCTGGGCGAATCGCCTTCGCTGTTCGTCAACGCGGCCACCTGGGGCTTGCTGATTACCGGCAAGCTGGTCGGCACCAACAGCGAGCAGGGCCTCGGCTCGGCGCTCACCAAGCTCATCGCCAAGGGCGGCGAGCCCTTGATCCGTAAAGGGGTGGACCTGGCGATGCGCATGCTGGGCAACCAGTTCGTGACCGGCCAGACGATTGCAGAAGCGATTGCCAACAGCCGCGACAACGAAACGCGCGGCTACCGCTATTCCTATGACATGCTGGGCGAAGCGGCCCTGACCGAGGAAGATGCAGCGAAGTATTACAAGGCGTACGAGGAAGCCATTCATGCGATCGGTCGTGCCTCCAACGGCCGCGGCATCAAGGATGGCCCCGGCATTTCGGTGAAGCTGTCGGCCTTGCACCCGCGTTATTCGCGCGCGCAGCGTACACGCACCATGACTGAATTGCTGCCGCGCGTGAAGCAATTGGTGCTGCTGGCCAAGCAATACGACATCGGCCTGAACATCGATGCGGAAGAAGCCGACCGGCTCGAATTGTCGCTCGATCTGATGGAAGCGCTGGCGCACGACAAGGAACTAGCCGGTTTCGACGGCATCGGCTTCGTGGTGCAGGGTTACCAGAAGCGCTGCCCGTTCGTGATCGATTACCTGGTGGATCTGGCACGCCGCAGCGGCCGCAAGTTCATGGTGCGACTGGTCAAGGGCGCTTATTGGGATGCCGAAATCAAGCGTGCCCAGGTCGATGGCATGCCGGGCTTTCCGGTCTACACACGCAAGGTCTACACCGACGTGTCCTATTTAGTCTGCGCGCGAAAATTGTTGGCTTCCACCGACGTGATTTACCCGCAGTTCGCCACGCACAACGCGCATACGCTCTCGACCATTTATACCTGGGCCAAGGAACGCGGTATTACCGATTTCGAATTCCAGTGCCTGCACGGCATGGGCGAGACGCTGTACGACCAAGTGGTCGGTGCCGACAAGCTGAACAAGCCTTGCCGCATTTATGCGCCGGTCGGCTCGCACGAAACCCTGCTGGCTTACCTGGTGCGGCGCCTGCTGGAAAACGGCGCGAACTCCTCTTTCGTCAATCAGATCGTCGATGAAAACGTTGCCATCGATACCCTCATCGCTGATCCGTTCGACGTCGCCGGCAAACTGGGTGGCAGCCCGCATCCGAACATTCCCTTACCGGCCGATCTATACGGCGCGGAGCGCAAGAATTCAGCCGGTATCGATCTGAGCAATGAAAACGTATTGCGCGACATCGATGCGACTTTCGGCGAATTTTCCCGCTGCCAGTGGCAAGCCGCGCCCCTGCTGGCCGCACCCACAAGCCCTTCGGCCCAGCCGCAATCGGTGTTGAACCCGGCCGATCATCGCGATATCGTTGGTCTGGTGGTCGAAGCAGGCCCGGAAGAAGTGGAAAGCGCCTTGCGTGCCGCCGAAGCCTATGCCGGCGACTGGCAAAGTGTGCCGCCAACCTTGCGTGCAGCCGCTTTGCAACGCGGCGCCGACTTGCTGGAACAGCGCCAATTGGAATTCATGGCGCTGGCCATCCGCGAAGCCGGCAAATCCCTGCCGAATGCGATTGCCGAAGTGCGCGAAGCGATCGACTTCCTGCGCTATTACGCGGCCCAGGTTGCCAGCGGCCCGAATACGCAGGCGCTTGGCCCGGTGGTCTGCATCAGTCCGTGGAATTTTCCGCTGGCGATTTTTATCGGCGAAGTCAGCGCGGCGCTGGCCGCAGGCAATGTGGTGCTGGCCAAGCCGGCCGAACAAACTCCGCTGATCGCCTGCCGTGCCGTGCAGTTGCTGCATGACGCCGGCGTGCCGCGCGGCGCCTTGCAATTCCTGCCGGGCCAGGGCGACGTGGTCGGTGCCAGACTGACCGCCGACCATCGTGTACGCGGCGTGATTTTCACCGGCTCCACTGAAGTCGCGCAATTGATCAACCGCACGCTGGCCAAGCGCGGCGCGGCCGAGTCGCAAGAGATTCCACTGATCGCGGAAACCGGCGGCCAGAATGCGATGATCGTTGATTCCAGCGCGCTGCCGGAACAGGTCGTGCAGGACGTCATCACCTCCGCTTTCGACAGCGCCGGTCAGCGCTGCTCCGCCTTGCGCGTGTTGTGCCTGCAGACCGATGTCGCCGACAAGACGCTCAACATGCTGAAAGGCGCGATGCAGGAATTGCGCATCGGCAATCCCGACCGGCTGGCGATCGATATCGGTCCAGTGATTGATGCCGAAGCGCAGCAAAATCTGTTGCGCCATATCGACAGCATGAAAGCGCAGGGAAAGAAGGTGCATCAGCTGCGCCTGCCGACAGCCTGCGAATATGGCACCTTCGTGCCGCCGACGGTGATCGAAATCTCCTCGCTGGCGGAACTACAGCGCGAAGTCTTTGGCCCGGTGCTGCACGTGTTGCGTTACCGTCGCGAAGAATTGCCGCAACTGGTGGAGGCCATCAACCAGACCGGTTTCGGCTTGACGCTCGGCGTTCATTCGCGCATCGATGAAACCATCGATTTCGTCACCGCCCGTGCACACGTCGGCAATATCTACGTCAACCGCAACATCGTCGGCGCGGTGGTCGGTGTGCAACCCTTCGGCGGCGAAGGCAAGTCCGGTACCGGACCGAAAGCCGGCGGCCCGCTCTACCTGCAACGCCTGCAACATAACGGTGTGGCAGCGGTCGGTGCGCATACCATCCACCAGGAAGCCTCAGACACCTCCTTGCGACCGGCATTCGACGCCTTGTTGGCATGGGCTGGAACGCACGGACACGAACGCATTGCTGCCTTGGGCGAAAACTATGCCCATACCAGCTTGCTCAACACCTCACTGGTGCTGCCGGGTCCGACCGGCGAACGCAACACCTTGCGCTTCGCCCCGCGTGGCAACGTCCTGTGCCTGGCCAGCAGTGTCGGTCTGCTGCTGAATCAGTTGGCAGCGACATTTGCCACCGGTAACCACGCCTTGGTCAGTGCGGAATCGTCGCAGCTGTTGCCGGCAGGTCTGCCGCAGACCGTGCGCGACGCAGTCAGTGTGGTCAGTGCGGAGGCCTTGAGCCAGCACGAGGTGCATCTGGCCTTGGTCGATGCAACACGTCTGCCGACGCTGTTGCCGCTGCTCGCCGCACGCGATGGCGCTTTGGTGCCCGTGGTAGCCAGTGTCGAAGCGGAAGCCTTGCCCTTGTGGCGACTGGTGGCTGAGCGTGCCGTCTGCGTCAACACCACTGCTGCGGGCGGCAATGCGAGCCTGATGACCTTGGGTGCCTGAAGCGGCATCGAAACGGAAAACGGCTGCCACTCTTCGGACTGGCAGCCGTTTTTTTTTGGGGGGTGGGTTCCCTGTGTCATGAATACGGCAGGAGCTGATACCAATCTTGGGGTGCTGCCGATTCAGCGGCATAGCTGCCGCGCTGAACTCTTGCAAGATCGGCACGTCTTACTTGCATGTCTCGTGCAACAAAAATTGCCTTATGGAGTGTGGGTGGTTTCGCCGCCATGCTCGCTTTTTGCGTTGCCTTGCTTCTCAGCATCGACTGGAATCGCGCCAAGCCGTGGATTAACCAGCGTGTCAGCGAAGCGAGCGGACGGGTGTTTGCCATCAACGGCGATCTATCCTTGACATGGCATGCGCCGCAGGGTGAGCCGAGTTGGCGTGCCTGGATTCCGTGGCCGCGCTTGAAAGCACAGGAAGTCAGTTTCGGCAATCCCGATTGGGCACAAGACGAGACCATGGCACAGGCGCAGGAAGTGACTTTTTCCGTGAAGTTGCTGCCGCTTCTTAGCAAGAAGATCGTCATTCCCTCGCTGGCGCTGAACGCGCCGACACTGCGGCTGGAACGCTTGCAGGATGGCCGCAACAACTGGCATTTTCAATCGGATGAACCATCCGCCTGGCAGGTGGAGTTGCAACGCCTGATCCTCAACAATGGCAATCTGGAAATCAAGGACGCCATCAAGCAGGCGAACCTGAAAGCCGATATCGAGACGCTCGGCGCGGATAGCAAGGAAGGCTATCGCATCGGCTGGCGCATGAGCGGCACGTTCAATGGCGAAACCGTCAGCGGCACGGGCAGGGCGGGCGGCGTGTTGTCGCTGCAGGAGGCAAACGGCGATTATCCGCTGGAAGCGCGCATGCGGGTCGGCAAGACCGTCGTGGAAGCAGTGGGGACGCTGACCCGGCCGCGCCAGTTGGCAGCGCTGGATATGCAGCTCAAGCTGTCCGGGGTGAGCCTGGCCCAGCTCTATCCCTTGACCGGCATGGTGTTGCCGGAAACGCGTCCCTACGCCACCGCCGGCAGGTTGAGCGGCTCGCCCGGCAATTGGCGCTATGAAAAATTCACCGGCAAGATGGGAGCCAGCGACGTGGCGGGGAGCTTGCATTACCGTGCCGGCCAGCCGCGCCCCCGGCTGGAAGGAACGGTCGTGTCGAATTACTTGAATTTCAATGACTTGTCGCCCGTGGTCGGGGCCGATTCGCCAGCCAGCCGGGCGGCGCGTGGCAGCAAGACGGTGCAGCCGACAGACAAGGTGCTGCCGGTGGAGCCGTTCAAGACAGCGCGTTGGGACAGCATTGACGCCGACGTACAGTTCACCGGACGCAAAATCGTGCGCAAGGAAGAACTGCCTATCGATAAGCTGGTGACCCGGATCCAGTTGCAAGACGGGGTCTTGTCGCTGGCGCCCTTGAAGTTCGGCATCGCCGGCGGCAGCTTGGTCGCCAATCTCACATTGAATGGCAAGGCACGCCCATTAATGGCACAAATGAAAGTGTCGGCGCGCCACCTGAAGTTGAAACAGTTGTTCCCGAAAGCAGTCTCGATGCAAGCCAGCCTGGGAGAAATCAATGGCGACGCGGCGTTGACGGGCAGCGGCAACGCCATCGCCGACTTGCTGGCCAGCGCCAAT
Source organism: Noviherbaspirillum sp. (assembly GCA_035539595.1). GTDB lineage: Bacteria > Pseudomonadota > Gammaproteobacteria > Burkholderiales > Burkholderiaceae_D > Noviherbaspirillum. The sequence goes on from DATLIB010000024.1 coordinate 22,516, forward strand.
GGCGAAATCAGGACCGTGATCAATCAAGGCACGATCAGTAAATTGTTTCTTGAACAAATCGGCTTGAATATCGGCAGCATCGTGCTCACGCAACTCTTTGGCGACCGCCAAATCCAGCTCCGTTGTGCGGCCAGCGATTTTGCCGTCGATAAAGGCGTGATGCGCACCCGTACCTTCGTGGTCGATACCCAAGACGCCACTATTTATGTGAATGGCAATATCGATCTCGCCGATGAACAGCTGGATCTGAAGATCTATCCCGAAAGCAAGGGACTGCGACTGATTTCCTTGCGTTCGCCCTTGTATGTGGCTGGTCCTTTCAAGAAACCCGATGTCGGCGTGGATAAGAGCGTGTTGGCAGCCAAAGCCGGCAGCGCGGTAGCTCTTGGCGTGCTGGCACCGGTGGCAGCGGCATTGATTCCCTTGATTAACGTCGGTCCGGGAGAAAACAGTGACTGCGCAGCGCTACTTGCGCAGGTGCGGAAAAAACCGCAAGCGTCACGCCCACCGCGCACTGCCGCGAACAAAGGAACGGATATTCCTTCTTCTACCAGCGGCAAGTAATACCAATCCCGCCAGCCGGAAAAAGACGCGATTTCATGTCACGTTTTAGGGCGGGATTGGTATAAGCACTAACTAAAGTGCGAGCCTTCGGCTGTACACAATCGCTTGACGATGCCAAAAGCATAACGAGCAGCGACGCGCTCGATGAAATGCATGAAGTCATGCGCCGACGCTTCATTGGCGCCGTCTGAAATGGTGCGCACCACGGCGAAGGGAAGTCCGAATTCAAAACACACCTGGGCCACGGCAGCGCCTTCCATCTCGACCGCCAGCAGACTTGGCAACGTAGAAACCAATTGTTCATGCCGAACCCGGTCATGCAGGAACTCATCGCCGCTGCCGATCAGACCTCGATGCACACGCGGTGCGGCCAGCCGGAATGTTTCTCGATCTGCTGCCGGCACGAGGGTTTCCAGTTCATGCTGGAGAAAACCGGTCGCCGCTTGCGCCAGTTGATCGGTCAAATGCCGGTCGCTTGCAAAGTGCGATTGGCCGAGCAAAGGAACTTCGAAGCGGGGAAAGAGCGGCCGTGCATCCATGTCGTGCTGCACCAGCGTATCCGCGACCACGATATCCCCCACCCGTACCGCCTTGTCCACAGCACCGGCAACGCCGGTAAACACGACATGGGTGACGCCGAAGCGCTCGATCAGGGTGGCAACCGTGGCTGCTGCGGCGACCTTGCCGATCCGGGATAGCACGCAAACGCAATCCATGCCCCATAAGCTGCCGCTCACGTAGTCGCGCATGCCGCGCCTCACGGTTTGGGTGCCTTGCATCAGGTCGATCAAGCCGGATTGTTCCTGTTGCAATGCACTGATGATGCCGAGGCGGGGAGGGTTGGAGGTCATGTTTTTGTTTCTTGTTGGCGTAAGGGCATAGCGTAGGGCCTTTGCTGGTTGTGGCGCAAGAGGGCTGACTGAGAGGTTCTGCGGTTTTTATTTAATAGCTTGTATATATAAATAGTAGTGATTGTTAACAACATGACTTTTCTGTGGATAAGTCAGTTTACATCTGTGCAATCAAGGATTTAAGCATCGTATAAGTCACGGTAAAAGACGTGTATGAGGCAGGAACAGTTATTGGATAAAAAATTCGGCGTGGATAAGTTTCTGGTTTGTCCCCATTGACTCAAGCGGGTATCCAAAGACTTATCCACAAAAATATTTTTTGAAAGCGCTTTTAAAGGGGAAACAAAAAGAAAGGAGAGGCTTTTTTACAACGTGTTCCTTTTTTGAATCGTTTTGCAGCATGAGACTTTCCGGAGCTGCCAAGGAAAAGGTTTTCAGGTTTTAACTACATCTTTATATATATATACATAGTAGTAGTTGTTAAC
>DATLIB010000025.1:0-6845 GCA_035539595.1 Noviherbaspirillum sp.
TTGCCGGGCAATGGGTTTATCTGCGCAACAAACACAGAAGCGGGGCAAAGACGAATACCTCATCGGTAAAAAATACCAGTGAAGCGCCGGAGTCCTCTGGCGGGTAAAAATTGCATGCCCCCGGATTTACAAGAAGCGGTAGCAATTACGCAGCGACTGCCACTATCGGTACCTGTCATTACGCCGAATCATCTATCTCTTGTTTTTCTTCGTAGGTTGGCGGTGAGCGAAGCGAACCCCAACGTTCACCGGACGCGCGCATTGCAAGCGCCGATGTTGGGTTTCCTTCGTCAACCCAACCTACATAAAGGCCCGTGCAGGTATGTCGCTTGCTTTCGTTGCCTCGTGCGCAAGTTCTGCGCAAGCCAGCTACGCATGGGAGGGAACGGTGTATACGCTTGGAATCAATGCTGCCTATCATGATTGTGCCGCCTGCCTGGTGCGCGACGGTGAGGTGCTTGCCGCTGCCGAGGAAGAGCGCTTCACCCGCATCAAGCACGGCAAGCGGCCGGTGCCGTTCTCGACCTGGCAATTGCCTTTCCATGCCATCGATTACTGCCTGCGGGAGGCCGGTATTGTGCTGGCGGATGTGCAGCATGTCGCTTACTCCTACCAGCCGTCGTTGCTGCTGGGGCCGCACGACGGCCGGGCCAGTATCCAGCTGCCGCTCGAACCGTCGGCCCATGCCGCGTCAGAATGGCTGTCGCCGTGGGACCCGTTATTCCTGTCGTCCATCGTCAATGCGCCGCGCCAGCTTGCCAGCGGTGCGCCGCATCACTTGAAGCGGCGCTTCCGGGATGTGCGTCACGATGGTCCTTACCAATGGCATTTTGTCGAACACCATCTCGCGCATGAAGCCAGCGCATTCCTTGCCGCTCCTTTCGAAGAATGCGCCGTGCTGACCATGGACGGCCGCGGCGAACGGGCGACCACCAGTTACGGCATGTACGCCGACCGCCGCTACCAGCGGATCAAGCAGATCAACCTGCCGCATTCGCTTGGCCTGCTGTATGAAGACCTGACCGATTACCTCGGCTTCCTGCATTCCTCCGATGAATACAAGGTGATGGCGCTGGCTTCCTACGGCAAGCCCTTATACGCGCCCTTGCTGCGCGAAGTGGCGCACTACGTCGGCGAGGGCGATGTCGAAATCCTGCCGACACAGTGGGAAAAGCTGTTCGGTCCGCCGCGCGAGCGCGGGTCGGAGTTTGAGCAGAAGCACATGGACATCGCCGCCTCGCTGCAGCTGGTGCTGGAAGAGACGGTGCTGCAGATGGCCGACTGGCTCCACGAGAAGACCGGTGCGGAAAACCTGTGCATGGCCGGCGGCGTGGCCTTGAACTGCGTGATGAATGCCAAGCTGCGCGACCAGGGGCCGTTCAAGCGGGTATGGGTGCAGCCGGCGTCCGGCGATGCCGGCACAGCGCTCGGTGCGGCACTGTGGATCGACGGCCAGCAGCGCGGCAGCGCGCAGCGCCACTGGCGCATGGAACACGCCTTCCTCGGCCCGGCCTACGACGATGGAGAAATCGAATCCTTCCTGCGCCAGGCCAAGCTGCGCTACCGTCGCGCGCGCGACTTGTCCGGCGAGGTGTCGGCGCTGCTGATGCAAAACAAGGTGATCGGCTGGTTTCAGGGTCGCATGGAGTTCGGTCCGCGTGCGCTCGGCGCCCGTTCCATTCTTGCCTCGCCGCTGGACGCGAGCATGCAGCAACGCCTGAACACCATCAAGGACCGTGAGGATTTTCGTCCGGTCGCACCCGTGGTGCTGGAGGAGGCCGCCGCCGATTGGTTCGTCAACGGCGACGTGTCGCCCTTCATGGTCTTCGTCTATGACGTGCGAGCCGACAAGGCGGCGCGCATCCCGGCGGTGCGCCACGTCGATGGCACGGCGCGCATCCAGACCATCAACCGTGCACAAAATCCGGTCTATTACGACTTGCTGCGCGCCTTCGGACAACGCAGCGGCGTGCCGGTACTGATCAATACCTCGTTCAATACCCGTGGCGAGCCGGTGGTTTGCAGCCCGCGCGACGCAGTCGAATCCTTTTGCAGCACGCCGCTGGATGCGCTGGCCATCGGCTCCTTCATCGTGGAAAAGTCGTGATGCCGTCGCCGCTCTTCGGCTGCCAGCCGCCGCGCAAGATTGCGGTATTGCGCGCTTTGCAGCTGGGCGACATGCTGTGCGTGGTGCCGGCGCTGCGCGCCCTGCGGGCAGCCGCGCCGCTGTCGCACATCACGCTGATCGGCCTGCCGTGGGCCGCCGCTTTCGTCAAGCGCTTTAGTCACTACCTGGACGACCTGCTGGTGTTTCCCGGCTTTCCCAGCTTCCCCGAGCAGCCGGCGCACCTGTCTTCCGTGCCGCATTTCCTGGCCGAGGCGCAGCGTCAGCGCTTCGACCTCAGCCTCCAGCTGCATGGCAGCGGCGGCCATAGCAATCCGCTGGCGGTCTTGTTCAACGCCCCGCGCAATGCCGGCTTTTACCGGCTGGGAGAGTACTGCCCGGACCCGCACACCTTCACCGTCTGGGACGAGCAGGAACATGAAGTCTTGCGCTATCTACGCTTGATGGAAACGCTGGGCATCGCGCTGCAAGGCACACATCTGGAATTTCCCCTGATGGATGCCGATTTTTGCGCGCTGCAGCGTTGCCATGCCAACCTGCCGGCCCCCGGCAGTTATGTCTGCATTCATCCGGGCGCGCGCTTGCCGTCGCGGCGCTGGCTGCCGCAGCGCTTTGCCGAAGTGGCAGACCGCTTGGCGCTGGCCGGCATGCAAGTCGTGCTGACCGGCTCGCCGGAGGAGGCGGAGGTGGTGCAAGCCGTGCTGGAGGCGATGCGCATGCCGGCTCTCGATCTCAGCGGCAAGACCGATCTCGGTGCGCTCGCCGCCTTGATCGCGCAGGCGCGGCTGCTGGTGTCCAACGATACCGGCGTTTCGCATATGGCGGCGGCGCTTGCCACGCCGAGCGTGATCGTCTCCTGCGGCTCCGATCCGGCGCGCTGGGCGCCGCTCGATCAGGCGCGCCATCCGGTCGTCCATGCTGCCGTGGCCTGCCGGCCTTGCATGTACCAGGTTTGCCCGACCGGCCATCAGTGTGCCCACGAGGTGGCGGCGGACACGGTGGTCGACCTGGCGACACGGACGATCGGCATGCACGCAGATCGCATGCCGGGGCAGCCCCCAAGCCATGTCACGCACAAAGGCAGTCCCCAAGACAAGCGCATAGGTGACGCACCGAGGCGTTAGTCCGTGCCCCCCAGGGAGAACCAGACATGAAAGAAACCGGCTGCAAACGCATTCTCGTCACCGGCGGCGCCGGCTTCCTTGGTTCGCATCTGTGCGAATACCTGCTGGCGCAGGGGCATGACGTCTTGTGCGTCGATAATTTTTACACCGGCAGCAAGCGCAACATCGTCGCCATGCTGCCGCATCCGCGCTTCGAACTACTGCGTCATGACGTCACCTTTCCGCTGTATGTCGAGGTGGATGAAATCTACAACCTGGCCTGTCCGGCGTCGCCCGTGCATTACCAGAATGATCCGGTGCAAACCACCAAGACCAGCGTGCACGGCGCGATCAACATGCTGGGGCTGGCCAAGCGCCTGAAAGCGACCATCCTGCAAGCCTCGACCAGCGAAGTGTACGGCGATCCGCAAGTGCATCCGCAGACCGAAAACTATTGGGGCCACGTCAATCCCATCGGCCTGCGCTCCTGCTACGACGAAGGCAAACGCTGCGCGGAAACCCTGTGCATGGATTACCGCCGGCAACACCGGCTATCGGTCAAGATCGCCCGCATCTTCAATACCTACGGGCCGCGCATGCACCCCAACGACGGCCGCGTGGTATCCAACTTCATCATGCAGGCGCTGGCTAACGAACCGCTCACGATTTACGGCGATGGCATGCAATCGCGCTCCTTTTGTTACGTCGATGACCTGATCGGCGCGTTCGGCAAACTGATGCAGAGCGACGCGGATTTCTGCGGCCCGGTCAACCTCGGCAACCCGGTCGAGCACACCATGCTGGAACTGGCGGAACGCATCATCGACTTGTGCAACTCGCGCTCGACCATCGTGTTCAAACCGCTGCCCAGCGACGACCCGGTACGGCGCCGCCCGGATATTGCGTTGGCGCGCACGGTGCTGGACTGGGAACCGAAGGTCGGCCTGATCGAAGGCTTGCAAAAGACCATCGATTATTTCCGCCAGTTGCGTTCGGTGCTGGTGCCGGAGACAACTGGCGGCACTGGAGCGGCGGGCGGAAAGAGGGACAAGGACGGCATGCAGGAATGCGACTTGCATACGGCAAGTGCATCGAAATAAACCTTGTCATTTTCTGCACAAACGGGCCGCCAACAAAGGCGAAAAACGATGCTGTCGATCGTCTCGATTGTGTCATTGCGGGAGAGGGGATCATGAAGCGAAGCCCTACACGCGGCCAAGCATGCTGGCACGGTGGCAAAGCCATGTTGTTGGCAGCAAGCGTGGCCTTGACCTTGGCGGCTTGCGGGGAAGGGCCGGGCAATCCGATGCCGCCCAAGTCGCCGCCGCGTCCGGTGACGGAAGCGGCGCAGATTTCTGCATTGGTGGCAGGGATGGTTTTTCCAGTGAGACATTTTTCCAATACCGTGTGGCATGAGGTTTGCCTTGCTTAGTTCCTGGTAATTTTCAATAGGTGCATGACGACGTGGAACAGTGGTGTTTGTACAGGACGCCGACCGGTGCTTGTACGTATAGAACGCAATCCGTTGCGGCAGGGAGGGCAGACGGAGATGATGAATGGCGTTATCGATTCAAAGCGAGCCGGTCCGGATAGCGGCGGGTAAAGTGGAAATGGACGGCGCGCTCTGGTTGCCGCCGGATCATACAGGCGTGGTGCTGTTTGCTTGCGGCAGTGACGGCAGCCGGGTAAAGCCGCCAAGCGATTATGTCGCCAGCGTGCTGCACAGTGTTCGTCTGGGTACCTTGTGGTTGGATTTGCCGGGCTGGCCGCCGGCGCACAGTCAGCATGCCCGCGCGGAGGCGAGCTTGCTGACGCAACGGTTGGATGCCGCCTGCGACTGGCTGCGGCGCCACAGTCAAACCTGCGATTCGCCCATCGGCCTGTTCGGCGCTGGCAACGGCGCGGCCGCTGCCATGCAATTGGCTGCATTGAGAGGAGGCGATATTTCTGCGTTGGTCTTGCGCGGCGGATGCACCGGCTTGGTCGCACCCGGTCTGGTTGCGCGCATCAGTGCGCCGACCTTGCTGATTGTCGGCAGCCTGGATGACGGCATCATCGGCATGAATCGTTCGACTTACGCTGCGCTGCGCTGCAAAAAGCACTTTGACCTCATCCCCGGGGCCACTCATGCATTCGACGAACCGGGCAGTGTGGAAGTGGTGGCGCGCTTGACGCGGGGCTGGTTCTTGCAGCATGCGCACTTCGTCTTGTCGCAAGATGCGGTAGAGACAGAAACGTGTAAATCGTTCTGAGCAAGGAAATATTTACATGTGGGCTTACGCAACATTGTTCCAGCAAGACGTGTTGCCGCAGACGGTACGTCTAGTAGTCAGTCAAGCTGAATCGACGGGAATAAATCGCGTCTTTTTCCGCCTGGCAGTGTTGCTCGTCGTTGCATGGCCCGCCATGCGGCCTCCTCCCGCCGTGCCAGACGAAAAAATCCATCGATTTCTTCTCCGCCAATTCAACTTGACTGACTACTAGTATGACAAGGAACTAGTGCAAGGAAAGACACCACCCATACTTAGACCTTTATACCTCCTTGGTGGGGGATGGCATATCTGTGACTAAGAAAATGGGGATAACAGACAACGCGTCGTTCTTTCCATGATGGGAATAATGAAATCGCACTGAAATAGGGGGAGTAATGACAAAAATACGTAATGGATCTCCTCACCCCGATTTTCCGCCCCAAGAGCCTGAACCTAACAGCGACGCACTGCCCGAGCGCCAAGTAACAAGGAAAAATGGAGTTGGAGATTTGAGGACCGCTGCCAAGCTGCAAGCTGCATCAGAATCAGATAATCCACTATCCGATATACCAGCTAATCGTACGCGAGAAGGGGGGGTGATGCGAGGACATCTCAACCAGATGATGTCCAAACTCCAAACGTCACATTTAAAAGACTTCAGTCCAGAAGAACAGGAGGCTATCAACGCCTCAACTTTATCTCCTTCCCTAGCTCATAGTATGTGCGGTGCTTTGCGAAAGGCAAATATCCCCATAAATCAGGCAACCATCAGTGATATTGAAAGGTTCAATGAAAATAACTTGACTGCTCCCATGCAACGAATGACCCAAGGAAGAATCAGTGTTGTTTCTAAAGCAACTTACGGAGATTTCATAGGAGTATTCAGAATGCCTGGGAAAGGAATATTGTCCAAGGGACTGAATTTAATTGAAAAAAGCAGTTCCCCCTGTAGAGATAAAGCTACTTATTTACTGGATGGAGCGCTGAGGTTTGGTGTCATTCCTTACACTGCTTTCGCAGTACAGAAAAACGAATTTGGCAAGCTGGAAGCAGGGGTCGTGATGGAGTTTGTTGAGGGGAGCACTCCCGCTGTTTCTAGAGAGAAGGTAGATATTACAGAAACTGATGTGGGAAAAGAATTATTAGAAAACAAGAGTGCGTTATTAAAAGACGAACGTTTCATGAGAATCCAGTGCAAGTTACTTGGTGTCGATAAGATCATTTATTCAGATAATCATGTGTATGCGTACGGAAATCGTTCTTCAGCCAAGTTGGATGGTTCTATTGCAAAACGTGAGCTTACCAAGCTTCAAATATTAGATTATTTATCTGGGCAAGTAGACCGTCATAGCAAAAACTATATTC
>DATLIB010000026.1:0-9716 GCA_035539595.1 Noviherbaspirillum sp.
CATCAGGGACGCATCGAGGTCGAAACTGCCGTCGGCACCGGCAGCACCTTCACGGTGTGCCTGCCTGTCATCAGCGGCGGCCCTGCTTCCCTTGAAAGTCATCCATGAATTACGCCCATCTCTTTACCGGCGAACCGGCGCAACCGGAGGGTGGTGCGGCGCCCCAGCAATACCGATTGCTGCTGGTGGACGACGAGCCGAATGTGCTGGCCGCGCTCAGGCGGGTGTTTCATCATGAAAATTACGAAGTTGTCTGCTGCCAGGACCCGAAGGAAGCGTTGCGGCGCTTGGGAGGGGAATCCTTCCATGTGCTCATCAGCGATTACATGATGCCCGGCCTGAATGGCGGCGAACTGCTGAAACAGGCGCGCACCATCCAGCCCGACATGATTCGCATCATGCTGACGGGGCATGCCGACGTCAACGCGGTGGTGGGGGCGGTGAAAACCGGCGCCGTCTACAAGTTCATTCTCAAGCCGTGGAACGACGACGACCTGCGCGTGACGGTGGCGTTGGCGCTGGAGCAGTACGACCTGAAGCAGAAAAACAATGTGCTGCAGCGGGAAAGCCAGAGCAAGACCAGGGAGATCGAGCAGCTCGCCAAGTTCAGCGTGGCCAACCGCAGCCAGCTCGCCATGATTCTCAACAAGCGCGGCTTGCTCACGGTACAGCAGGTCCAGGAGCTGATGCGCCTGCAGCAGCAACCGCAGCGCAAGGACGCGATGATCAAGTTGATCGTCGATCGCGGCTGGATCGCCGAAAAGGCGATCCACGATCTGATGGCCAAGGAACTGATGGTGCAGCAGGCCGAGCCGAAGGAGTTTGCGGTCGATCCCGCCGTGGCGGCGCTAGTGCCCGCCACGCTATGCCAGCGGCAGCTGATTGTGCCGCTCAGGATAGAAGGCAAGCGACTGACGCTCGCGATGGCCGATCCGCTCGATACCGGCTTGCTGCAGGACCTGCGCTTTGTCACCGGGCTGGACGTGGTGCCGGTATTGGCCTCGATTGCGTCCATCCAGGCGAAAATCACCGAAGTCTATAAGATCGGCGCGACGGATATTGCCGACCTCGAAACGACCTTTGGTTCCCCTGATCCGTATGAGGGCATCGAGATCATCATCGAGGACGATGGCGATGAGCAGTCGGTGGAAGACCTGCTGCAGGGGACGGACGAGCCACCCGCGATCCGCCTCGTCAATTCGATTTTGCTGGAGGCGATCCGGCTCGGCGCGTCGGATATTCACATCCAACCGCGCGCCAAGAATGTGATGGTGCGCTTGCGCATCGACGGCGTCCTGATCGACAAGATGCAGATTCCGCACAACATGCACCAATCGATCGTGTCACGTATCAAGGTCATGGCGGAACTGGACATTTCGGAGCGGCGCCGTCCGCAGGATGGCCGCCTTGCCGTCAAGACGCCGACGCGCGTCGTCGATCTCCGGATTTCCTCGCTGCCCACGATCAATGGCGAGAAGATCGTGATGCGGATTCTCGACCGAAATTCGGCCGTGCTGAGCCTCGACGCACTGGGTTTCGGCAGCGCCGACCGCGCCAAAATCCGCTACGCCAGCGACAAACCGCAAGGCATCGTGCTGGCCACCGGACCGACCGGCAGTGGAAAAACGACCACGCTCTACAGTCTGCTGCAGAGCAGTGCCACCTCGGAAAAAAACTACATCACGATTGAAGATCCGGTCGAATACTATCTGGATTCAGCCGGGCAGGTTGTGGTGCGCGAGAAGATCGGCGTCACCTTCCCCCTGGTGCTGCGGGCGATTTTGCGACAGGACCCGGACGTACTGCTGGTCGGCGAAATCCGGGATTTCGAAACCGCTGAAGTCGCGTTCCATGCCGCACTGACCGGCCACCAGGTGTTCTCCACCCTGCATACCAATTCGGCGATTGCGACGGTGTCGCGTTTGTTCGACCTCGGCCTCAAGCCGTTCGTGGTCGCCACTGCGCTGGAGGCTATCATCGCGCAGCGGCTGGTGCGCAAGACCTGTTCTCACTGCTGCAGCCCGGTAGTGCCTGACAAGGAATTGCTGCACCGCATTGGCGGACGTTTTACTGCCGACGGCGTCGTCGCGTTCAAGGGGCGCGGCTGTCCGACTTGTCACGACTCCGGTTACAAAGGGCGCATCGGACTCTATGAAGTGTTCACGCTCGACGATCATCTGCGCCATTTGATCGCCAGCGAGGCCGCGATCACCGAAATCACCGAATATGCGCGAGGACAAGGCTTTTTGACCTTGCGCGAAGACGCGTTCGCCAAGGTGCAGGACGGCTTGACGACGCTGGAAGAAGTATTTCGGGTACTGGGGCCTGAATAAACTTATGGCAAATTTTGCCGAAACTGGATATAGGAAATCAGTCTTGGTACGGTCCATTCAAGGCAATAGCAAGGACAAAAAAAATGAAGAGATACAAATGGATAGATCTTGATGACGCCGTCGCCGACATGGTGTTGTTCGAACAGGTAAAGGATGGACAAGGCAGTGTCCTGCTGCCGGCAGCCACCAGTTTGACCGAAGCCATGCTGACATCGTTGCGGCGGCGCGGCATCGAAAATATTTGCGTGATCGACAATTCCGTCACGGAGGCAGAGCTGGCGGCGGAGAGAGAGCGGGTACGCCAACGCTTGACGACCCTGTTCAGAAGATGCAATGCTGAACGTACCTGCGGCCTGCTGCTGCAGGAAGTAACCGAATACCGAATGGGCGGACTCAAATGACGGCTCTTGTACTTGACGATGTGGTCCGGGATATCCGTGACTTGCCATCGCTGCCGCCGATTGTGATCGAACTGATCAACAGTTTCGAGCAGGCGGACGTGAGCATCGCTGCGGTGGCCGACAAGGTGTCGCGCGATCAGGCGCTGGCGGCGAAAACGCTGCGCCTGGCCAATTCATCGTTCTACGGCCTGCAGCACAAGGTGCGCACGATTCCGCAGGCGATTACGGTGCTTGGATTCGATAGCATCCGCGCATTGATCACCTCCGCCGGCATCATCGACAATTTTTCCGGCGGCGAGCACGACACCTTCGATTTCCGCATGTTCTGGCGGCATGCGGTCGGCACCGCACTCTGCGCCAAGATGCTGGCACGCGCCCTGAACCTCAACCAGGACTATGCCTTCATGTCCGGCCTGCTGCACGACATCGGCAAGCTGGTGCTGGTCACGCGTTTTCCCCAATTGTATGCACTGACGATCGCCCACCGGAATACCCACGACTGTTACATGCTGGAGGCAGAGCGCGCCACCTTGGGACTGGACCATCCGACTGTCGGTAAAGCGCTGGCGGAATACTGGAAATTCCCGCCATTGATCCAGCGCGCCATTGCGAATCACCATATGCCCGCCATGCAGGATTTGGGCGATATTCCGAGCGTTGTCCATGTCGCCAATGCGATTGTGCATGCGCTGGACTTGAGCGGCGACCAACACGACTTGGTGCCGCCGATTGTCGAGCGTGCATGGAGTAGCCTCAATATCTCGCCCGCCACTCTCAAAAGCGTGTTTCGCGAAACGGAATCCCAGTTCGACGAAGCATGCATGATCCTGACAGCCTGAGTAAGCCTATGGCCCGGGCAAGCGACAAGGGGAAACAATGAGTACGACACCATCGACCACGCCGCAACACGACCCCATGGATGCGGCGCGCCTGGATGAGCTGGAGGAACTGGTCGCAAAACGCACCTCCCAGCTTGCGCAGGCGAACGGACGACTGGAATACGACATCCGCAAGCGCGAAGCGGCAGAAGCGGAGCTGTTGCGCCGCAATGCGGAACTGACGGAACTGAATGCCAGGCTATCGATGGCGCAGGAACAATTGGTGCAGTCCGAAAAACTGGCGTCGATCGGTCAATTGGCGGCTGGCGTCGCTCACGAGATCAACAATCCGATCGGCTATATTTTTTCCAACTTCGGTACGCTGGAAGGCTACATCGTCGATCTGCTGGAGATGCTTAAAACCTATGAAGCCGCCGAAGCCAGCATCAGCGCCGCCGACACCCTTGCCAACATCCAATCCCTGCGCGCCCGTATCGATCTCGATTTTCTGATGGAAGACATTCCGGTGTTGATGAGCCAGTCGAAGGAAGGTATCGTCCGCGTGCGCAAGATCGTGCAGGACCTGAAGGATTTTTCGCGTGTCGATGCCAACCAGGAATGGCAATGGGCGGATATCAATCGTGGTATCGATTCGACACTGAACATCGTCAGCAACGAAGTCAAATACAAGGCCGACGTCGTCAAGGAATACGGGAATCTCCCCGAGATCGAATGCTTCCCGTCGCAGATCAATCAGGTCATCTTGAATATCGTCGTCAATGCCGCGCATGCGATTAGCGGCGAGCGCGGCAAGATCACGATCCGTACCGGCGTCGAAGGCGACAATATCTGGATCGAAATAGCCGATACCGGGGCCGGCATTCCGAAGGAACTCCTGTCCCGCATTTTCGACCCGTTCTTCACCACCAAGCCGATTGGCACCGGAACCGGCCTGGGGCTGTCACTGTCCTACGGCATCATCCAGAAGCATCACGGCCATATCAAGGTTGATAGCGAACTCAATCGCGGCACCACTTTTCACATTACGCTGCCCATCAGGCAGCAGACGGAACAAGCGTAAAAGGATCAATGGAAAATGATTGAACCGGCAGGCATTTTTGAAGGAATGGCGATGCAAACGCCGCGCATTCTCTGTGTCGATGATGAACCGAATATCCTGTCAGCGCTGCGGCGGCTGTTCCGCCCCCTGGGGTATGAGGTCATCGTTGCCGAAAGCGGCCATGCCGGCCTGCAGATGTTGGAGACGCAAAAGGTCGATATCGTGATCTCCGACATGCGGATGCCGGAGATGGACGGCACCCAGTTCCTGGAAGCCGTTCGTGCTCGCTGGCCGGATACGATTCGCATGCTGTTGACCGGCTACGCCGACATCCAGATGATCCTCGGCGCCATCAATCGCGGAGAGATTTACCGCTATGTGACCAAGCCGTGGGATGACAACGACATCCTGCTGATCATTCGTCACGCGCTGGAACGCAAAGGCCTGGAGGACGAGAAGCGGCGTCTGGAAGCGTTGACGCAGGCACAGAACGACGAGCTGAAAGAACTCAACGCCGACCTCGAGAGCAAGGTGGTAAAACGCACCGCCGAACTGCGAAAGGTGCACGACGACTTGCTGGTCTCGCATGAAAAACTCAAGGTCAACTTTCTCACCTCGATCAAGGTTTTCTCCAACATGATCGAAATGCGCGGCGCCAACCTCGCCGGCCACTCGCGCCGGGTGGCCGATCTGGCACGCAAGATCGCAGGGCGCATGGAACTGGACTCGCGCGAAACGCAGGAAATCTTCGTCGCCGGCCTGCTGCACAACATCGGGAAAATCGGTTTTTCCGACGAAATGCTGGTCATGCCGGTAACGATGATGAACGGCGAGCGGCTCGGCATTTATCAAAAGTACCCGATACGCGGCGAGCAATTGCTGATGCCGCTCGAAGACCTGCGCGAGGCCGCCGGACTGGTCCGTTCGCACCAGGAACGTTTCGATGGCGAGGGATACCCGGACAAGCTCTCCGGCTTCGACATCCCGCTCGGCGCGCGCATTCTGGCGCTGGCCAGCGATTACGACAATCTCCAGATCGGCACTTTCGCGCAACGCCACCTGCGTCCGCAGGACGCGGCGGCGCTGATCCTGGAAAGCCGCAGCAAGCGCTACGACCCTATGGTGGTGAATGCATTCCAGGACATCATCCACGGCAAGATTCTCGTTGAAATCCTGCCTGAAGAGCCGCTTCCCGTATCGGCCCTGCAGCCGGGCATGATCATGGCGCGCGACTTGATCGCGCGCGACGGCTCCTTGCTGCTGGCCGCCAATCACCCGTTGAGCGAGCGTTTGATTCAGCAAATAGCCGACTTTGAACAACTATTGGGTACGTCGTTGACGGTGTACGTCCGCCCGGAGCACAAACCATCATGAGAAGGCTATTGTTGCTGGATGACGAAATCAATGTCTTGTATTCGCTGCAGCGCGCATTGCGCCAGTGCCTCGCCACGGCCGATGTGCGGATAGAAATCTTTACCGATCCCGAGCAGGCCTTGCTGCGCAGCGGCGAGATGGCTTTTGACGTTATCGTCTCGGATTACTGCATGCCCGGCATGAACGGCGCCGATTTCCTGGAAGCGGTCAAAGGTATCCAACCCGATGCCGTGCGGCTGGTTCTGAGCGCCTCTACGGAATTCGAGGCGATGATGAATGCCATCAACAGAGCGGAAGTCTTTCGCTACATCGCCAAGCCATGGCAGATGGACGAACTGAAAAATACCTTTGAACTGGCGTTTGCGCGCCGGGATCAGATGGTCGAAGAGCGTCGCCTGGCTGACGAGGCACGGGCGCAGCGCGGCGAACTGACGCCGCAGGAAATCGAGGCAAAACGCCTCGAAGCCGAGGAGCCAGGCATCACCAAGGTGAAATGGGGAGCCGACGGCTCCGTGCATCTGGATTGAGGCCGCAGCGGCATCGGCTTGGGGATCGTCCAAAAGTGTGCCCATTTTTGCTGGTCGTGGCGGGCGCGCTGCAGCGTTGCTCGTCGTCGCCATAGCCTGCTATGACTCCTTCTCGCGCCTTGCATCGCCTCCCGCTACGACCGCCAAATTGCACAAGTTATTCCTGCGCGGCGCCTTAAGACTTACGCAAAACCGCCCCAGCCGCGTTGTGTTGCCTTGTCGTACTAGATCCATGCAAACGAGGTGCAACGTCGCAGCGCACCCGTATGCGACGCGAAAATGGGATGAAGATCCCCGGAAATCACCCAAATGTGTTGAATCGACTATCGCGATGGTAAAAAGCAAAGCCACTGGAAAACCGGTGGCTTTGTTGTCTCTGGGATCGCCGCGTCATTTGGTCAGGGTAACACCGCCGCTCAGTCGCTCTGTGATCGCGCGCTGCATATTCACCGGCGCGCCTTCTAGCAATTTTGGCCATTCCGCCTGCGCTTGTTTGACGGTGCTCTTGGCGATCTGTAGCAGGCGGCTCGTGCGCGGTACCGCTGCTTGCCGCAACAAGGCCTCGACGTCCTCCCAGCTTAAGGCGCGCACCTTCGCGTCGATCGCACGATTCAACGCATACTCGCTCTGCGCCACGTCATCGAAAAAGGCGGTCACACATACCGGATCGTACAGAGGCGTCAACTGCGGGGTGACGCCGTCCGGATACATCACCGCCCAATTCTTCAGGTGCGCATCCGTATTCCCCATCAGGATGAATGCCACAAACCGGCGCACGAATTCCTGGACGTCGGTGGAGGGATTGCCGGAGAAGCGATTCAGCACGCTCAGCATGGCCGAATAATCGGCCTGCAAGCCTTTGCCGTATTTATGGCGCGGCTCGTAGCCCAGCACCTGCGTGAATTCCTCCATGTGCAGCCGTGTGCCATCCACCCTGCGGTCAAAGCGCGTCACCGCCAGAATGTCATTGAACGGCATCTGCTCAGGCAGTTCTGCCTCATCGCGCGAGATCACCTTGGCGTGCGAGCAATCCAGGCCAAGTGCCTGGCAGAGCTGGTAGCCCATGAATTCATTGGCTACCAGGTCGGAATGGCGGGAGCTGGGAAGCTTGAGGATGAATGAGCCGGCCGCGCCGCGTCGCTTGACCACGTAACGGCGGCCGTCATGCACAGCGGAAAACTTGGTGACCACGCCCGGCAGCGCAGCGGCGTCTTCCACCGGAAACTCAACAAAGCCGGGCTCCAGCACATCCAGGCCGAGTGCGGTATGCCAGTGGCGCACCACGGTCGGCACCCCCTCATTTTCTGGCACCGGTGCGACTTCAATGCCGCCCATCAAATCGTGCCCTGCTGCTGCCAAGAGTTCAAATTCGTCTTCCGGCCGACATCCGCGTTGTTGCGCGAGACGGTCGCGGTTATGCCCTTCCGGCAACAAATTCTGGAAGTATGCCGGCCACTTGCCGTCGTTGCGGACCAAGCGCACATCGCGTGCGGCGCTCAGGATCTGCCGCGTCCCGTCTTCTGTGCTGCCGAGGTAGCTCAATGAAAGCATCGGGCGCTGCGGATCATGGATGTAATCGAGGTCGAACGACACGCGCAAGATGTCGCCGTACTGCGACAGGTAGCCGATCGGTCGTTTGCCTTGTGGGCTATGCAGGTACAGCCGCAGGTAGCGGATCGCGGTGCTCATGGGCGACCCTTAGGCAACGTCATGCGTGGATGCACCAATTCATCGACCGCCGATCTCGGCGCTTCCAAGCCGGCTGGTTGCCCCAAGACTTTGCCGCCGGCACGCACGAAGTCTTCCAGGCTGGGCCGTAGCGCTGCGGGCACCAGCATGATTTCCATGCCCAAGGCGCGCGCCAGCACTTCCAGCGTCGAAAGCTTCGGGTCGATAGTCTGCGCCTCGATCTTCTGTACCGTCATGCGATTCAAGCCGGCCTTTTCGGCGACGGCTTCCTGCGCTAACCCGGCGGCCTTGCGTGCGCCTGCTATTTCGGTCAGTATGCTCATTACAGTAATCATTTTCATGTAAAAGATAACTTAGAATAGCACACAAGTTGACAAAAGCTAGGCTAGCTACGGCAAGCAATTTGGTCTGAAATGATCATTAAAACAATCATTCGAGCGAGGAAAACTGGAGGCAATGGCGATATCTCTATCGCAACATTCAATGGCAGGAGCGCCGCATGTGGCACCTCCTCAAGAACGACACCAGCAAGAAAAAAGGGGGGAGCAGGTACGTGTATCCATGACAGCGGATCAGGCCGAAGCAATGGGTATGGGCAACCCGCTCTCGATGATGTTGCCTTTGCCGGATTACGACCAAAACCAATTTTTCGCAAAGGCTCCTAATTTCACTTCGAAATTCATGGTTCGCGAGCGTAACGTTCCACCCTCCAATTCCAATGGAGGTTGGCAGAGTACCCCCTCTATTTGGTGCCCTTCACAGGACTTTTGAAGATGGTCCTGTCTGAGTAGCGCCGGCCATTTGCAGATCTTTTACACGCTTTGCCCGACCGACCTTATTCCTGGACGGTCCTCAAGCAAAAAATAGCCGGATTATTACCTGACAAGCCCCTACGCCGGCGATGGATCTGCCGGCCGCCCTTTCCTTTGCTTGTTCTCTATCGGTGTATGCATCAAATCGCGGACTTGCTCTATGCCTGCGGTCAGTGTTTCTGCCACGAAGTTGGGGATAACGGCTTTAGCACCCTGCGTAATCTTGTGGGCGTTGTCGACGATGCGCAGAGGAAGGCTGCCCTCCGGCGTGTCCGGGTTACGGGTGGAATGCGGTACGCGCGGATCGTTCGGTGCCACCGTGGCAAGCACGGCGGTTTTCGTGCCTGCGTATCGATCCCCTTCAAACTCTTCGGCTGGTTCGAATTCTGTTGCTGCATACATTGGAGAAACGACGAATACGGCGGCGAAGAACGCGGCTACTGATTTTAGGAGCCGTGCGTCCCCATGCTGGCTGATGGTACGCAAGACAAAATTGGATAGTTCTGTGGATTCAACGCCTCCGACCATGTGTTTAAACAAATTCTTGAGCGCCTCGGGGGAAGACCATATCTTGAGATCATTCAGCCCTTTTTTCACGTGCTCCATGCCTTTGGGCGCGCCTAGCGTGTTGGTCGGAATGCCGCCTTCGCCATCGTCGAATGTTTGCCTCAACCGGAAAACGGTGTCCAGTGTGCCTTCCAG
>DATLIB010000027.1:0-8797 GCA_035539595.1 Noviherbaspirillum sp.
GTGGTCATGCAACACGATCCGAGCTTCGACGCCGGAAAAATGGAAATGCGACCATCCTCCAAAGGCACGTACCTGTCACTGACAGTCACCGTGCGCGCCACCAGCCGCGAACAGCTCGACAACCTGTATCGCGCGCTGTCAGCGCATCCGATGGTGAAAGTGGTGTTGTAAGAGCACATCACTCCTTACACGGTCTGCGCCGCCATTTTCTTCACCTCGTCCCGCAGCCAGTTGCGGAAGGCTTGCACCTGCGGCTTTTTCAATGCTTCAGGCGGGCAGACCAGGTAATAAGACTGCGGACACTTGAAGGCCACATCGAACAGGCGCACCAGCTCGCCCGAGGCGATGTCTGCCGCCGCGATGGCATGCCGGGCCAAGGCAATCCCGTGTCCCTCTGCTGCGGCACGCACCAACATCGAGGCATCCTGAAACACGAGTCCGCCGGTCGGCTCCAGCGTATCCAATCCCGCCGCGCGGAACCACGGCGTCCATGGCTCCATTTCACAACGCAACAACATCTGGTGCGCCAGATGTTGCGGGGTTTGGGGCAACTTGCCGCCGTTAAAACGCGGGCTGGCGACCGGATAGTAATAGTCATCCATGAGCTTCTCGACGCTCAGCCCTGGATAATTTCCCTTTCCGAAACGAATGCCGATGTCCACCGATTCGCGCACAAAGTCCGTTAGGTGGCCACTCGATTGCAGCATGAGTTCAAGATCCGGATATTGCTCGATGAAGCGCCCCAAGCGCGGCGATAGCCAGCGTGCGGCCAGCGAGGGCAAGGCGGTGACCGTCAACCTCTTCTGCTTGGCATCCGCCTTGAGCGTCGCCGCTGCCACAGCGATTTCAGTCAACGCCTTGCGCAGCGTGACGGCGAAGCGCTCCCCCTCGGCGGTGATCGCGATGCGTTTGCCATGCCGCGTGAACAGGGCTACGCCGAGCTCCTCCTCCAGTGCTCGCACCTGATGACTGATTGCACCGTGCGTGACGTGGATCTCGTCTGCGGCTCTTGAAAAATTTTCATGGCGCGCAGCCGCCTCGAAGGCGCGCAGCGCTGCCAGGTTGGGCAAACGACGTAAATCCGCCATGGTTTTATGTGAATTTATTTATCAAGAAAAGCAAAAATATATCGCTTAGGCAAGCCCGATGCAAGGACTAGAATGACTTTGCGCGGCAGGGAATCGATCCGAATCTGCAAGGGTGCAGCGACGCCCCGCCCGCCATTTAAGGAGCACTATGATGAGAGGGTTATTCACAAACAGAGCCATCACCTTGCAACCTGGACAAACCGTTTCCGGCATGCCAGAAAGTGCACAAACACTGCATATTGCGCGTGGTCGCGTATGGATCACGGTAGAAGGCATCCGCCACGATTATTTCCTGAGCGCCGGCGACAGCTTTACCGCGATCCCCGGACGCCTGACCGTTATTGAAGCCGACCGCGAAGCGAAAATCGAACAGCGCCGCCCGAGCCCCTTGCACGCGCTGCACGGCATCCGTTCCCTGATCGCACAGCTGACGCAAAGCATGAGCAGCAGAGCTACTGTGCAAGCCTCGATGCACCATCGGACTTGCTGTGACGCCCGTTGCTAAAGTGCGCTAATGAGCTGCGATGATCACCGTCTTGCCACATGCGGCAAGACGGTTCCCACCTTGAATGCAGACCACCTTCTGCCTCTCTCGCCCACTATCAGGAAGACCACGTGAAACGCCCATGCCATCTCGCGCAAATCAACATTGCCCGCGCCCTCGGTCCGATGGATGATCCGGTGATGGCCGGCTTTGTGGCGCGGCTGAACGACATCAATGCCCTTGCCGAAGCCAGTCCCGGCTTCATCTGGCGCCTGAAAACCGAGGTGGGCGACGCCACTTCGGTGCAGGCGTATGACGATGAACGCATCCTGATCAACCTGTCGGTATGGGCGTCGCCCGAACAGCTGAAACACTTCGTCTACCGCAGCGCACATGTGGAGATCATGCGGCAGCGCAAGGCGTGGTTTGAGCGTCTCAAGGACATGCACTTGGCTTTATGGTGGATCGAGCCTGGCCATATTCCCTCGCTCGCAGAAGCCAAGGAGCGCCTGGCTTATCTCCGACTGCACGGCGACAGCGAATTTGCCTTTGGCTTTTCTTCACCGTATGCCTCACCAGAGCAAAGGACCACGCCCGCCGTCGAACCAGCGGACGCCCATTTGCACCGTATGGCGCTATCCGCCGCTGAATAAAAAGCAAATCCATTTTTTCGAGAAACAACCACATGAAAATAATCCGTAGTCGCGAATTCACCGCAGATAAGCCATGGGCTGCCATGGATATCGCCGACATGAACGGCATCACCACCCGCCTGCACTGGACCGATACGCCATACAAATGGCATGTCAACGATGGCGAAGAAGTGTTCGCCGTGCTGGACGGGGCAGTGGACATGCATTACCGGGAAGACGACCTTGAGAAAGTCGCCGCGCTACAGACCGGCGACGTCTTCTTTGCCGGCGCCGGCTGCGAACACATGGCGCATCCGCGTGGCAGCGCCCGTATCCTGGTCATCGAGAAGAAAGGCAGTGTCTGATTAGTGCCGGCAATGCTATCCTTGCCGGACAAGGCTGCCGGATATCGCAGGACAGCCGGAATACCGGACATAAGCATTCGCCATGCCACATCTGACACTGGAATACACGAATAATCTCACTGCATTTGATGCGCGGCAGGTGCTAAGGGCTTGCAACCAAGCGCTCGCCGCAACCGGCCATTTTGACGAGGCCGATATCAAAAGCCGCGCCCTTTCCCTTGACACGTATCTGGTCGGTATCGCTACCGAAGAGCGCGCATTCATCCATGCCAGACTGGCAATATTGAGCGGCAGGCCGCCCGAAATTAAAAGTCAGCTGTCGGCCGCCTTGCTGCCACTGTTGCACACGGCTTGCAAGGACATCAGGAATTGCAAGCTGCAATTGAGCATCGAAGTGGTTGATCTCGATCGCGCCAGCTATGCGAAGGAGGCCTCATGCAGGAATTGAACGATGCCGCGCTGCTGATCATCGGCATGCAGCAGGGGACCGACGATCTGCGCCTGGGCGAGCGCAATAACCCGCAGGCGGAAGACAATATGCGCAGCCTGTTGCAAGCGTGGCGCAGTGCACAACGTCCGGTCGTGCATGTCCGTCATATCTCGCGCGTACCGGATTCCGTGTATTTCCCCGGTCAACCGGGCGTCGAATTCCAGCCCGACTTCCATCCGCTCGCCGGCGAACATGTGCTTGAAAAGAGCCTCCCGGACGCATTCACCGATACCGGACTGGACGATTGGCTACGCGCACACGGTATCAAGCACGTGGTGATTGCCGGCGTTGTCACCAACAACTCGATCGAGGCCACCGCCAGGAATGCCGGCAACCTCGGATTTGCCGCCTTCGTTCCGGCTGACGCCACCTTCACCTTCGACAAAACTGACTTCAACGGCGTCCGCCGCAGCGCGGAGGAAGTCCATGCAATGTCGCTGGCCAACCTGCAGGGCGAATACGCCACGGTGACGACCAGCGCACAGCTGTTGGCCGTCCGACCGATTTCGCAATGACCGCCAGTGCGGCAATGCTGCTGCTCGTTACCCTGGTTTGGGGAACCACCTTCCCGCTCCTGAAATCGGCAGCCGGCGACCTGAACGGCGTCGAGATATCGGGGCTCCGCTTCCTGGTTGCCGCCATTTGCATGACACCCTTTTTGCTGCGCGCGCCACGTCGTGCATGGACAGACGGACTGCTGCTGGGTGCGCTTGGGCTGGCGTCGTATGTCACGCAGGCGTATGGCTTGCAGTACATCACGTCCAACCGCAGTGCCTTCCTAACCAGCTTGAACGTACTGATGGTGCCTTTTCTTGGCATTGCCTTCGGTAATCGCCTGTCGTGGCCGGTCATGGTGGCAGCCGTGCTGGCCTGTTTCGGCATCGGACTGATGTCGTGGGAAGGCGGCAGCAACTTGGCAGGCGATGCCGCGACCATCGTCTGCGCACTCGCTTATGCGCTGTACGTCATCGTCTTATCGCAACGGTCCTGCAAGCACCAGGCGAGTCACCTCGCCGCTACGCAGATTGCCGTCATGGCACTGCTGGCAACACTATGGATATTGCTGCAATCGATCGGTACCGACGCACTGGCGACCTTGCCGGCGCGGGCAGCACCGCATGCCGCAACGCTGCTCTACCTTGGTGCCGTGGCGACAGCCGGCATGCTGTTCCTGCAAGCCGTCGGCCAGCGCGGAGTCGCTGCGGACAAGGCCGCCGTTATTTATGCCATGGAGCCGGTCTTCGCAGCCTTGTTCGGATGGGTATTGCTGGGCGAACTACTCGGAGCGCGCGGCATTGCTGGCGGCACGATCGTCATCGCCGCCCTCGTTCTCAGCGAGGTGCTCCCGATGCGCAGAACAGCAGGCGCACGATGAGGCACAACGCACCTGTCTTCACGTTGCGGCCGCTTGCGCCATCGCCGCAATTGGCGACGCTGCTAGCGAATTGCGGATTGCCCGTGTCGGATATTTCGGCTGGAGAGACATCGCTGTTCGTCGGCGCCTTCGTCGGCAAAGACCTGGCCGGCACAGTTGGACTACAGCTTTATCCGCCGGCGGCATTGCTGCGCTCGCTGGCGGTATCGCCGTCGCATCGCGGCCATGGCGTGGGTGTTACGCTGGTTAGACACGCTGAAGCACTGGCTGCAGAGCGGGGCGTCGATACGCTGTATCTGCTGACCACAAGCGCTGCCCCCTTCTTTGCCAAGGAAGGCTATGAAGTCGTGCCACGCAGTGCCGCACCACAAGCCATCCAGACAACAACACAGTTTTCCGGCCTGTGCCCGGCAACGTCCACTTGCATGGCGAAGCGGCTGAACGCTTAACTTTGGCGTACTTGACGCGGCCCCGCCTGCAACGCAATCACCGCGATTACGCCTGCTGCCAAGCCCCAGAAGGCCGAGCCGACACCAAACAGGGTAACGCCAGACGCCGTCACCAGAAAGGTCACCAATGCGGGTTCGCGCTCCCGTTCGTTGGACAAGGCAGCGGCAAGACCGTTGCCGATGGTGCCGAATAGCGCCAGCCCGGCAATCACCAGCACCAGCTCCTTGGGAAAAGCGGCGAACACGGCGCCGACCGTGGCGCCGAAGAGGCCAACCAGCAGGTAAAAGAAACCAGCTGCGATGGCGGCCACATAACGCCGCGCCGGATCCTCATGCGCTTCACGTCCAGTGCAAATTGCAGCCGTGATGGCGGCCAGATTCAGGGCAAATGCACCGAAAGGCGCAAACAGAAAGTTCACCACGCCAGTCAGGCCGATCACCGGCGAAATCGGCACCGCATAACCGGACGCGCGGATCACCGCCACGCCTGGCACATTCTGCGATGCCATCGTCACCACGAACAAGGGTAGCGCTACACCCACCAATGCCGCGCTCGAAAAAGCCGGCGTGATCCACACCGGCTGTGCAAGCTCAAGTTGAATGCCATTGATGTGCAGCAGTCCCTGCGCACCCGCAATTGCCACACCCACTGCCAAGGTGGCAATCACTGCGTAGCGCGGAAACGCACGGCGACCGATCAGATAAACAATGAACATCGTGAATGCCAGCGCAAATTGCGTCTTCATGGCGACAAATACATCGAGCCCAAAGCGCAGCAGCACGCCGGCCAGCATGCCGGACGCAATCGACACCGGAATGCGGCTGATCATGCGCTCGAACCAGCCAGAAAACCCGCATAGCGCAATCATGGCGGCGGACACGAGAAAGGCACCTGTGGCTTCGCTCAGCGTGACACCGGCTGCGCCGGTGATCAGCATTGCAGCACCCGGCGTCGACCAGGCGGTCACGACCGGCATCCGATAACGAAGCGAGGGAAGAATGCAGGTCAACGCCATACCCAATCCCAGCGCCCACATCCATGAAGCAATTTCGGCCGGTCCAGCCCCCAGCGCGCTGGCGGCCTGAAATATGATCACGGCGGAACTGGTGAAGCCGACTAATACGGTAACGAAGCCGGCCGCAATAGCCGAAAGCGAAACATCCTTGGCAAGAGACATGGCGGCAAGAAGCGAATGCTCAAAATTTTCTCGAGCCGGCATTATTGCATAGACTTTTTTTGCTTCGTGGCGCCAAGGCATTACCTCGACAACAGCAGGTGCCTCCCCCGAACCGAGCAGCGTTACCGGGAACAGCAGATTAAGCGCTCACTTCGCCGCTTAAGCTGTGCGAGAAACGCTCTCTCACTTCTGAGGCATCCAGGCCGAGCGCGAACAGATGGTGCAATTTCACGTAGATCGCTTCGAACGTCATGTCGCGCGCACCAACGACGCCGGCTGCGGTCATGCCAGCACCCGCGGCATAGGTACCGATTGCCACCGCCCCATGCAACGACTGGCTGCAGGCGACCAACACAGTGCCGCGTTCATTGGCACTTCCCAGCATGTCCAGCAAGGCCGGATCGCGGTCCGGAACGTTGCCGGCACCATAGCATTGCAGGATAAGCGCCTGTGGTTTCAGGTCCAGCATGGATTGCACAACGCTCAACGGCAGCCCTGGGGCAAACCTGAGTGGCACCACCATTGTGCTTCGATACTCCGGCAGATCGAAGCATTCCTGTTCGGCACGCGGCCACATCGCCTGTGTATTGAGACGCAGCCCGATGCCGGCTTCCGCCAGCCAAGGATAGTTCGGGCTATCAAACGCCGTTAGTCGTTCGGTGCTGACCTTGGTGGCGCGATTGCCACGCAACAAACGCTGGTTGAAGTAAATGGCCACTTCATTAATGGCATCGGACGCCGCAAGTTGTAATGCAGCGATCAGGTTATGCGCAGCATCAGAGCGTGCTGCCGTCAGAGGAATCTGTGAACCGGTCACAATCACCGGCTTGCGCAAGCCTTTCAACATGTAGGACAAGGCGGTCGCCGTATAAGCCATGGTGTCGGTTCCATGCAGGACGACAAAACCGTCGTAGTCGGCGTAACGTGCTGCGATATCGCGCCCAACCTGCTGCCAGTCTGCAGGAGTGGCATTGCTGCTATCGATTGGGGTCGGATAGACGTGCAATGTTACGCGCGGCACGCTGTCGCCTTGACCGGCCAATAGCTGAGTTAGTACCGAGCCGAAGTCGGGCATCGGCGCATAGCCCCGGGCGGTTTTTGTCATACCGATTGTTCCGCCGGTATAAATGACACCGATATGTTTTCTACTCATGATGTTCCGGTTTTCTTCATTGGAGATGCCTACTTACCTATTTATTTTTCCAGCTTGCCAGGCAACGGTCTATTCCACTACCCGCCCCGGCTGCCGTACGGGCGACATCCGACCGCAGGACGATTTTCATCTGCCTAAAGCAGTTTGCAAAATTTTGTACGGGAGACGAGGTCGGTTCGAGAAGCACAGACGTACGTGAGGTACGACGAGCATCGCAGGATCGAGATCGCCCACGTACAAGGTTTTGAAAACCGCTCCAGGTACATTCGGTAAAAACAGAGGGAGAGTTGCCGACAGACCTGACCGGCATTTCCCCAAGGATAATAGCGGAGGGCCGTATCGGGAAGCGGCGATGGCAAGCGTACCATTTTTCCCGTTTGCCATGCGATTGATGAACTGCGGTCGGATTGCAATCCGACCGCAGTAGAGGCAGGTATTTACTTAACGACGGCCAATTGCTTGCGCTGACCATTTTGATAGGTGTACAGCGTCAGCGTACCGTTCTTGATGTCGCCCTTGTTGTCAAAAGCGATATTGCCGGTCACGCCTTTGTACTGGATCTTGGCAAGTTCAGGCATGTACTTTGCCGGTTCCGGGGAGCCAGCCTTCTTCATCGCTTCGACCATGACCATCACGGAGTCGTACACGTACGGCGCATAGATCTGCACGTCGGTGTTGAACTTCTTCCTGAAGGCGACCTTAAAGTCCTCCAGACCTTTTTTCTGAGCCTCTTCCACGCCGCCTGCTTCTGCGCAAACCACTTGGCCGTCGGCCAGTGCGTCGCCTGCCAGTTTTGCCAAGCCTACTGTGCAGATGCCGTCGCCACCCATGAATTTGGCCTTGATACCGAGCGCCTTCATCTGGCGCAGCATCGGGCCAGCAACAGCGTCCATGCCGCCGAAGAAAATGACTTCCGGATTCCTGGCCTTGATGGCAGTCAGAATCGCGTTGAAGTCGGTGGCCTTGTCGTTGGTGTACTGCTGCGCTACCACATCCACGCCCTTGGCTTTTGCTCCCTTTACGAATTCTTGTGCAACACCTTGGCCATAGGCTGTACGGTCATCGATCACAGCAACCTTTTTTGCCTTCAGCTGATCCGCAGCATAACGGCCGAGTGTGCCGCCGAGCTGACCGTCATTGGCGACTACGCGGAAAGCAGTCTTGAAGCCTTGCTGGGTGTACTTGGGGTTGGTAGCAGACGGGGAGATCTGCGGAATGCCTGCATCGTGGTAGATCTTCGATGCCGGGATGGTGGTGCCGGAGTTCAAGTGACCGATCACGCCATGAACCTTGGCATCGACCAGTTTCTGTGCTGCTGCAGTGCCTTGCTTCGGATCGCCTGCGTCATCTTCTGCCAGCAGTTCGAACTTGACCTTTTTGCCTCCAATGGTCACGCCTTTGGCGTTCAGTTCGTCAATCGCCATGCGGGCGCCGTATTCGTTGTCCTTGCCAAGGTGGGCGATGGCGCCGGAGATCGGGCCGACATGGCCGATCCGGACGATTTGTTCCTGTGCCGATGCTGCACCTGCAAAGGCAAATGCAATTGCGCCGACCAACGGAATCATTTTTGTAGTGAACTGCAT